>JACSRM010000261.1 GCA_014879745.1 Burkholderiaceae bacterium | reverse complement strand
CATGCCGTTGCTGAAGAAGAACGACAGGTTCGGCGCGAAGTCGTCGATGTGCATGCCGCGCGCCAGATACGCCTCGACGAAGGTGAAGCCATTGCTGAGCGTGAACGCGAGCTGGCTGATCGGGTTCGCGCCGGCTTCGGCGATGTGGTAGCCGCTGATCGAGACCGAATAGAAGTTGCGCACCTGGTGGTGGACGAAATACTCGGCGATATCGCCCATCACCTTCAGCGAGAACTCGGTCGAGAAGATGCAGGTGTTCTGGCCCTGGTCTTCCTTCAGGATGTCGGCCTGGACCGTGCCGCGCACATTCTGCTTGACCCAGACGGCGATCTTGCCTGCCTCGTCTTCGGTCGGGTCGCGGCCGTTGTCGGCCTTGAACTTCTCGAGCTGCTGGTCGATCGCGGCGTTCATGAACATCGCGAGGATGGTCGGCGCCGGGCCGTTGATCGTCATCGATACCGAAGTGTTCGGGCTGCACAGGTCGAAGCCCGAATAGAGCACCTTCAGGTCGTCGAGCGTCGCGATCGAGACGCCCGAGTTGCCGACCTTGCCGTAGATGTCGGGCCTTGGTGCGGGGTCGTTGCCGTAGAGCGTGACGGAGTCGAAAGCGGTCGACAGCCGCTTGGCCGGCATGCCTTCGGACAGCAGCTTGAAGCGCTTGTTGGTGCGAAACGCATCGCCCTCGCCGGCGAACATGCGCGTCGGATCCTCGCCCTCGCGCTTGAAGGCGAACGTCCCCGCGGTGTAGGGGAAGCTGCCCGGCACGTTGTCGAGCATCAGCCACTTGAGAATCTCACCGTGATCCTCGTAGCCCGGCAGCACGACCTTGCGGATCTTGTTGCCCGACAGCGTCGTGTGCGTAAGCGCGGTGCGGATCTCCTTGTCGCGGATCTTGACGACGTATTCGTCGCCGGCGTAGGCCTTCTGCATCTGCGGCCACATCGCGAGCAGCTTCTTCGCGCGCGGATCGAGGCGCGCCTCGCGCTCCTGTGCCAGGCGCAGCACGGTGCCGCGTGCGCCGTCGCGCGTCGCGTCGTCGGCCTGCAGCATGTCGGCGCTGGCATGCAGTTGCTGCAGTTCGCGCGCGAGCCGGGATTGCGCGATCGCATGGCGCTTGTAGGCGCGCACCGTATCGGCGATATCGGCCAGGTAGCGCACCCGCGCACCGGGGACGATCGCGACCTGGTGCGTGCTGTGGCGCGTCGCGACCTTCGGCAGCCGGCCCTTGCCGAGCGCGAGGCCGAGCTCCGCGAGCCGCGGCAGCAGCGCCTGATAGAGCGCCGTCACGCCGTCGTCGTTGAAGCGGCTCGCCATCGTGCCGAATACCGGCATCTTGTCGGGCGGCGTCTTGAACGCCTCGCGGTTGCGCTGCACCTGCTTGGCGACGTCGCGCAGCGCGTCGGACGCGCCCTTGCGGTCGAACTTGTTGATCGCGACGAACTCGGCGAAGTCGAGCATGTCGATCTTCTCGAGCTGGCTCGCGGCGCCGAACTCCGGCGTCATCACATAGACCGGCACGTCCACCAGCGGCACGATCGCCGCATCGCCCTGACCGATGCCCGAGGTCTCGACGACGATCAGGTCGAAGCCGGCGGCCTTGCACGCCGCGATCACGTCGGGCAGCGACTGGCTGATCTCGCTGCCGAAGTCGCGCGTCGCCAGGCTGCGCATGAAGACGCGCTGTTCGAACGCCGCCTCGGCCGTGGCGCCGCGCCGCCTGCCTTTGCCGGAAGGCGGCGCCGGCTGCGCCGCGCCGCGGCTCCACGGGCCGATCGCGTTCATGCGGATGCGGTCGCCCAGCAGCGCGCCGCCGCTCTTGCGCCGTGATGGATCGATGCTGACGACGGCGATGCGCAGGGCGTCGCCCTGGTCGAGGCGCAGGCGGCGGATCAGTTCGTCGGTCAGGCTCGATTTGCCGGCGCCGCCGGTGCCGGTGATGCCGACGACCGGAATCCGCGCCGCCTTCGCGGACTTCGCGAGTGCCGACTTGATGCCGCCTGGCGCCTTGCCGTTCTCGAGCGCGGTGATGAGCCTGGCGAGTGCGCGCCAGGCACCCTGGGTGTGCCCCTGGACCTGCGCGATCGCGGTCGGCGCGTGCGCCGACAGGTCGAGATCGCAGCGCATCACCATCTCGCCGATCATTCCGGCCAGGCCCATGCGCTGGCCGTCCTCGGGGCTGTAGATGCGCGCGACGCCGTAGTCGTGCAGCTCGCGGATCTCGGGCGCGACGATCACTCCGCCGCCGCCGCCGTAGACCTGGATATTCTCGCCGCCGCGCGCGCGCAGCAGGTCGATCATGTATTTGAAATACTCGACGTGGCCGCCCTGGTAGCTGCTGATCGCGATGCCCTGCACGTCCTCCTGCAGCGCGGCGGTGACGACCTCGTCGACCGAGCGGTTGTGGCCGAGGTGGATCACCTCGGCGCCCATGCTTTGCAGGATGCGGCGCATGATATTGATCGCCGCATCGTGGCCGTCGAACAGGCTCGCGGCGGTGACGAAGCGCACCTTGTACTTCGGGCGATAGTTCGCGAGGGCCTGGAATTCGGCGGACAGATCGGTCATCTCTTGTCTCCTTGCGGTCGGGTCGGCGGACCGGTCATTCGATTCGAATGCCGTCGAGCGAGCGCTCGCCCGTCGGGTAGCGCAGTTTCAGGCCGAGAAGCAAATCCTTGATGACGCTTGCGACCATCAGGTTGCGATGCAGTTTCGAATCCGCCGGGACGATCGTCCACGGCGCCCAGCGCGTGCCGGTGGCGGCGATCGCCTGCTGGTAGGCGTCCTGGTAGGCGTCCCACTGCTTGCGCACGTCGAGGTCGCCGAGGCTGAACTTCCAGTGCTTGGCCGGATCGTCGAGCCGCTGCTGCAGTCGCTCGCGCTGCTCGTCCTTCGAGATGTGGAGCATGAACTTGGCGATGACGGTGCCGGTCTCGGCGAGCAGGCGCTCGAAGTCGTTGATCTGCGCATAGCGCCGCTTTGTCTCGTCGGCGCCGATCCAGCGGTTGACGACCGGCACCAGCACGTCCTCGTAGTGGCTGCGGTTGAAGATCATCACCTCGCCGGCGGCCGGCACCTGACGGTGGATGCGCCAGAGGTAGTCGTGGTCGCGCTCGTGCTCGGTCGGCACTTTCCAGGCAAAGGTGTGGACACCGAGCGGGCTCGTCTGGGCGAACACCGCGCGGATCGTGCCGTCCTTGCCGCTCGTGTCAAGCCCCTGCAGCACGACGAGCAGCTTGAAGCGCCGGTCGGCGTAGAAGAGGTTCTGCAGCGCGTCGAGCTCGAGCGCCAGCGCGTCCAGCGCCTTGCGGTCGCCCTCCCGGTCGCCGCATGAAAAAGGCTTCGCGCCGGGGTCGATCGCGGCGAGGTCGAAGCCCTTGCGGCCCGAGCCGACTTGGTAGGCGGGCAACGACTTCGCAGCGTTTGACGGGCCGTTGGGCATCTGGATTCGTTCTCTGGATGGGCCTCGAGGTCCGATGCAGTGTAGCGCCGCGATGTCTGGAGGACCCGATGCACGGTCATCGGTGCCGCAAGCCGAATGACGGCACAATCGCGCCGGCGAAGGTACGCAGCGCCGCCGCGCGAAGCGCCCGTGACCTGGGGTTGCAGCGCCGGCATCCCGGAGACCGTGCATGAGCTTTCTCGCGATCGATATCGGCAATACGCGCCTGAAGTGGGCCCAGTACGCGGCACCGCATCCGGGCGCGGTGCTGCTCGCCCAGGGTGCGGTCTTCCTGGAGACGATCGACCGGCTTGCCGATGGCGAGTGGAAGGCGCTGGCCCCGCCCGCCAGCATGCTCGGCTGCATCGTCGCCGGCGAGGCGATCCGCCGCCGCGTCGAGGAGCAGCTCGAAATCTGGGATATCACGCCGCGCTGGGTCGTCCCTGCCGCGCACGCGGCCGGTGTGACGAACGGCTACGACCACCCGAGCCGGCTCGGCGCCGACCGCTGGTCGGCACTCGTCGGCGCCCGCCATCACGTGCTGAGCCAGGGTGCGGCACGTCCGGCGCTGGTCGTGATGGTCGGCACGGCGGTCACCGTCGATTCGCTCGACACCGAAGGCCGCTTCCTCGGCGGCCTGATCCTGCCCGGCTTCGGACTCATGCTGCGCGCGCTCGAGATGGGTACCGCCGGCCTGAAGGCGCCGACCGGCGAGGCGGTGGACTTTCCGACCAATACGAGCGATGCGCTGATGAGCGGCGGCGCACACGCGATCGCGGGCGCCGTCGAACGCATCCACCGCCGCCTGCGCGAGCGCACCGGAATCGAACCCGCGCTCCTGATCAGCGGCGGTGCGGCCGTCAAGCTCGAACCGATTCTCGAACTGCCGTTCGAGACCGTCGAGATGCTGATCTTCGAGGGCCTGCTCGCGCTGCAGGCCAGAAGGCTGGCGCTGTGACGGGCCTTGCGCCGGCGGGTCGAAGCTACAGGATATAGCGCGACAGATCCTCGTTCTTCGCCAGCTCACCGAGTCTGGACTCGACCGCCGCGGCGTCGAGCTTGACGGTCTGGCCGGCGAGCGCCGGCGCATCGAAGCTCACCTCGTCGAGCAGGCGTTCCATCACCGTCGAGAGGCGCCGCGCACCGATATTCTCGGTGCGCTCGTTGACATCGAAGGCGGTCTGCGCGAGGCGGCGGATCGCATCCGCAGTGATCTCGAGCGTCACGCCTTCGGTCGCGAGCAGCGCCTTGTATTGCATCAACAGGCTCGCCTCGGTCTGCGTCAGGATCGCCTCGAAATCGTCGACCGAAAGCGAGGCGAGTTCGACGCGGATCGGAAAGCGCCCCTGCAGCTCGGGGATCAGGTCGCTCGGCTTGCTCAGGTGAAATGCGCCCGAGGCGATGAACAGGATGTGGTCGGTGCGAACGACGCCGTAGCGCGTCGTCACCGTCGTGCCCTCGACGAGCGGCAGCAGGTCGCGCTGCACGCCCTGGCGCGAGACTTCGGCGGTGCCGCTGTCGGCGCGCGACGTGACCTTGTCGATCTCGTCGATGAAGACGATGCCGTTTTGCTCCGCGTTGTGGACCGCGGCGCTCTTGATATCGTCCTCGTTGACGAGCTTGGCGGCCTCCTCGTCGACGAGCAGCTTGAGCGCGTCCCGGATGCGCAGCTTGCGCAGCTTGCGCTTGGGCGCGCCGAGATTGGCGAACAGACCCTTCAGCTGCTCGGCCATCTCGTCCATGCCGGGCGGCGTCATGATCTCGAGCGACGGGCGCGGCTCGGCGACCTCGATCTCGATCTCGCTGTCGTCGAGCTGGCCTTCGCGCAGGCGCTTCCTCATCACCTGGCGCGCGGTGTTGTCGCTGCCGGCGACGGCGGCGTCGCGCGCCGGCCCGGCGAGGATGTCGAGCACGCGCTCCTCGGCCGCGTCCTCGGCGCGCATGCGCTGGCGCTGCATCTGCGCCTCGCGCTCCTGCTTGACGGCGCTGTCGACGAGATCGCGGATGATCGAATCGACCTCCTTGCCGACGTAGCCGACCTCGGTGAACTTGGTCGCCTCGACCTTGATGAAGGGCGCGTCGGCGAGCCGCGCCAGGCGGCGCGCAATCTCGGTCTTGCCGACGCCGGTCGGGCCGATCATCAGGATATTCTTCGGCGTGATCTCGGGGCGCAGCGCGACGTCCACCTGCTGGCGCCGCCAGCGGTTGCGCAGCGCGATCGCGACGGCGCGCTTGGCGGCGTGCTGGCCGACGATATGGCGGTCGAGTTCGGAGACGATCTCGCGCGGCGTCATGCCGCCGGCGGCGGGCGCTTGCGTCGTGAGTTTCGTTGACGTCATCCCAGCGTCTCTATCGTGTGCGATTGATTGGTGTAGATGCAGATATCGCCTGCGATCTCGAGTGCCTTCTTGACCACCTGTTCCGGCGACAGTTCGGTGTGCTCGAGCAGTGCGCGCGCCGCGGCCTGCGCATAGGCGCCGCCGGAGCCGATCGCGATGATGCCGCGCTCGGGCTCGAGCACGTCGCCGTTGCCGGTGATGATGAGCGAGGCCTCGCGGTCAGCGACGGCGAGCATCGCCTCCAGGCGGCGCAGCACGCGGTCGGTGCGCCAGTCCTTCGTGAGCTCGATCGCGGCGCGCGTCAGGTGGCCCTGATGCTTCTCGAGCTTGGCCTCGAAACGCTCGAAAAGCGTGAAGGCGTCGGCGGTCGCGCCGGCGAAGCCGGCCAGGACCTGGTCGCGATGGAGCTTCCTGACCTTGCGCGCCGAGGCCTTGACGACGATATTGCCGAGCGTCACCTGGCCGTCGCCGCCGAGCGCGACCTGCGCGCCGCGGCGGACGCTGACGATGGTGGTGCCGTGCCAGCTTGTATTCATGGTGTCTTGCGAAGCGGTGTTGCGTTCGCGCGGAACGCGGTTCGATCGGAAGGCGTTCAGACCTGCCGCACCGTGACGCGGGCATGCTCGTTGATGCCCATCGCGCCGAAGAAGAGGGCGACCAGCCGGTGCGCGTCGCTGAAGGTCACGCCGCGTTCCTCGGTGCGCCGCGCGAGCACCCAGTTCAGCAGGTCGCCGGCGGCGATGAAGTCGACCCGGATCAGCTTGGCGCACGAGATGTCGATGCGCGCCGCGCTGCCGACATCGGCCTCCATCTGCTTCAGGGTCTCGCCGATGTCGCCGACGAGTTGCCCCGACAGGTCGACATGGCCGACGCGTCCCTGCTGTCCGTCGTCGACGATCTGCGATTCGAGAAAGCTCGTCGATGCCTCGCTGACGAGCGAGGTCGGCGAGGTCGTGCTGCCGGGCTCGGATCCGCTCATCCGCACCTGGCAGGTCGCGCGCTCCCACGACGGCGGCGACACTTCGTAGGTCACGCAGTAGTCGATCGCCGCCTCGTCGAACTGATCGGGCCGATTCGCCATGCGCAGCGCATCGAGCCGCAGCTGCCAGAACGCCGGATCGGCGTCGCGCTCGCCGGTCGGCGCGGCGGCGTGCAGCAGCGCGAGCAGCTTGTCGCCGGCCAGCCAGCGCATGTCGAGCTGCTGCGGGATCCAGTAGCGAAACAGCTCGCTCAGGTGGGCGCAGGCCTCGGCGTCGATGTGCTTCAGCGCCGACCAGTCGAAGACCCACGGCAGCGGCATCTGCAGCGTCTGCGACGACAGACGCGCGACGCCGTCGGTATCGAGCGTCTCGGGGCAGACCCAGCCGACCTGGCCGTCGATGCGCGAGCGCGCCGGGCGCTCCTCGCTGCCCGCCGCCTCGGCGACGAGCTTGGGCAGAGAGAACCACTGCGGCGCCGACCAGCCGAACTGCTGCGCATATTCGAGCGCGAGGCCCTCGAATTTCTGCTGCTGGCCGATCGCACGGTACAGATCGAAGCGCACGAGCCATGTCTCGGCGTGCTGCGCGCGCTCGCCGCCGGGGCCGGTCAGACGCGCCAGCGCCTGCTCGCACATCTCGAAGTCCGCATTCGCGAATGCGATCACCGCCTCGTCGAGTTCGGGATCGTGCGCGACCTCGCTGACCTCGACTTCGAACGGGCTGCCGAACGCCGGCACGCCGGCCGGCGCTGCGGCCGGCGCGAGCGGCGAAAGCCCCGGCCCCATCGTCGCTGCCGACGGCGACAGCGACGCCGCCGGGCGCAGCCGATCGGCGCCGTCGTCGGCGAGCCGCGCACCAATGCTCGGCCGCGAGTCGAGCGCGCCCGGTGAGGTGGAGGTGCGCGCCATCGCCGCCGGCTGGGTCGGCGCGTTGTAGAAGTCGGTCGGCCGGCGCACCGACGAGACGTAGGCGTTGTGGTCGCCCACCATCTGCTGCTCGATCTCGTCGATCTTGGCCTTGACGCCGAATTCGGCCTTCGCGCCGCTCTCGGGCAGGCGCGGCACCGAATCGTCGATGCGCGACGACGCGCCGCCGAGCGCGGCGAGCTGTTCGCTCGTCAGGCCCTCGCGGCGCACCTTGCGCAGCATGTCGAGTTCGCGCTTGCGGACGAAATCGTTGCGCCGCTTGCGCTCGATCATTGCCTTCAGCTCGGACTTGGCAAGCTCGGTGTCGATCCCGTCCTGTCCCGAGCCGACCTGCGACCAGTCGGTCGCCGGGTTGGCGACGAAGCGGGCCACCTTGCGGAAGAAGCTCGTGCTCTGTTTCGGGTCGGACATGGCAGGGCGGGCGCGCCTCAGCGACGGTGACGGGCGCACGCACGGCCGCCCGCGCCCTTGCGGCAGGGTATCGCGGAGGTGGTGCGTCTGCTGTCAGTCACCGAACATCTTTTGCTTGAGCTCGCGGCGTTGCTGGGCTTCGAGGGACAGTGTAGCCGTCGGTCTGGCCAGTAGCCGGCCGAGGCCGATCGGTTCGCCGGTTTCGTCACAGAAACCGTAGTCGCCGGACTCGATGCGGGCGAGTGATTGCGAGATCTTCTTCATCAGCTTGCGTTCGCGGTCGCGGGTGCGCAGCTCGAGCGCATGCTCTTCCTCGATCGTCGCGCGGTCCGCCGGATCGGGCACGATGGAGGTGTCTTCGCGCAGATTCTCGGTCGTCTGGCCGGCGTTGGAGAGCAGGTCGTCCTTCAGGCGGCCGAGCGTCGCGCGAAAGTAGTCGAGCTGCTTCTCGTTCATGTACTCGGCTTCCGGCATGGCGAGCAGTTCGGCCTCGGTCAGATCGCGTCCGGCCTTGCTCTTCCAGGCATTGACGAGCCTGGGGTCGTGCTTCTGGGGCTGGCGTTCGCGGTCCACCTCCAGGTGGTTCATCTGACGGGTCGGCGGGCGTGGCGGTGCGAAGCGGTCGGCAAAGCGCGATGTCGGCGCCGGCATCGGTGCCGGTGCGGCGTACGCCGCCTGTGCCTTGGCGTTCGCCTTGCTCCTGGCAGAGGAAGTCATTCGGGTCGTTGCGGGTGCGGGTGCGGGTGCGGGCGCGGGCGCGCTCGCGGGCTGAAGGGAAACCGCCGGGGTCACCGCGGCGTCGGGCGCCGGACGCCGGGCGCCGGTCGACGCGACGGGCTTGTGGGCAGGTTTGGTGGCGACGGCTGGCGTCGCCTTCGTGCTGGCCGGGTTGGCGGCCGCGGCGGGTGCGGGCTTCCTGGATGGGCCCGGCTTGGCGCTCGGCGTGGCGGACGGCTTGGCGGCCGATGTGCGAGCGGTGGCGGCCCTGGCCGGGCTGGCGGGCTTGGCGGCGCCCACCTTCTTCGCGGCGGTCGCGGGTCTGGCCTTGGGGGCAGGCTTGGCGGCGGACTTCGCGGGGGCCTTGCGTGCCGGCGCGGCAGTGGTCTTCCCGCCCGGCTTCTTCGCGGCCGGCGCCGCTGCACTCGCTCGTTTCGCCGTTGTCTTCGTCACAGCAATCTCCTTGCAACGCCTACGTCACGCCCCCTTGTGAAGGCCGGGTCTGCAGTGCCCGAAATTTCAGGCGCCGCGGATTGTAGCCACGGCCGCGCGCCGGTGAACGACGGAAAAGCGTCAAACCAGGCATTGTTCGAGCCCTTGCCGGAAAAGCGTCAAACCAGGCATTGTTCGAGCCCTTGCAGGAATATGTCGCGCGGCAGGTCGATGCCGATGAAGACGAGCTTGCTGTTCTTCTTCTCCCCGGCCGCCCAGGCCGGCCCGAGATCGCTGCCCATCATCTGGTGCACGCCCTGGAAGACGACCTTGCGGTCGGTGCCCTTCATGTAGAGCACGCCCTTGTAGCGCAGCAACCGCGGGCCGTAGACCTGGACGACCGAGCCGAGGAAGTCCTCGAGCTTGGCCGGGTTGAACGCGCGGTTGGAGCGGAAGACGAACGATTTCACGTCGTCGTCGTGATGATGGTGGTGCGGGTGGTCGCAGTGTTCGCCGTGCTCGTGGTCATGGTGGTCGTGGTCGTGCCCGGCATGGCTGTCGGCTTCGAGGAACTCGGGGTCGATCTCGAGCTTGGCGTTGAGGTTGAAGCCCTTCAGGTCGAATACCTTGGCGATCGGCACCTCGCCGAAGTGGACCTTCTGCTGCGGCGCGCGCGGATTCATGTGCTTCAGGCGGTGGGTCAGGTCGTCGAGCGTCGCATCGTCGACGAGGTCGGCCTTGCTGATGAAGATCTGGTCGGCGAAGCCGACTTGGCGGCGCGCCTCCTGGCGGGTGTCGAGCTGGCCCGTCGCGTGCTTGGCGTCGACGAGGGTGAGGATCGAGTCGAGCAGATAGGTCTCGGCGACCTCGTCGTCCATGAAGAAGGTCTGCGCGACGGGCCCGGGATCGGCCAGTCCGGTCGTCTCGATGACGACGCGCTCGAAATCGATCTCGCCGCTGCGCTTCTTCGCGGCCAGGTCCGACAGCGTGCTGCGCAGGTCCTCGCGGATCGTGCAGCAGACGCAGCCGTTGTTGAGCTGGATGATCTGCTCGCCGCTGTCCTGGACGAGGATCTCGTTGTCGATGTTCTCCTCGCCGAACTCGTTCTCGATGACGGCGATCTTCTTGCCGTGGGCCTCGGTCAGCACCCGCTTGAGGAGCGTCGTCTTGCCCGAGCCCAGAAAGCCGGTGACGATGGTGGCAGGGATCAGTCCGTTCGACATGGCGGCTCGATTCAGTCAGTGAGGGTCTACCGATATTGTGGCGGGATGCGCAACTTCAAGCGCTGTCAAGTCCATGCGCGGCGTGCGGCGGGCATCGGGTAAGCTTGCCCCATCCCGTACTTGCGCGCCCGGCCCGCGATGTCCGACCCTCACCCTGCACGACCCCCGCGCGCCAGCGACAGGACCGCCGACAAGCACGCCGATCGGCACCCGGAGAGACATGTGGAGCGCAATACGCCGCCACGCGGCGGCCGGCGGCGCGAGAAGCGGGTCGACAAGCGAACGCTCTTCGCCCGCATGATCGAATTCCTCTCGCCGGGGCCGGATTCGAAGGACGAACTGATCTCGAGTCTCGCCGAAGCCGAGGACCGCGAGCTGATCGAGCCCGAATCGCGCAAGATGCTCGAGGGCGTGATCCGGATGGCCGACCTGACGGCGGGCGACGCGATGGTCGCCGCGCCGCGCATGGATCTGCTGTCGATCGACGCGCCCTACGAGCAATTGCTGCACAGCGTGATCCAGACCGCGCACTCGCGCTTTCCGGTCTACGAGGGCTCGCGCGACAACATCATCGGCATCCTGATGGCCAAGGATCTGCTCAAGGTGCAGCGCGCGCCGCAGATCAACCTGCGCATGCTGCTGCGCCCGGCGGTATTCGTGCCGGAATCGAAGGGCCTGAACGACCTGCTGCGCGACTTTCGCACCAACCGCAACCACCTCGCGATCGTGATCGACGAGTTCGGCAACACCGCCGGGCTGATCACGATCGAGGACGTGCTCGAGGAGATCGTCGGCGAGATCGAGGACGAGTTCGACGAGAAGGATGGCGAGACCGGTATCTACACGCTCGCCGACGGCAGCCAGCGCGTCGCCGGCGATACGCCGATCGACGTCGTCAATCGCGCATTCGAGACGGCGCTGCCGGAGGACGAGTTCGACACCATCGGCGGCTTCGTCGCCCAGCAGATCGGCCACGTGCCGCGGCGCGGAGAATCGGCCGAGGTCGGCGGCCTCGTCTTCTCGGTGATGCTGGCGCGTGGCGGCGCGGTGCGCTGGTTCAAGGTCACGCGCGCCGCGGCGGACGAGCCCGAGCTCGGCGACTGACGGTGCCCGACGCACGCTGATGCGCAGCGCGCTCATCCGGCTCGTCGCGCTGCTGGCCGGCGCGGCGCAGACCTTCTCGTTCGCGCCTTTCGAGCTGTGGTGGCTGCAGATCGCCGCGCTCGCGGTGCTCGCCGGGCTCGTCGCCGAGGGCGGCGCCTGGCGCGCCGCGACGCTGGGCTGGCTGTTCGGTGTCGGCTGGCTGGTGTCGGGGCTGTGGTGGCTCTATATCAGCATGCACGACTATGGCGGCATGCCGGCCTGGCTCGCCGCGCTCGCCGTCTTTGCGCTGGCGGCGCTGCTGGCGCTGTATTACGCCGCCGCGCTCTGGCTCTTCGCGCGCTGCAGGCGTGGCGCGCCGCTCGCCGATGCCTTGCTCTTCGCCGCCTGCTGGCTGCTCGCGGAGCTGGCGCGCGGCGTCTTCTTCACCGGCTTTCCGTGGATCGCGTCGGGCTACGCGCATGCCGTCGGACCGCTCGCTGCCTGGGCGCCGTGGATCGGCGTCTACGGGCTGTGCGCGCTCGCGGCGTTTCTCGCCGCGGCGCTGGCGGCGATCCTGCGGCCGATCGGCGTGCGCGCCCGGTTGCGCATCGTGGCCATCGCGGCGGCCGTATTCGTCGCGCCGCAACTGCTGCCTTCCGGGTTTACGCGTTCGAGCGGCGAGCTCGGCGTGAGCCTGCTGCAGCCCAATATCGCGCAGAACCTGAAATTCGACCCGGCCCTGACGGGCGCGCACCTGCAGTCGCTGCTGCGCCAGATCGACGCTGCGCGCGGCGCGCTCGTCGTGACGCCGGAGTCGGTGATTCCCTTCACCCGCAGCGAACTCACGGGAACGTACTGGGACGAGCTGGCACGGCCGTTTACGGCGCCGGGGCGCGCGTTGCTCGTCGGAATCTTCCTCGGCAACGCCGATGACGGCTACGTGAATTCGGTCGTCGGTATCAGCGGCGACGCGCCGGGCACCGAGTACCACTACGGCAAGCGCCACCTGCTGCCGTTCGGCGAGTTCGTCCCGCCCGGCTTTCGCTGGTTCGTCGATCTGATGAATATCCCGCTCGGCGACCAGGCGCGCGGGCAGAACACGGCCGCGTTCGAGGCCGGCGGCCAGCGCCTGCGCCCGCTGATCTGTTTCGAGGATCTGTTCGGCGAGGACATGGTGCAAAGCATGGTCGGCCCCGACGCGGCGACGATCCTCGTCAACGTCAGCAACCTCGCCTGGTTCGGCCCCCGGCTGGTGCAGGACCAGCACCTGCAGTTCTCGCAGATGCGCGCGATCGAGTTCGAGCGGCCGGTGATCCGCTCGACCAACACCGGCGCGACGGCGGTCGTCGATCACCACGGCCGCGTCGTATCGCGCCTGCCGCCGCTCGTGCAGGCGACGCTCGACGCGAAGGTCGAAGGCCGGATCGGCGCGACACCCTACGCGCGCTGGCTCGCAGCGGCCGGGCTGTGGCCGCTCACGATCGCCGCCGCCGCGCTGCTCGTCGTCCTGCGCCGGCGCGGCTGAGCGTTCCCGCGCCCCGTGCCCGGCGCGGGCGCCCGTAAACTTCGGACTTTGCGCGTCACCATTCATTCATGCTGAGCTTCCAGCAAATCATCCTGCGCCTGCAGGCCTACTGGGCCGACCAGGGCTGCGCGCTGCTGCAGCCCTACGACATGGAAGTCGGGGCCGGCACCAGCCACACCGCGACCTTCCTGCGCGCGATCGGCCCCGAGCCGTGGAAGGCGGGCTACGTGCAGCCCAGCCGCAGGCCCAAGGACGGCCGCTACGGCGACAACCCGAACCGGCTGCAGCACTACTACCAGTACCAGGTCGTGTTGAAGCCGGCGCCGGCCGACATCCTCGACCTCTACCTCGGCTCGCTCGAGGCGCTCGGCTTCGACCTGCGGGCCAACGACATCCGCTTCGTCGAGGACGACTGGGAGAACCCGACGCTCGGCTGCTGGGGCCTCGGCTGGGAGGTGTGGTTGAACGGCATGGAAGTCACCCAGTTCACCTACTTCCAGCAGGTCGGCGGAATCGACTGCCGGCCGATCACCGGCGAGATCACGTACGGCCTCGAGCGCCTCGCGATGTACCTGCAGGGCGTCGACAACGTCTTCGACCTGGTCTGGACCGAGGGCCTGACCTACCGCGACGTCTACCACCAGAACGAGGTCGAGCAAAGCACCTACAACTTCGAGCACAGCGATGTCGCCTTCCTGCTGCAGGCGTTTGCCGCGCACGAGGCGCAGAGCACGAAGCTGATGCACGCGCAGCTCGCGCTGCCGGCCTACGAGCAGTTGCTGAAGGCGGCGCACACCTTCAACCTGCTTGATGCGCGCGGCGCGATCAGCGTCACCGAACGCGCGGCGTACATCGGCCGCATCCGCGTGCTGGCGCGCGCCGTCGCGCAGAGCTATCTCGAAAGCCGCGCCCGGCTCGGCTTTCCGATGGCGCCGCGCGCCTGGGCCGGCGAGGTGCAGGCGCAGCTCGAGAAGGCGGTCAAGGCATGACGGCCGGCACGAAGAACCTGCTCGTCGAACTGTTCGTCGAGGAGTTGCCGCCGAAGGCGCTGAAGGCGCTCGGCGAGTCGTTCGCGGCGATCCTCGCGCGCGAGCTGCACGCGCAGGGACTGGCCGGCGCGCATTCGGCGCTGACGCCGTATGCGACGCCGCGGCGCCTTGCCGTCCACATCTCGGGTATCGCGACACAGGCCGCCGACAAGGCGGTCTCGCACAAGCTGATGCCGGTCGCGGTCGGCATCGGCGCTGACGGCAATGCGACCCCCGCGCTGCTGAAGAAGCTCGCCGCGCTCGGCGCCGACGCGAGCGTCGTGCCGAGCCTCGCGCGCCGCGCCGACGGCAAATCGGAGACGCTCTTTCTCGACAGCATCGCGCCCGGCGCGATGCTCGCCGCGGGCCTGCAGAAGGCGCTCGACGCCGCGATCGCCGGCCTGCCGATCCCGAAACTGATGCAGTACCAGCTCGCCGACGGCTGGACGAGCGTGCAGTTCGTGCGACCGGCGCACGGCCTCGTCGCGCTGCACGGCGCAGACGTGGTGCCGGTCACGGCGCTCGGGCTCGAGGCCGGGCGCCAGACGCGCGGCCATCGCTTCGAGGCGCAGATCGATCCCGTCGTGCTGCAGGACGCCGACCACTACGCCCGCCAGCTCGAAGAGCAGGGCGCCGTCGTCGCGAGC
>JACSRM010000077.1 GCA_014879745.1 Burkholderiaceae bacterium | reverse complement strand
CTCGGCGAGCACCTGCTGATGGCTCAGGTCGTCGTTGAGCGCGATCTGCGCGAACTGCCTTTTGACGGCCGGATCGAAGTAGCCGGAGATGACCTTTTTGCCTTCCCGGGTCGGAGGTAGCGGGGTTTTCGCCCTGCCCTGCTCTGGCGGATCGACGCCGGAAACAGGTGGCGGAGACGATGCTACCTCCTCCTTCAGCTTACGCAGTCCGCTTTGAAACCTGTTTGCCATGACGCTTGTGCTCCTGTGTGGATGCGGGCATGCCCAATTGTGCACATGTCCACTTGTATAATTGTTGGACCTCCTCCGCCGCCTTGCCCTCGGGCTCCATCTCCTGGGCGGTCCGGCCGTCGATGAGGGAATGGGAGTAGGCAACGCGCTGCCCGACACGGACGGGGCAGACCGGCAGCCCGAGATTCTCTATGGCCTCGGCCGCCTCAGTGACGACGCTGCCCTTGGGCGGCACGGCGTTGAGAACGGCGTAGGCATTGGCGCCGGCAAGCTTGAGAAGATCGATGGTCTTCCCGACGGCCCGAAGGTCCATAATCGCCGGACGGCACGGGATCAGCACGAGCTGGGCGGCCCTTGCCGCATCCAGCGCCGTGCTTTCGGCGTGCGGGGCCGTATCGAGGACAACGAGGTGGGTGTCGCTCTCGGCGGCCGTCTGCAGGGCCTTCTGCAAGCGGGTGGGCTGGATCGAAAGAACGGCCGGGAATTCCTCAGCCCGGCTGTCGTGCCATTCGGCCGCGCTGGTCTGCGGGTCCAGGTCGATGAGAAGCGTGTTGAGGCCAGCCTGCCAGGCGGCGGTGGCTATGTGCAACGCAACGGTGGTCTTGCCGGAGCCGCCTTTCTGATTGATGAGAGCCAGAACCTTCATGCGTCCATCATGTGGGAAAGTGAACAGTTGAGCGTGTGCGCTTTTGGGATTGTGCACATGTGCCCACGGCAACAAGATCACATGCTACGCCTCCACACTCTCACAATTTCACATGTGGGCACCATGGCGTCAGCCTGTTGTAAAAAATATCCACACTTGCGCAATATATGGGGTTGCACGGCCGCCGCGGAATCGATGAAAGCATCGGACCCGGCCAAGACGCTCGGCATGATTCGTGCGGTGCCAATCGTGGGCGGGCCGCCAAGCGTGCTCAAACCCTTTGCATATACACTGAGTCAAATTGTGCCGCGAGCTGAGTCGTCGCCCGGAATGAAGGTGCGCGCCGGGCCAAAGGTGACGAACCCAGCGGCATCCGCCGCAGGCCTCGCGCCGATGAATTAGTCCCCGATCTTGATCCCCGCGCCGGCCGCTGCACCAGCGTCGGAAGTAGCGACCATCTCTCGGATCTGAGCGTTCGTCATCGCACGGCCTCCTCGGACTGCGCGTGGCGCCAGTTCCAAGGGTTCTCGAATGGCCCGCACCAGATGCCGTCGAGCGACGCTCTCGCGTCGTCCTGCTGTGGCTCGTACTCGCCGACGGAGTAGCGGGACCAGTCGAGCGCCCAGCCGTCCCGCACCAGATTGGCGCCGACGTCGAGCGTGCCGACACGGCAGCGAGCGATGTCCCGGCCGTATTTGTCGTGGGTGTTCGACTGGCAGACGACGCGTTCGCCACCGACCAGTCGCACCAGGGCGTCGCGGGCCGACTCTCCGCACGGCCACTGCGCGCCGCCGGGCCGGCCGCAGGTCTGCCGCAGCTCCGGCGCGTCGATCCCCCAGATTCGGACATGATGGCCCGCCACGACCAGGGTATCGCCGTCGATCACCGTCGCCGGTCCGGACAGTTCGAGCGCCCGGGCGGACGATCCCGCCGACAACAGCAGCGCAGCGGCGACCATCGCCGTGCGCAGCAGGCCCGAGCACCGTTGGAACAGCTCACGGTCGGCCTGCTGCTGCGCCTGCGTAATGCCGAGCAGCGGCACATTCTCCGCGAAGATGATCAGGTCGGACGGCTCGTCCTGCGCGAGCGCCTCGATTTCGTCGTCGGTGAACCCGGCGAGTTCGTCGAGCCCGCTCGCCCAATCGCCGGCATCGACGAACTCGTGGTGGCAGACGGCGCGGCGAACGTGGGCCGTGGTAGATTCGTGAACGGTCTGCATAGCGCTTACTCCGCTGTGTTGATCGAGGGGAGCCCGCCGGTTGCAGCCGGTTGGCTCCCCGCCCTATGAAATCTCAGGTCCATGACCATGGACCTCTGCCCGTCGGCGAGACCGGAGGGTCCGGGGACGGTGCGCGATCGAGGGTGACCGGGTTGCGAGCAAGCATGGCTCCTGGCCATGCGAAGCGCGCGGCCCTGTCGCCCGGCAGATGGCGTACCGAGGGGAGGGAGGCGGCGCCTCCCTGGCCCCCTCTCGCTCACACCGAGCGCGTGACATAGCCGCTGCCCTTCTGCCAGCCGTCGACGTACAGCACCTCGCTGATCGCTCTGCCGGTCATCGTCCGCTGGACGAAGACGACGCAGCCGATCGCCGTGGCGATCGCTCGGCGTGGCGGCTGCAGGCAGACGGTGGCGCACAGATCCTCCAGCCGTCCGAGTGCGTCGCTCGCCGAGTTGGCATGCACGGTGGCGAAGCTGCCAGAGTGGCCGGTGTTGCAGGCGAACAGCATCTCCAGCGCCGCGTCGCCGCTGCGCACCTCGCCGAGGATGATGCGGTCCGGCCGGTAGCGCAGCGCGTGTTGCACCAGGCGCTGCATGCCGACCTGCGGCGACGTCAG
>JACSRM010000136.1 GCA_014879745.1 Burkholderiaceae bacterium | reverse complement strand
CGAGGTCAACGACGCCAAACCCGCCTGGGTGGTGGCCAAGGTGCACGAGGCAGTCGCACGTTGCGGTCGCCCTGCGAGCGAACTGACGGTTGCACTGATGGGTCTTGCCTTCAAACCGAACATCGATGATTTGCGCGAAAGCCCCGCGCTGCACATTGCCGAGGCCCTAACCCGAACGCTCCCGGCGCGGTATATCGTCGCCGAGCCCAACGTCGGCGAATTGCCTGCATCGCTGCACGACCATCGGCTCGTCGATGCCACCGAGGCGGTTGCCAAGGCCGACATCGTCGTGTTCCTCGTCGCGCACAGCCCGTTCGCTGAGGTCGCGCGAGCTATCCCGTCCAACAAGTTCGTCATTGATGTAGTCGGCCTGCCGAGTGCCGCCTGACTGCCGCTCGCGCGCATACTCGACTGGAGTTGAAGGTACATGGACGCTGCAATCTCCTCCCCCGCTGCCGTGGCCGCGCCGGCTGAGGCGCCACTGGCGGCGGTGCCTGCAGATCGAATCACCGAGTTGTATCGCGGCGCAATCTTCACCGACGAGACTTCGCGCGCCGCACGCGACCGCATCCACTGGATGTGCGCGCAATGCGATGGCGAACGCGTGCTCGATGTCGGCTGCAGTCAGGGCATCGCCTCAATCCTGCTGGCACGCGAGGGCTTCAAAGTCACCGCGATCGACACCCATCCCGAGTCAATTGCCTTCGCACGGCGGGAGATCGAGGCCGAGTCACGGCAGGTGCAGCAGCGGCTGACGCTGATCGAGACCGACTTGGCAAGCCTGCCGGAGGTGCCGACCTACGACACCATCCTCCTAGGTGAAGTGATCGAACACCAAGCGCGACCGGAACGACTGTTGCGAGCGGCCAAGGCAAGGCTGAATCCGGATGGCAGACTCGTCTGCACAACACCTTTCGGATTGCACCCACATCCGGACCACAAGGTCAGCCTGTTTCCGCGACACTTCGCCGAGTTTGCTTCGAGCGTCGGACTGGCTATGCGGTCGATGATTGCAGACGGTCGAAACATCTTCTGTGTTTTCGCCCGGGCAGATGCGGAAATGACCTGCCCGCCCGCGGATCTTGTCTCGATCATGGAACGCGCCACACTCGAGTCGCAGGCGCTTCTGTTGACGCGCATCAACGAACTGAGCGGCGAGATGCGGCGCAAGATGAGCGCGCTCAAGACCGCACAAGTGAAGCTGGCGCAGATCACTCGGGAAGGCGAGACACTTCGAACCGCGGCTCGTGCCAGTGCAGCGGAGTTGCTGGAGCAGCGCACCAGAGGGGACAATCTCAACGAGGCCGTATTCAAGCTCAAGGCACAGCACGCGAAAGAACTCGCGGAAGCGGCGACTGCGTTGCAGAACGAACGCGGCGTGCGGGAAACGGTCAACGAGCAGCGGCTTGCTGCACTCGATGAACTTGAGGCCGCGCGCGAAGCGCTCACGAAGGCAGAGGAAGCTCGCGAAGCGCACAGGCTCGCCTCGTTCGATGAACTCGAGGCGGCGCGCGGAGCAATCACGAGGGCTGAGGAATCTCACAAAGCGGACAGGCTCGCCTCGCTCGCTGAACTCGAAGCCGCGCGCGAAGCACTCGCCAAGGCTGAAGAAGCTCGCGAAGCGCAGGTCATCGCGGTAACCCGCGACGCGAAAGTTGCGGCCGACGCAATTGAAGCGCGGATGTCGGACGAAGTCCACCTAGCGAGAATCAAGGCGGAGAGGCGCGTCCATGCGCTGGCCGCAGCGCACAAGTACGAATTGACCAAGCTTGACGAACGTTACGACAAGCTGTTGGCGCGCCTGCGATTGACGCAGGCCTCATTTGCGGAAGCCAAAGCCACGACGTCGTACCGCCTCGGGCGATTACTCGTGCGCGGCTTCAAGTCGCCGAAGGACTTCGTTGGATTGCCACTGAACCTCGCCCGGTTGGCACGCGACGTGATGCGGCGCCGGCGCACACGAGCCCTGTTGGCGGTGCAAGATGATCCTGGCGCCCCGGATGCTCCAACCACCACCATCGCCGCCAAGGTCGCATCTGAGCCAGAAAGGACTTCGGCCCCACCGGTGAAGACGACAAGGCGATCCGAACTAGCAGCCAAACCAGCTACTCCAGTGCGAAATGCGGCCAAGGTGACGCCGGTTCCGGACACCTTCGGTCCCGAAGCCCTGGGGATCGAATTACAGTCTGGTGGCGTAGCTGCAGTACGTGCGCGGCTGATGGCGCCGGGCGCCGACGTCCCTGCAAGTACCCGCGCACTTGCGGCACTCGAACTCGGTCGCTTTGTAACCAAATCAGCGGGTGCGGAAACCGACTTCGCGCTCGCCAGTCTTGCGCTCGAGTTCGACCGTTCAGAGCCGGTACTGCGCGGCTACTTCTGGGCGGCGCAACGCTCGTCACAGATGGAGGCCACCTATGCCGCATTTCGGGAACTCGACGCGATCTATACGCGTCATCCTGAACCGCGATTCGAGGCGCTCCGCGAAAAGCTGCAGCGCTCACCTGCAGTTCAGTTGCAGGCCTTTGAACTCGTCGTCAGCTCGCCAGTCGATGCGATCGAACCTATTGCAAACCGCATCTGCTATGTGCTGCACAACAGCCTGCCCTATTCGTCGGGCGGATACGCGACGCGGGCGCAAGGGGTGTCGGGTGGATTGAAGGCGGCAGGCTACGAGGTAGTCACAGTCACCCGGCCGGGATTCCCGATCGATACCAAACCAGAGCTTCGCGGCACCGTGATTCCGCTTGAGGACCAAATTGACGGCGATCGCTTCGTGCGCATCCTCGAGCCCGAGCGCACCCCCGGAATGCCCGTATTGCCCTACATGAAGGCGGCAGCCGAGGCTGTCGAGCGAAAACTGCGCGCGCTTCGGCCCGCTGCAGTCATCGCAGCATCGAACTACCGTACCGCACTGCCAGCGTTGATCGCAGCACGCCGTATGGGAGTCCCATTCGTTTACGAGGTGCGTGGATTCTGGGAAGTGACACGCATCTCCCGTGAGCCCGAGTACCAAGACACTCCCGCCTACGCGGCTCAGAGCTTGCTCGAAACGAAAGTGGCACAGTTGGCCGATCATGTGTTCACTCTGACCGGTCCGATGTCCGAGGAACTCATCAAGCGCGGCGTGCCGGCAGATAAGATTGACCTGCTTCCCAATTCGTGCGATCCGGAGCGATTCGTGCCTCGCCCGCGCGACGAGGCGCTCGCGGCGCTACACGGAATCCCGAATGGCACCCCGGTAATCGGATATGTTGGAACGTTCGTCGACTACGAGGGCCTCGAAGACTTGGTACTCGCCTGCGCGATGCTCAAGCAGCGTGGTCTCACCTTCCGCTTGATGTTGGTCGGAAACGAAAACGCCTCAGGCACCAACACCGGACCGATCACTGCAGAGATCCTTCGCATTGCCAACGCAGAAGATATGTGTGACTGGCTGATCATGCCTGGCCGGGTACCACATGAAATGGTGGAGGCGTACTACTCGCTGATTGACATCGCTGCGTTCCCACGCAAGCCTTGGCCAGTATGCGAGATGGTTTCGCCTATGAAGCCGCTTGAGGCGCTCGCAATGGAGAAGGCAGTGCTCGTGTCGAGCGTTAGAGCACTTGTCGAGATGATCGCGGATGAACACACCGGTCTCGTATTTGCAAAGGGTGATGTTGCATCGATGGCCGACGCGCTGGCGAAACTGATCGGCGACCCCGCTCTGCGCGCGCGCCTGGGGCGCAACGGGCGCTCGTGGGTTTGCGCTGAACGCACGTGGACACAGGTGGGCCGCAAGCTCGACGAGCGCCTGCGCGTTTTGTCCTCAGGTGGGCCGAAAGCGGCTTGCGACTCTACAGCGAGGCAGCGCCTTGAGGGTCAGAGCGCAGCGCCAGCAGGTCCTTAGCCAGAGCGCGTGCGCTTCGTCGCACCGTAGCTATCGAAACTGATTGGCTGGTGGAACAAGGTCGACCGCGAGTTTCGCGTGCGCTGTTCCTTTGTCGACGTCCAGACGTGGACGGTCGCCGAGGTCAGCGCCCAACTCGATCGTTGGACCGAGCGCTTTGGCGAGGGCCCGATTGCCCGACGCATGCCGTCGCCCAATTGGTCACACGCGGACTGTGCTGTCTGCGACCTTTCGTTTTCCATGGGTCCTCGGATGCTTGTGTCCGTCCAGTTCAAGGCGACGATGGTTGTGTATGCTGAACCCGATTCGCGCCAATATCCGGCATGTCGTTGGAGCAGGCCCAACTCAGCGGCGAGGACGCGAGTGGTTGTCGAACCTGGCATTCGATACTGGTCCTATGTTCCCGCGCAGACTTGTGAGCACGACAGAGTGCAGACACCGGAGATTCAAGAATGGACCAGTCGTGGCTGGCGTACTGGATAGCCTACCCCGGCCATCGAACTGCTGGTTCCGGCCGGGCAGGCGTTCTTCGTGGTGGCGCCGTTTCTGGACGAACGCTCCGGCCCCGAAGAGTGTCCGAGCTTCGTGCCTCTCTGGCACTGTGCGTGCGACGTGCTCGGGGCCGAGCTTCGCGCAGGCTTGAAAAGACAACGCCTTGAATGAGGAGTGGGATCCATGAGACGCTTCATTGCACTTTTCGCGTGCGGCCTGTTCATAGTCGCCGCTAGTCTCGCGCAGGCGGCAGAAGTCGCCATCTACATCTCGCCCTCGGGCGACAGCAAGGCCAGCGGAAACGACGAAGGCAAGGCACTCGACTCGCTGCAGGTGGCAATCGAGCGCGTCTTGGCACAAAAAGGTCCCGACATCACGGCGCGCCGCATTCTCGTCCTTCCTGGTCACTATGTGGGGCAGTTTGCCGTGATCGAAGACCTTTCCGATGGGATACCGCTGGTCATCGCGGCGGCAAAAGGTGGGCGCCCGGTGTTCGATGGAAACGGAGAAGGTCGCACCTGGCTCGTACTCAAGAGCTCGACGGGCAAGCCGACCCGGGTCACGATCGAGGGTCTCGAAGTCACGAACTACGTGACCGCCATCTCACTCAATGGAGATAGAGACTCGGAACGAGCGTCCAACTCCGAGAACATTGTGCGCGGCAATGTGTTTCGCAAAATCGGCCAAATTGCCTATCCTTCGGGTAACCCGTCGACTGCGGTGATCCGCTTGGTCAACTCAAAGCATAATACAATTATTCAAAACCATTTCGTCGATATTCGTAATATCACGCGCTGTAGCAAACTCCATGCAATCTATATGGCTCACTACTCGTCTAACAATCTGATCGAGCACAACACATTCGAGCGGGGATGCGGCGCGACATTGAAAACCCGCGATGCATCAAATGACAATGTGATTCGGAATAACAGATTTATTGAACAGCGCGACTCTCTGCTCGTCGACTCCTTTTGCGACAAGAATGTACGTGGCGAAGACTGTACGAAGAAAACAAACGAGTGCCCCTCCTGGGGAAACACCTTCGAAGCAAATACCGCGGAGCGAATGGGACCTAGGGCTCGCAAGGCACCGATTGCTATTCTGGGCCCGAACAATCCCACAGGATGTCCGCTGCCTCGCACCAAGGAACGCCTCAATGCCGCACAAAATCGCCTTTGACATACAGACGTCTCCCGCCACGATCTAGGTGCTCACGGCTAGACCATTATGAACTCAAATTATCTCGCATATGCTGCACAAAACATTGCAATTGAAAAGAATCGTGCAGCGCTTGCTGATCCGATGAGGTATATCTATATCTCACCACGCGCGGTGGAATACCACTGCCGCCATCACATACAGACGCGCAAGCTACATGGGACAAAGCTCTTCGATTGGGGCAAACTGAAAGGTGGGGACTGGGATCTCGAGGAGCCATCATCGCTCAAGACCTCGATCCTCGCTGATATGCTGCGCGAACATTTCGATATTGGCGTGGCGTGGCAGGATACGAACCTATTCGCTCACAAGATGGACCAGATTGCAAAGCGCGGCAAGATTGACGGCTGCCGGAATCGCGATGAACTTCTGGCGCGTTACGCACGATTGGATATCATATACGATGAACTTCAGAACTCCGGGCACCTGCTATCAGCGCAAGAACGTGGTCAGCCTTTCACAGACGATCTCTTCGTCTCGATCGGCCGCGATGGACGGTTTCTCTTCGCTCACGGCGGGAGTCACCGTCTAGCGCTGGCGCAAATACTCAATATTCCGTTGATACCGGTGCACGTTGTGATGCGTCACAACAAATGGCAGGACATACGCGAACTGGCCTTAAAGGGTTACATTCATAATTCGCTCAAGACTCACCCGGACCTGAATGAGTTCATTTCACAAGGACAACAGATGACCACTAACAAGACTCTGCAAACAAAAGTCGACGCCCTTACTGCACGTCAGAATTGGATGCACAATATGGCGTTGCCGGGTGGCATCTATACTATCAAGCACAGCGCGACCGTAATAGCACCTGAAGATGGCGACCTTGAGCGCCAGCGCAAGGTCCGCGATCTGCAAATGAAAGGCACAAAGGATGGCCTGATCTACGCGCTTCCCTTGAAAAGCAAAACCGTGCTTGACATTGCCTGTGGCGAAGGCAAATACTCATTCATTGCCGGCACCACGGCCAAACACGTGTTAGGCATCGACATCGATGACATCCGCATTGAAAAAGCGAAGTTCATCAAGGATGCGCTAGATGCATATAATATCGAGTTCCAGATCATGGATCTATATTCCGATGCCTTCAAGGCGTTGCCGCGGTTTGACTACGCACTCTGCCTTGGTCTTCTGCATCGCCTTCCAGATCCGTTTAACTTCATTAGCACGATGGCCGAAAAGGCTGAGAATATTCTATTCGAGTGGAAAACAATACCTGCCAAATTGCTCAACCATGACATACCATGGGCATACCACCGGCCGGGCGGCTTGTACGAATGGCACAATGCCTCACTCAACTTCGAAGAACGTGCAGTCGCTGCAAAGGGCCGCGCAGGTGGCGGTATTGATCGGGCATCTTACTGGTATATGAGTTATGCCGCAGTCGAAGCGATTTGTCAGCGTGCAGGATTTGGTTACTTCATTCGTTACTCTCGCGATGCACTATATCCTGATCATTCTCGCAACCCAGAAAGAACAACACCGCGCGTCATGCTATTGGCGAGTCGATCGCCTGTCAAACTCATGGGTCAATCCTCGACCAAAGCCTCCGTGAAATGACCGGACCAACATATAAGCTCGCGCATTTCGAGGTTTTTTCGGCGAAGGAACCATGCAAGGAAATCCAGAGGCAGAACCGGGAGGGTTTTATCGCTCGTAACCGTACTGACTTGGCTCCTTTCCCTCTGACGCTACCGATTGATTGGTCTTCGGATCCGTTCAAAGATCGCAACTGGATGTTCCAGTTGCACGCATGGCGTTCGCTTGACCCGCTGTTGCAGGTGCTGAATCGCAAGGCGTCAGCTCAGAAGCAGGTCCTACCGAGCATCTTCGCGCTCATCGCGGACTGGGTGGCACACAACGTGCGGGGGAATGGTGGTACCTATACGTGGTACGACATGTCGACGGGCATTCGCGCTTCAAAGCTGGGATTGCTTCTACGTTTGGCTACGAGGATCGGTTTTGCGTTTCCGCAGAAAGTCGCGATCGACGATCTGGTGCGCTTGCATATTGAACATTTGTGCAATCCGGAGGAGCTGAACCACGGTAACCACGGACTCTTCCAGATTAACGGCGCTATGGCACTGGCGACTGCTCTCCCTGAATCGCCTCTTAGTATCAATGCTATCCGGTATGCGCGAGATGCGATGAAAATGCTTCTTGCCGATCAACTTGGGTCGCACGGTGTGCATACTGAAGGTGCGCCTGGATATCATTTCTTTACGTTGAGCAAGATCATCACGATTCTTGAATGCGACTGGTGGAAAGGAGATGATTTTGGCGATATTCATCGTTTGGTCGATCGTGCTGATATAGCAAGAGGTTGGATGGTGAGTCCCGACTCTCGCTGCCTACCAGTTGGAGACTCCGCTCGAAATCTGTATAAGCAAACGTTGTCGCGCCTTTATGAGTGGCCACACGAACGCAATGCTAATACGATCGGTGCAAAGCTTGACGTTTACGGTGTGGCGCGTACTGACACTGAAACATCCATCTCGCAATCTGGCATTGTCTTCATGCACGCTGGGTTCCGGAATAATGCGCATAAGCATGCAGATTGCCTATCTCTCATCTGGCAGGAAGGTGGCGAAGATATCCTGATCGACTCAGGTAAATACGGCTATCAGGGCGATTCGATGCGCCGCTACTTCAAGAGCACTCGCGCTCATAATACAATCGAGATCGATGGTAGAAGCTATAATTTGAAGGCTGACAGAGCTTATGGGTCTGGACTGGAGGACATCACGCCATTCGGCCGCGGCTGGCTGATGACGGCGCAGCGAACCCACCTCGACTTTGGCGTCACGCACGCACGTAGCGTTATATGGCTACCTGGTGCTTTCGTTCTGGCAGTCGACTATCTGAAGCCCACCGACGGGAGACATCGCTATGTGGCAGGCTGGCATTTCAATAAGGATGCAATACTGACGCTGCAATCGACCGATACGTTGGAAATGCGCTTGCCTTCCGGTCGCCCGCTACTGGCGCGCTTTGCAGCGAATACTGCTGGACTGCTTGACACCGCACGCGGTCAGATGAAACCCGAGCCACTCGGTTGGGTATCAGAAGCATACTTGCAGTATCAACCCGCAACGACCGCGGGTTTTACAGTTGAGGCGGTGGGAACTGTGCTTATTAGTAGTCTTTTCGTACTGGATGAACGCGTGTTCCGTGCTCTTCCGACTGTCGAGGATCGGCGCGTCGTCTTGCATGGCGTGCGTGACGCGCTCCTGCCACCGCGCTCCATTTCAATGCATGGCATATATATCAGCTTCGACTGATTGCAGCCCTATAAGGCAGAGTGGTCTCCTCATTATCCGGAACGGTTCAATGGAAATGATAATACAGCGGCTACCCACGAGCGACTGCACAACGGAAACTCAGGATCGATGTCTTGCAACGTTCCTGCACCTCGATCGACAAGGTGGGATTGTATTGTTGCCTTCGGCTACGGTCGGCGAGCGAGCAATATTGAATACCCCGGCGGTGCAACACGGTACAACTGGTTCAGTAACCATCCCCCGGCAAAGCTGGGGGCATTCGGGATGTGAGCCGCTCGAAGCGGCTGGCACCGTTCACGCGATGGGCGCTTCGCGCTGTCTTCGTTCATCGCACGCTGCTCGCGCGATGGCCATTCCGCCACGCGTGCTTCGCAACCTCGTTTTCGGTCCGAAGCAATGTTCCGCGGCAGTAGGTCCGCAGCATCCGCCTCTGCCGCGGCATTACCCAAACCGGCCTGCGGCAAGAACAACTTCAGGAAACGTCAAACTCTTGCTGCCTCCTCGGCAGAGCCGGGGGGCCTCCCTTGGTAGCTAGAAATTACGTGTAGCCGGAGGATCAGCTGATGCGGGAAGTGGACGTCGCTGTTCGTCGCCTCTTAAGATCACTCAGTCGCGATCCCGATCTCAAGACTGTGCTCAACAAGTCTCCGCATAGACAGATGTTGCGCAAAGTCAGGCTGGCACTAGAGAAGGAAGCATCGACACCTCCTCTCCCGTGCCCCAATGTGATCCGGATCTCTGAATATCCTCTGGGATCCGTGATGGGGCCGGTATTCGAGGCCCATCGCTCATATGCGGTCACCTCCGGAACAAGGGTTCCGCGCGAAGGTGATGCTAGACGGTATGCGTTTGTTCTGAGCCTACTCACGCCGTCAGATTCGTTCATGGATATCGGGATCGGCAGCGGAGCTTTCGTCAACGCGGTTTATTCTACCGGAATGATGGGCCGTGTTTCCGGTATGGACCGCAACAGACGCAGTGACTTCTATCAGATCCACAAATGGCAAGTGTGGCAGCACCGCCTTCAAGAGCCCGTTCGGGATGAGCTCAAGGCCGATGTCGTTACGTGCATGGAATGCATTGAACACATCCCGGATCCTGATTTCTCCCTCGCAGTCGAGAACCTCAAGTTGCTTGCGAACAAGCGGCTGATCGTTACCGTCCCGTTTATGGAGTACCCGCTAGCGAAGTTTCACCACCAGCGCTTTGATTTGGAACGCTTGCACCAACTTTTTCCAGGTGCCACGCTAACACTCTTGGCAAAGTCTAAAGCGCTACCTTGGGTGCTCGTTGATTGGAACAAGCGCTGAAAAAGTGCGTGCAGTTTGTCCGTCAGTTACCGAGTGGACCCTCACTCGCCTGGCAGTTGAGGGTCCACTCAGCGTCGACCTGCGGCGGGTATGTGGGGCTGCTTGTCGAATGCGGAGTACTAGGGGCGTCTGGCGGGTGAACACTTGGCTCGCGGACCGCGCCACCGCTGTGCTCGTGCGCTGAGCGGATCCGCTTGCGATGATCCTCCAACGCTGGCTCCGAGCTGTCCACGGCTCACGGGCTCCTGCCGGACCGCACGCGTCGCTGACGGTCGCGCTCGTTGCCGACGAACTGACGCGGACCTGTCTCTCGCGCGAATGCCGCATCCTCGACCTGGCGCCGGGCAGTTTCCATCGGACGATGCGCCGCGACCGCCCGGACCTGGTATTCGTCGAGTCGGCCTGGCAGGGCTGGCGCAACAGCTGGAAGTTCCGCATCGCCGCCTACCCGGATCACCCCGAGCGCAACAATTCGGACCTCGTTCGGTTGGTCGGGCATGCCCGCGACCTTGGCATCCCGATCGTCTTCTGGAACAAGGAAGACAGCGTCCACTTCGATCGCTTCATCGCCAGCGCGAAGCTGTTCGATGCGATCTTTACCGTCGATGCTTCGTGCATCGATCGCTACCGATCGGTGGTCGGGGACGGTGTGCATGTCGGCGCGCTGCCGTTCGCGGTGCAACCGGCGATCCATTCGTTCAGCGGCATCGACGAGGCGACGCGGCGCGGCGCGAGCTTTGTCGGCAGCTACAGCCGCCACATCCACGACGCGCGGCGGGATCGGCAGGACATGCTGCTCGAAGCCGCCGCCGGCACGCTCGGCCTCACGGTATATGACCGCAACTCGGACCGCCGCGGCGGGCATTACCGCTACCCGGCGTTCGCCGGACTGAAAGTGCACCCGAAGGTGTCCTACGCGCGGACGGCAGCGATCTACAAGTCGCACCTCGCGTCGCTCAACGTCAACACGATCGAGAACTCGCCGACGATGTTCTCGCGCCGGCTGATCGAGATCCTCGCCTGCGGCGGGCTGGCGGTTTCGACGCCGGCACTGGCGATCGATCGCATGTTCAAGGACTTCTGCCACGTCGTGGGCGACGCGCCGGCCGCGCACGCGTTGTTCGCGCGACTCGCGCGCGACGGCTACTCGGCGCGCGACCGCGAGATGATGCGCGCTGGCGCCGAGCATGTCCTCGCGCATCACACCTGGGCACACCGCCTCGAAACCATCCTCGATGCCGTCGGACGCAAGACACGCTGACATGGCGGCAGCGCCTGCGCAGGCCGGCACCGGCTGCCTCGTCGTGCGCAATCCGGGCCTGCTGCTCGTGCGCGGCCTGCAGGACTTCCTCGACCGACCGCTCGTCTTTCGCCCCTTCGGCGCGCCGCCGCGCGATGCCGCCGCCGTCATCGGCTGGGGCCTGAAGGGCGTCGCGCTGCGCGCGAAGGCAGCGGCCGAGCGCTTTCGCCTGCCCTACCTCGCGCTCGAGGACGGCTTTCTGCGCTCGATCGCGCCGGGTGCCGACGAAGGCCCGCTGTCGCTGTGCGTCGACGATCTGGGCATCTACTACGACGCGCACGCGCCGTCGCGGCTCGAGGCCGCGATCGCCGCGCAGCACACGGCCGCGCAGCGCCAGCGCGCCGATGCGCTCGCCGACGCCTGGCGCGCGGCGCGCGTCTCGAAATACAACCACGCGCGAGAAGTCGCAGCGCCGATCGCCGGCGCGTACACGCTCGTCGTCGATCAGACCTTCGGCGACGCGTCGATCGCCTACGGCATGGCGAGCGCGGCAAGCTTCATGCACATGCTCGAAGCGGCGCTCGACGAGCATCCCGCCCTGCCGGTGCTGCTGAAGACGCATCCCGACGTGATCGCCGGGCGCAAACGGGCGCACTTCGGCGCGCTGACGCCGGCGCAGGCTGCGCGCGTCACGCTGCTCGGCGCCAACGCGCACCCGCCGGCGCTGATCGAGGCGGCGGCTGGCGTCTACGTCGTCACCTCGCAGATGGGCTTCGAAGCCTTGCTGTGGGGGCGGCCGGTGCGCACGTTCGGCATGCCGTTCTACGCCGGCTGGGGGCTGACGCGTGACGAACTGCCCGCCCCCGAGCGGCGGCGCACGGCGCATGCCGTGGCGCTCGCCGACCTGACGCACGCAGCGCTCGTCGACTATCTGCGCTGCATCGACCCCGAAACGCGGCAGCGCTGCGAGCCCGAACGCCTCGTCGATTGGATGGGCCTGCAGCGCCGCATGCGCGAGCGCTTCCCGGCGCAGGTCCAGGCGGTCGCGTTCTCGACCTGGAAGCAGCCGATCGCGCGCGCGTTCTTCGGGGGAAGCCTGCTGCGCTTCGTCGAGCAGGCCGAGCCGCTCGCGACGGACGAAGCGCGCGCCGTGTGGGGACGCGGACCGAACGTGGCGGCCGCAACTGCCGCGCAGAGGCTCGAGGCACCGCTGCTGCGCGTCGAGGACGGCTTCCTGCGCTCGGTCGGCCTCGGCGCGAATCTCGTGAAGCCGCTGTCGTGGGTCATCGATCGGCGCGGCATGTACTACGACGCAACGGCGCCGTCCGACCTCGAAGCGCTGCTCGAAGCGCGCGAGTTCGACACTGCACTGCTCGTGCGCGCGCGGGCGCTTCGCGCAGCGATCGTCGCATCCGGCGTCACCAAGTACAACGTCGGCGCTGGCGCGTGGCAGCGGCCGCAGGATGCGAAGCGCGTCATCCTCGTCCCGGGCCAGGTCGAGAACGACGCGTCGATCGCCTGGGGCGCACCCGGCGTGCGCACCAACCTCGGGCTGCTGCAGGCGGTGCGCGAATCGAACCCCGGTGCCTGGATCGTCTACAAACCACACCCCGACGTGCTCGCCGGCAAGCGGCCGGGCCACGCCGAGATCGAGGCGTCGCGCCAATGGTGCGACGAGATCGTGACCGGCGTGCCGATCCACCGCCTGTTCGAGCAGGTCGACGAACTGCAGGTGCTGACCTCGCTCGCCGGCTTCGAGGCGCTGCTGCGCGGCCTGCCGGTGACCTGCCACGGCAGCCCGTTCTACGCCGGATGGGGGCTGACGCAAGATGTCCTCGATCATCCGCGCCGCACGCGGCGCCTCACGCTGGACGAACTCGTCGCCGGTGCCTTGATCGTCTACCCGACATACGTGAGCCGCACGACCGGCGCCTTCACGACCCCCGAGCGCGCGTTGTTCGAGCTTTCACATTGGGACGAGACGACAACGCCTGCCGAGCCGGCCACGATCCGCCTGCTGCGCACACTCAAGCGCTGGCGCGACGCCTGGCGCGGGCCGCGCTGACGCGGCCGGTTACGCGACCCGCTTACGCCGCACGTACCGCGTCGCGCAGCGCGGCGACGATCGCATCCTGCTGCGCCTCGGTGAGATCGGCGCTCATCGGCAGACTCATCACCCGTTCGGCGGCACGCACGCTGTGCGGGAAGCTCGCCGGATCGTGCCCCGCGGCATACGCCGGCTGATGATGCAGCGGCTTCGGATAGTGCACCGCGGTCGGGATGCCGCGCTCGGCAAGCGCCGCCTGGACACGCGCACGGTTGTCGACGAATACCGTGTACTGCGCGAGCACGCTGTCGCGGTCGACGCGCGTCGCGACACGCTCGATGCCGGCGGCGTCGAGCAGCTTGCCGTAGCGCGCGCCGATCGCCTGCCGTCGCTCGAGCTCCCAGTCGAATCGCTCGAGCTTGGCGAGGACGACGGCGCACTGCAGCGTGTCCATGCGCCCACCGACACCGACGCGGGTGTGCGTATAGCGTGCGCTCTGGCCGTGGACGCGGATCTCTCGGCAGGCCTGGGCGAGCGCGTCGTCGCTCGTGAAGACCGCGCCACCGTCGCCGTAGCAGCCGAGCGGCTTGCTCGGGAAGAAGCTCGTGCAGCCGAACGTCGACAGGTTGCAGCTCTTGCGGTCCTTGTAGTTCGCGCCGAAGCTCTGTGCAGCGTCCTCGATCACCGCCAGGCCGTGGCGCGCGGCAACGGCGTTGATCTCGTCCATGTCGGCCACCTGCCCGTACAGGCTCACCGGCATGACCGCGCGCGTGCGCGCCGTCACCGCCGCTTCGATCAACGAAGCGTCGATTTTGCAGGTGTCGGGCTCGATGTCGACGTAGACCGGCTTCGCCCCGAGCAGCACGATCATCTCGGCCGTCGCGGCGAAGGTGAACGGCGTCGTGATCACCTCATCGCCGGGCTTCAGATCGAGCGCCATCAGCGCGATCAAGATCGCCTCGGTGCCGCTCGCGACGGTGATGCAGTGCCTGGCACCCGTAAACGCGGCCAGCTCACCCTCGAGTTCCTTGACCTCCGGGCCCATGATGTACTGGCCGTGGTCGAGCACGCGCTGCATGCGCGCCGCGATGCTGTCGCGCAGCGCGGCGTACTGGGTCTTCAAGTCGATGAAATCGAGCTTGGCCATCGCGATCAACGCTCGGCAAGCTCGCAGCAGTCGCCGCGCAGCCGGTAGCGCTCGCCGGTCGCGGGGCATGTCGCCTCGCCTTCGCCGGACACCGGCAGCGCGAGCCGTTCGCCGTGCCGGCTCATCCAGCCGA
>JACSRM010000078.1 GCA_014879745.1 Burkholderiaceae bacterium | reverse complement strand
GCCTGCCGGGCAAAGGCCTCGAAGTCGCCCAGCGGGTCGCCGGCAAGCAGCCAGACGATCTCCCAGTCGATCGCTTCGTAGTTGTGGACGGCGATGTTGCGAAACCCGACCGCGGCGCGCAGCCGAGCCGCCAGCGCCGCATCGATCAGACCGGCTTCGCCCAGGCGCGTGAAAGTCTCGCCCATCGTCGCCGGCGGCGCGCTGCCGGTCGGCGCGAGCAGATGCGCGCCGATGTCGACGCAGACCTGCACCGCGCGGCTCAGGTTGAGGACCAGCACGTCCTGCAGGTCCGCGTCGGCGGCCAGCAGCGCAGCCGTCGGCGGGCGCTTGGCCCGCACCCGCGCGATGCAATGCCGAAGCGACTCGAGCTTGCGCTCGATCACGTTCCTATCCACCGCGCTCTCCGCTCGGCAAGCATCCGTTCGACGTAGGGCATGAAGTCGGCAGCGTCGAGCAGGTGCCGGTGCAGCAACTCGGCATAAGCCTCGTCGCTGCCGCGCAGTCGCCGGCCGTGACGCAGCACCTGGCCGAGCAAGGGCTCGCCGACCCGACGCAGATCGACCAGATCGATCGGCCGTCCGGTCGCACCGGCCAGTTCGGCGATCAGCGCAAGCCTCGTCGCAGCGTCGAGCGCCTGCGGCCCCCGAACCGCGAGGTCGAGGTCGCTGTCCGGCCGCTGCCGACCGCTGGCCAGCGAGCCGAAGACGATCGCGATATCGATCTCGGGGTGGCGGTCGAGCACGGCGGCGATCGCATCGAACTGCGGGATCGGCTTCATGCCGGCATCGTACCGCGCGCAGCGGGCGCAAGTTCGACGGGCGAGTCGTGTCTTGCGACGTGGCTCCTTTCGCCATGCCGATCTGAAGGCCAACCTTCAACCCAGATAGCTGCCATCGACCTGCCCGATCGCTGCGGCGTGCTTCACTTCGGGCGTCACTCGAGAACCGGGTGTACCCAAGCGTGCGATAACCTCGCGGGACCATGACGATGCCGACCGCCTGCCCGTTCTGCGCCTTGCCGGCGGCCAGGATCGTCCACGCCAATGCTCTGGCCGTCGTCGTTCGAGATGCCTTCCCGGTATCGCCCGGCCATACGCTGGTGCTGCCGCGCCGGCACGTGCAGAGCTTCTTCGATCTCGAACCGGCGGAGCACCGAGCACTCTTCGATCTGCTCGGGCTGGCCCGCCGCACCCTGGAGCAGGACGTGCAACCCGCGGGCTACAACATCGGCATCAACGACGGTACGGCCGCCGGTCAGACGGTGGCGCATCTGCACGTGCATCTGATCCCGCGTTTCCCGGGCGACCGGAGCGATCCGCGCGGTGGCGTGCGTTGGGTCCTTCCGCAGCGCGCCGACTACTGGTCGATCGGCGATGGCGAATCGCGTTGAGATGAAGTCCGCCGCGCAGGTCCTCGAGGCCTTCGACAACATCCGGCGCGCCCAGCGGGCCGGCGTCTATGCTCCGCACAAGCCGCTGCTGATCCTGCTCGCCCTGGCCCGCGTGCAGCGCGGCGAGCCGCGGCTGGTGGCATTCAACGCGCTCGACGCTTCGCTGCAGTCACTGCTCGCCGAGTTCGGCCCCAGCGGCGCCGCCAGATCGCGCCACTATCCGTTCTGGCACCTTGCGACCGACGGTCGGGGCGCGCTGTGGAATCTGAACGGCCCGCGTGACCTGCTGGCCCGGCCGGCCAGCGCCACCCCCAACCTCGGCGAACTGCGCGCGCATCAGGTGCAAGGCGGGTTTGCGCCGCAGGTGGACGAGGCGCTGCGCGAGGTGCCGGGCCTGCTGGAGGCGGTTGCGGCGCGGGTGCTCGAGACCTGCTTTCCCACGACCTTGCACGCCGACATCGCGGCGGCGGTCGGGCTGAGCCTCGACCGACCGGCGGCAGCCGGCGAGTTCGACGCACCGACCTACGGCGCTGCAGACCGCCGCAGGCGCGATCCCGGCTTTCGCGAACGTGTGCTGCGCGCCTACGAGTACCGGTGCTGCGTCTGCGGTTTCGACCTGCGCGTCGGCCAGGCGAGCGCGGGGCTGGAAGCCGCGCACATCCAGTGGCACCATGTCGGCGGGCCGGACATCGAACCCAATGGTCTGGCGCTGTGCGCGCTGCACCACAAGCTGTTGGACCTGGGTGCGTTTACGGTCGAGCAAACCGAGCACCGGGTGCTCTTCAGCCAGCACGCAATCTCGGGCGACCGAGGTCAGCAAGGCGAACTGCGCCACCACGGGCAGCGCCTGCTCGCGCCGCAGCATCCGGGCCTGCGTCCCGGGTCGGGCTTCCTGGCGTGGAATCAGGAGAACGTGTTCAAGACGCCAGCGCGGCACGTGGGCGACGTATCCCGACCCGGACGCCTGGTTCGCGGATAGTCATGCCACTTCGCGTTCGAACACATCGAAGCGGCTCGCCTGCGCCCGGTCGTTGACCCGGTTCGCTGGGGGTCTGCTTCCAAGGCTCGCAGCCCTACGGCGAGGGCGCGTTGAAGGACGTGCAGATTGCGCACTCGAAGCGGCGCAGCGCAGCAGGCGCTGGCATGCCAACAGGACGCACGCCGCTGTCGGTTCAGCAAAGGGCCGTGCGGGGCGCTCGCGGCGCGCCTATGAGGCGCCGAGGAACGCAGGGCTCGTGGCCGCGCGCGTACTCGCGCGCGTCGTGATCTGACTCGCCGCGACTGTCCGAGCGCAGTGAGCGCAGCGAACGCAGCGAGTTTCGCGGCGGG
>JACSRM010000293.1 GCA_014879745.1 Burkholderiaceae bacterium | reverse complement strand
GCGCGACTTCCGCGGCATCTCGGGGCGCGCCTTCGACGGCCGCGGCAACTACAACGTCGGCGTCAAGGAACAGATCATCTTCCCCGAGGTCGACTACGACAAGATCGACGCGCTGCGCGGTCTCAACATCAGCATCACGACGACCGCGAAGACCGACGACGAGTGCAAGGCGCTGCTCGCCGGCTTCAAGTTCCCGTTCAAGAACTAAGACAGGGGCAGACCCGTGGCCAAACTCTCCCTCATCCAGCGCGAACTCAAGCGCGATGCGCTGGTCGCCAAGTATGCGAAGAAGTATGCAGAACTGAAGGCGATCGCCAACGACGCCAAGAAGTCGGACGAGGAGCGCTATGCCGCGCGCCTCGAACTGCAGAAGCTGCCGCGCAATGCGTACCCGACGCGCCAGCGCAACCGCTGCGCACTCACCGGCCGCCCGCGCGGAACCTTCCGCAAGTTCGGTCTGGGCCGCAACAAGATCCGCGATCTCGCATTCAACGGCGACATCCCCGGCATCATCAAGGCCAGCTGGTAATCGGCCCGATCAGGAGAAATTCGCATGAGCATGAGTGATCCTATCGCCGATATGCTGACGCGCATCCGCAATGCGCAGGCGGTGGAGAAGGCGGTTGCCGTGATGCCGTCGTCCAAGCTGAAGGTGGCGATCGCGCAGGTCCTGAAGGACGAGGGCTATATCGACGATTTCGCCGTCCGCGGCGAAGCCGCCAAGCCGCAGCTCGAGATTGCGCTCAAGTACTACGCCGGGCGCCCGGTGATCGAGCACATCGAGCGCGTGAGCCGTCCAGGACTGCGTGTCTACAAGGGCCGCCACGATATCCCGAGCGTGATGAACGGCTTGGGCGTGGCGATCGTCACGACGCCGCGTGGCGTGATGACCGACCGCAAGGCGCGCCAGAACGGCATCGGCGGCGAAGTGCTGTGCTACGTCTCGTGATCGAGGACGCCGCGCAAGGTATGACCCAGGAGAGGCTGCAATGTCCCGCGTAGGAAAAATGCCGATCGCCGTCCCGCAAGGCGTGGACGTGGCGATCACCGCCGAGCAAATCAGCGTCAAGGGCGCGCTCGGCTCGCTCGCGCGCGCCGCGAACCCGATGGTGTCGATCCGCAAGGAAGACGGTCGGCTGGTCGTCGCGCCGGTCGGCGATGCGCCGGACGCGAATGCGATGTCGGGCACGATGCGCGCGCTGCTGGCGAACATGGTCCAAGGCGTCAGCAAGGGCTTCGAGAAGAAGCTCACGCTCGTCGGCGTCGGTTTTCGCGCCCAGGCGCAGGGCGCCAAGCTCAACCTGCAGATCGGGTTTTCGCATCCGGTCGTGAAGGACATGCCCGCCGGTGTGACGGTGACGACACCGTCGCAGACCGAGATCGTGATCAAGGGCGCCGACAACCAGGTCGTCGGCCAGGTCGCCGCCGAAGTGCGCGCGATCCGGCCGCCCGAGCCGTACAAGGGCAAGGGCATCCGCTACGCCGACGAGAAGGTCACTCTCAAAGAGACGAAGAAGAAGTAAGGAGCCCGCACATGCTGAACAAGACCGAACAGCGCCAACGCCGCGCGCGCTCCACCCGCAACCGCATCGCCAAGCAGCGCGTCGCGCGCCTTACGGTATTCCGCTCCAACCTGCACATCTACGCGAGCGTCATTTCCGACGACGGTGCGCGCGTGCTGGCGAGCGCATCGACCTCCGAGACCGAAATGCGCAAGCAACTCGGCGCGCCAGGCAAGGGCGGCAATGCGGCGGCGGCGGAAGCGGTCGGCAAGCGCATTGCCGAACGCGCCAAGGCGGCCGGTATCGAGAAGGTTGCCTTCGACCGCGCCGGCTATGCCTACCACGGCCGCGTCAAGGCCCTGGCCGAAGCCGCGCGTGCGGCCGGCCTGCAGTTCTAACCGCGCGCAACAGACTCGCAAGAGCAGCGATCAAGGATTTCGACAATGGCAAAGTTTCAACCCCGTGCGCCGACCGAAGCGAGCGAAGACGGCCTGAGGGAGAAGATGATCGCGGTGAACCGCGTCACGAAGGTCGTCAAGGGCGGGCGCATCCTCGGCTTCGCGGCGCTGACGGTGGTCGGCGACGGCGACGGCCGCATCGGCATGGGCAAGGGCAAGTCCAAGGAAGTCCCGGTCGCCGTGACGAAGGCGATGCAGGATGCGCGGCGCAACCTGATCAAGGTTTCGTTGAAGGAAGGCACGATCCATCACCGCGTCGTCGGCGAGCATGGCGCGGCACACGTGCTGGTCGCCCCGGCGCCAGCCGGTACCGGCATCATCGCCGGCGGCCCGATGCGCGCGGTGTTCGAGGTGATGGGGGTGACCGATATCGTCGCCAAGAGTCTCGGATCGACGAACCCCTACAACCTGGTGCGCGCCACGCTCGATGCACTCAAGCGCACCAATACACCGGCGGAGATCGCCGCCAAGCGCGGCAAGACGGTCGAAGAGATCTTCGGCTGAGCAGCGCGCGGCCAAGGAACGGGAGAACGAAGATGAGCGAGAAGAAGACGGTCAAGGTCAAGCTGGTGCGCAGCGTCGCGGGGACGCGGCAGTCGCATCGGGCGACGGTGCGCGGCCTCGGCCTGCGCAAGCTCAACAGCGTCTCGGTCCTCGAAGACACCCCTGCCGTGCGCGGGATGATCAACAAGGTCGACTACCTCGTGCAGGTGCTCTGAGCCGCGCCGCAGTCTGGATACGCATATGGAACTCAATACGATCAAGCCGGCCAGCGGTGCCAAGCACGCCAAGCGCCGCGTCGGGCGCGGCATCGGCAGCGGCCTGGGCAAGACCGCGGGCCGCGGCCACAAGGGGCAGAAGTCGCGTGCCGGCGGCTATCACAAGGTCGGCTTCGAAGGCGGCCAGATGCCGCTGCAGCGGCGCCTGCCCAAGCGCGGCTTCAAATCGCGCACGCTGCGCTTCAACGCCGAGATCCGGCTCTCCGACCTCGAGCGGCTGCCGGTCGCCGAGATCGATGTGCTGACGTTGAAGCAGGCCGGGCTCGTGCCCGAACTCGTGCGCGCGGTCAAGGTTTTCGCGTCGGGCAAGCTGACGAAGAAGGTCACGCTCACCGGCATCGCGGCGACGGCCGGCGCCAAGGCGGCGATCGAAGCAGCCGGCGGCTCGGTCGCCTGAGCCCGGCCCACCCGCAAGAGGACACCGACCCCACGTGGCCACCAACGCGAATCAACTCGCAAAGAGCGGCAAGTTCGGCGACCTGCGTCGCCGCTTGACGTTTCTGCTGCTTGCGCTCGTCGTCTACCGCATCGGCGCGCACATTCCGGTGCCGGGGATCGACCCGGTCTCGCTGGAGCAGCTCTTCAAGGGCCAGCAGGGCGGGATTCTGAGCCTGTTCAATATGTTCTCGGGCGGGGCGCTGTCGCGCTTCACCGTCTTCGCGCTGGGCATCATGCCCTATATCTCGGCGTCGATCATCATGCAGTTGATGACCTACGTCGTGCCGACGCTCGAGGCGCTGAAGAAGGAAGGCGAAGCCGGGCGCCGCAAGATCACGCAGTACACGCGCTACGGCACGCTCGGGCTGTCGCTCTTTCAGTCGCTGTCGATCGCGATCGCACTCGAGAGCTCGCCCGGCCTCGTCATCGCTCCGGGCTTCGGTTTCCGCATCACGGCGATGGTGAGCCTGACCGCGGGCACGATGTTCCTGATGTGGCTTGGCGAGCAGATCACCGAGCGGGGCCTGGGCAACGGCATCTCGATCCTCATCTTCGCCGGCATCGCGGCCGGCCTGCCGAGCGCGATCGGCGGCCTGCTCGAACTCGTTCGCACCGGCGCGATGAATATTCCGATCGCGATCTTCATCGTCGCGGTCGTCATCGCCGTCACCTACTTCGTCGTCTTCGTCGAGCGCGGGCAGCGCAAGATCCTCGTCAACTACGCCAAGCGCCAGGTCGGCAACAAGGTCTATGGCGGGCAGTCGTCGCACCTGCCGCTCAAGCTCAACATGTCGGGCGTCATCCCGCCGATCTTCGCGTCGTCGATCATCCTGCTGCCGGCCACCGCGGTAGGCTGGTTCGCGACCGGGGAGAGCATGCGCTGGCTGAAGGATCTGGCCAGCCTGCTGTCTCCGGGCCAGCCGATCTACGTCATACTTTATGCGGCGGCGATCATCTTCTTCTGCTTCTTCTATACCGCGCTCGTCTTCAACAGCCGCGAGACGGCGGACAACCTGAAGAAGAGCGGCGCCTTCATTCCGGGCATCCGACCGGGGGATCAGACGGCGCGCCACATCGACCGCATCCTGACGCGCCTGACGTTCGGCGGCGCGATCTATATCACGGTCGTGTGTCTGCTGCCCGAGTTCCTGATCCTCAAATACAACGTGCCGTTCTATTTCGGCGGTACGTCACTGCTGATCATCGTCGTCGTGACGATGGACTTCTGGGCCCAGGTGCAGTCCTACGTCATGTCGCAGCAGTACGAGTCGCTGCTGAAGAAGGCCAACTTCAAGGCCGGCTGAGCGAACAAGGGATAAATGGCAAAGGACGACGTCATCCAGATGCAGGGGGAGATTCTCGAGAAACTCCCGAACACGACATTTCGCGTCAAGCTCGAGAACGGCCACATCGTTCTGGGCCACATCTCCGGCAAGATGCGCATGCACTACATCCGCATCCTGCCGGGCGACAAGGTGACGGTCGAGTTGACCCCCTACGACCTGAGCCGGGCGCGCATCGTCTTTCGCGCCAAATGAAGGTTTGAATATCGAGACAGACCCCTCGCGGGGTCGAGGAGAAGCAAATGAAAGTCGCAGCATCGGTCAAGAAGATGTGCCGCAACTGCAAGATCATCCGGCGCCATGGCGTCGTGCGCGTGATCTGCACCGATCCGCGCCACAAGCAGCGCCAAGGGTGAGGCCGGCGGCGCGAGGGTCGATTCCGGCCCAGGCGCTCCAGCCGCACGAACCCGCGCCAGGAGGCGCGTGGAAAGCAAGGAAATAGAGGACATTCGACATGGCACGCATTGCCGGTATCAACATCCTGCCGCACAAGCACACCGAGATCGGGTTGACCGCGATCTACGGCATCGGTCGGCCGACGGCGCAGAAGATCTGCACCGCTGCCGGTGTGCCGTTCGACCGCAAAATCAAGGATCTCTCCGACGCCGATCTGGAGCGCATCCGCGAGGAACTCGGCCGCATACAGATCGAAGGCGACCTGCGCCGCGAGATGTCGATCAATATCAAGCGCTTGATGGATCTGGGCTGCTACCGTGGCTTCCGTCATCGCCGCGGACTGCCGGTGCGTGGCCAGCGCACCCGTACCAACGCGCGCACCCGCAAGGGACCGAAGAAGTCCGGCGCAATGGTCAAGAAGTGAGATTGAAGGAACGTCGACATGGCTAAAGCACCGAATACCGCCGCCCAGCGCGTGCGCAAGAAGGCCCGCAAGAATGTTGCGGACGGCATCGCGCACGTTCACGCGTCGTTCAACAATACGATCATCACGATCACCGACCGCCAGGGCGGCGCGCTGGCGTGTGCCTCGAGCGGCGGCCAGGGCTTCAAGGGCTCGCGCAAGTCGACGCCGTTTGCCGCCCAGGTCGCGGCCGAGATGGCCGGCCGCGCGGCGCAGGAGCAGGGCATCAAGAATCTGGACGTCCGCATCAAGGGCCCGGGGCCGGGGCGCGAGTCGTCGGTCCGCGCGCTCGCCGCGCTCGGCATTCGCATCAACCTGATCTCGGATGTGACGCCGGTACCGCACAACGGCTGCCGGCCGCAGAAGCGCCGCCGCATCTAGGGTTCGATTTTCGTGCGCCGGCAGGTGCGGTTTCGTGCCTGCCGGCGGTTCCATTGAAGCCGGATGCAATCCGACGCCCGGCTTCGCAACGCCAACGTTCGAGCGAAGAACAACAATCCGCGCCGAACTCGCGCCGGGGCCCCTCCAGGCCCGCTGCGTCAGATTGAAGAGGACATCAAGTGGCACGCTATCTCGGCCCCAAGGCCAAACTCTCACGCCGCGAAGGCACCGATCTCTATCTCAAGAGCGCGCGTCGCCCGATCGGCGACAAGTGCAAGTTCGAAGCCAAACCCGGCCAGCACGGGCGCATGTCGGGCTCGCGCACGTCCGACTTCGGGCTGCAGCTGCGCGAAAAGCAGAAGGTCAAGCGCATGTACGGCGTCCTCGAGCGCCAGTTCCGGCGCTACTTCGCCGAGGCCGAGCGCCGCAAGGGCAACACCGGCGCGAATCTGCTCGCGCTGCTCGAATCGCGCCTGGACAACGTCGTCTACCGCATGGGCTTCGGCTCGACGCGCGCCGAGGCACGCCAGCTCGTCGGCCACAAGGCGCTGACCGTCAACGGCCAGGTCGTCAATATCCCGTCCTTCATGGTCAAGGCGGGCGATGTGGTCGCGGTGCGCGAGAAGGCGAAGACGCAATTGCGCGTCACCGAGTCGCTCAAGCTCGCCGAAGGGCAGGGCATGCCGGCGTGGGTTGCGGTCGATGCGTCCAAGCTCGAAGGCGTCTTCAAGAAGGCGCCCGACCGCGACGAGTTCGGCGCCGAGATCAAGGAAGCGCTGATCGTCGAGTTGTACTCGCGCTAAGCCCTCGCAAGACAAGACGGCGGGGTGCCGGATCGAGCCTGCACCCCGGCCCTGGCGCTTCGCTGGCCGGCACGAAGCGACGCAACTGCAAAGACCGGCGCGGTCCATCAGCCTTATCGGTGTAACGAGCCGAGGGTATTGAAACGAACAGGACTTCCATGCAAACGAATCTGCTGAAACCCAAAGCCATCAACGTCGAGCCGCTCGGCGGCAACCGCGCCAAGGTCACGCTCGAACCGTTCGAGCGCGGCTACGGCCACACGCTGGGCAACGCGCTGCGCCGCGTGCTGCTGTCGTCGATGGTCGGCTATGCGCCGACCGAGGTGACGATCGCGGGCGTCTTGCACGAGTACTCGACGATCGACGGCGTGCAGGAAGACGTCGTCCACATCATGCTCAACCTGAAGGGCGTCGTCTTCAAGCTGCACAACCGCGACGAGGTCACGCTCGTGCTGCGCAAGGAAGGCGAGGGCCCGGTCACGGCGGGCGATATCCAGACGCCGCACGATGTCGAGATCATCAACCCCGAGCACGTCATCGCCCACCTGGCGCAAGGCGGCAAGCTCGACATGCAGATCAAGGTCGAGAAGGGCCGCGGTTACGTGCCCGGCACGATGCGCCGCTACGGCGACGAGCCGACGAAGTCGATCGGCCGCATCGTGCTCGACGCCTCGTTCTCGCCGGTCGCACGCGTGAGCTATACGGTCGAGAGCGCGCGCGTCGAGCAGCGCACCGACCTCGACAAGCTCGTGATGGAGATCGTCACGAACGGCGCGATCAGCCCCGAAGAGGCGATCCGCGCGTCGGCCAAGATCCTCGTCGAGCAGATCGCCGTCTTCGCGCAGATCGACATCGGCGAGGCAGGCATCGGCGGCGAAGCCGCCTTCCAGCCGCCGCGCGCCGGCGTCTTCGATCCGATCCTGCTGCGCCCGGTCGACGAGCTCGAACTCACGGTGCGCTCGGCAAACTGCCTGAAGGCGGAGAATATCTACTACATCGGCGACCTGATCCAGCGCACCGAGACCGAACTGCTCAAGACGCCGAACCTCGGCCGCAAATCGCTCAACGAGATCAAGGAAGTGCTCGCCTCGCGCGGGCTCACGCTCGGCGGCCGGCTCGAGAACTGGCCGCCGCAAGGTTTGGACAAGCGCTGACGCGAACAGGAAGGACGGCCTGAAGGCCGTCGTGGGATGACGACCGCGTTGCGGTCGATATGAGAGGGGCCACGCGCCGTGGCCCCGGTGCACCCGGCAGTACCTGATACGGCTGCCGGACGACAAGCAAGTGAAAGGAAACCAGCACCATGCGTCACCGTCACGGACTGCGAAAACTCAACCGCACGTCGGAGCATCGTCAGGCGATGCTGCGCAATATGTGCAACTCGCTGCTCACCCACGAGGCGATCAAGACCACGCTGCCGAAGGCGAAGGAACTGCGCCGCGTCGTCGAGCCGCTGATCACGCTCGCCAAGGAGCCGACGCTCGCCAACCGCCGCCTCGCGTTCGACCGGACCCGCGATCGGGCGGTCGTCACCAAGCTGTTCGCCGAGATCGGCCCGCGCTACAAGGCACGCCCGGGCGGCTACACGCGCATCCTGAAGATGGGCTTTCGGGTCGGCGACAACGCACCGATGGCCTTCGTCGAGCTCGTCGACCGGCCCGAAATCGTTGCCGAAGCGTCGCCGGCCGAGGCGACGGAGTAAAGCGTCCGCGGCGCGCCCCGAACCGGAGGCGTTGCGGGCGATCTTCGGCATGCGCCGGATGGCGCTGTGCGATGCGATCGAGGAACCTATCGCGGCCGGGCTACTCCCTCTCGGAGCGCCGCTCGGGTATAAGCTTGGCGCCTGCATGAGGGTTCAATGAACGCGCTCCTGTCCGTCCGCGTTTTCGCGTTCCGTGCCGCGGGCATTCGCCTGCTGCTGCTCGCGATATTGCTCGCGGCGTGCGGGCTGGCGCGAGGCGAGGATACCTTCCTCGAGCCCGAACGCGCCTTCGTGCTGTCGGGGCGCGCGATCGACGCGCGCCAGGTCGAAATCCGGTTCGACATCGCTCCCGGCTACTACCTCTACGGCGACAAGTTCCACTTCGCCGCCGAAGGCGTGACGCTCGGCCCGGCGGTGCTCCCGCAGGGCAAGATCAAATTCGACGAGACCTTTCAGAAGGACGTCGAAACCCATCGCGACACGATTCGCATCGTGCTGCCGGTGGAGCAGGCGGCGGGCGATTTCAAGCTCGCCGTGACGAGCCAGGGATGTGCCGACCAGGGCCTGTGCTACCCGCCGCAGGAGCAGTTTTTTGCCGTCAGTCTGGCGGGATTCGGCGGCGACGGAACGGTGCGCCTGCTCGCGGCGACCGAACCGTCGGGCGATCTTTCGACACTTGGCGCAGCCGGTGCGCCGCCGTCTGCGGCGGCGTCCGTAGACCCGGTCGACGCCGCACTGCGCGGCGGGCGCTTCTGGACGATCGTCGGCGTCTTCTTCGTCGCGGGCGTGCTGCTGTCGTTCACGCCTTGCGTGCTGCCGATGCTGCCGATCCTGTCGTCGCTCATCGCCGGCCAGGGTGAAAGCGTCTCGCGCGGGCGCGGCCTGGCCCTCGCGGCGAGCTATTCGCTCGGCATGGCGCTCGTCTATACCCTGTTCGGCATCGCCGCCGGCCTGGTCGGCGAGGGCCTTGCCGCAACGCTGCAAAAACCCTGGGTGCTCGGCCTCTTCGCGCTCGGGCTGCTGGCGCTGGCCGGGTCGATGTTCGGCTTCTACGAACTGCGCCTGCCGAACGCACTTCAGGGCCACGCGCACCGAGCGAGCAGCAAGCTGCCGGCCGGCCGCATCGCCGGGGTCTTCGCGATGGGCGGCCTGTCGGCGCTGATCGTCAGCCCCTGCGTCGTCGCGCCGCTCGCCGGTGCGCTCGTCTACCTCAGCCAGACGCGCGACGTGATGCTCGGCGGCACGGCGCTCTTTTCGCTCGCCAGCGGCATGAGCGTGCCGCTGCTCGTGCTCGGCGTGTCCGAGGGCGCGCTGCTGCCGCGCGCCGGCGCGTGGATGGAAGGCGTGAAGCAGTTCTTCGGCGTGCTTCTCGTCGGCGTTGCAATCTGGACCATCCAGCCCGTGCTGCCGGGCCCGCTTTCGCTTGCCCTGTGGGCCGTGCTGCTCGTCGGCAGCGCGGTTGCGCTCGTCGAATTCCGGCGTGCCGGACGCCGGCCGCTGTGGCGGCTGATCGCGGCGTCGGTTGCCGGGCTCATCGGCGTGATGCAGTTGCTCGGCGCGGCTTCGGGCGGTACCGACCCGCTGCAGCCGCTGCGCCACCTGGCCGCGGCGTCGCCGGCCGCAAATGCGGCGACGCTGCGCTTTGCTCCGGTGCGCAGCGTCGCCGAACTCGATTCGGCGCTGAGCAGCGCGGGCCGGCCGGTGATGCTCGACTTCTATGCCGACTGGTGCGTATCGTGCAAGGAGATGGAGCGCTTCACGTTTGCCGACCCCGGCGTTCGGGACAAGCTGGCCGGCGCCTTGCTGCTGAAGGCGGACGTGACCGCCAACAACCCGCAAGACCGCGAACTGCTGCGGCGCTTCAACCTCTTCGGCCCGCCGGGAACGATCTTCTTCGACGCCCAGGGGCGCGAGATCGAAGGCACGCGCGTGATCGGCTTTCAGGACGCCGAGCGCTTCACGCAGACCCTGAGGACCGTCGGACTCTGAGCGCCCCCAGGGCCGTGCCAGGTCCGGCCCGCCCCCCCGCGGGGGATCAAGCAAAGTGGCAAAGCCACATGTGCTCGAGAGGCGATCGCGCCCGACGGCCCCGCCGCTTGTCGCAGGATATGCTAGAATCACAGGCTCAGTCGCGGGGTGGAGCAGTCTGGTAGCTCGTTGGGCTCATAACCCAAAGGTCGCAAGTTCAAATCTTGCCCCCGCAACCAGAATTCCGGCCCGGGAACAGCGATTCACGGGCATCGAACGCCGACCACGGGGTCGGCGTTTTGCATTTCTGCGCCGCATGCGGACCCGGTTCATGCAGGGCGAGCGAAGAATCCGTCCAGTGCCGGCATCAGCGACGGGAATTCCTGCGCGAAGCGCGCACGGTTGACGAAATGGGCTTCGCAGGCCACGGCGAAGAACTCGGCCGGCGCGGTCGCGCCGTAGGCATCGAGCCAGGGCCGCTCGGTGCCGTCGCGTTCGGCCGCGAACACGGCGCTTCGAAAGCCTTCGTAGGCCGGCTTCCACGCGGCCCGCCAGGCCGCAAGGGCTGCGCGCGGGCCGCGTGTGCCGAGCAGGCCCGGCGGCAGCGGCGGGCAGCCGTTGGCGTGACCGTCTTGCATGTCGATCTTGTGCACAAATTCGTGCACCACGACATTCCTGCCCTGCTCGGTGCCGGCGCTGCCCTCGGCCACATGCTGCCAGCTCAGCATCACCGGCCCGCGCTCCATGGCTTCGCCGGCCAGCACTTCGGTGTACTGGTGCACCACGCCGGCGGCGTCGGTGCGCTTGCGCCGCGCCACCGCCTCGCCGAGGTGAACGACGATCGTGACGAAATCGTCGTACCAGGCGAGCGCCTTTGCGGGCTTGCCCCAATGCAGCAGCGGCAGGCAGGCCTGCGCTGCGATGTCGATCGCCATCGCATCGGTCACCACCAGACCGTGCGCACCGTGAAACTGCTTGCGGTCGAGAAACAGCGCCGCCAGCGCGCGCAGCTTGCTTTGCTGCTCGAGTGGCAGCGCGGCGAGAAAGCGGTAGCGCGCCAAAGTCTGCAGCCACAGCTCGGCCGGGATCTCGGGCACCGGCACGAAGGTCGCGCGCAGCTTGTTGCGCAGGCGGTTCCAGAATCGTTTCCAGAATGACATCGGCCCTACATGGGACCGACGCGGCCACGTTCCAGCCCTGGCCGGCCGCGCGAGCGCGCGTCATGCATGCGAGGTCTCGCCGGACGTCAACTGCGACGAGCCGGCGCGACGCCCCTTCATCCTCGCCTCATCGATCGTGTGCTTCAATGCGCCGATGCTCGCCTCGCTGAAAGAGATGTTTACCGAGTTGTTCGCGCCCGACGAAGCTGCTGCGCGCGCCGACGAACCCACGCTCCAACTCGCGACCGCCGTGATGCTGGTCGAGGTGATGCGCGCCGAGCCGAGCATCGGCGCCGCGCAGCGCCTGGCAGTGATCGACTCGCTGCGCGACACCTTCACGCTGTCGCAGGCGCAGATCGAAAGCCTGATCGCCGCTGCCGAGAAGGCTTCGCTCGAGGCGACCGACCTGTTCGGTTTCACCTCGTATATCAACGACCATTTCGACATGCCGGCCAAGCTGCGCATGGTCGAGCATATGTGGCGCGTCGCGTATGCCGACGGCCACCTCGGCGACCAGGAACGACACGTGATGTGGCGCCTTTCCGACCTGCTGCACGTGCCGCAGGGCGCCTATATCAACGCCAAGATGCGGGCGAAGGCGACGACCGGCGTGAAGTAGGGGTTCGGGCACGCCGCGTATAGGCGGCCATACACCGCTTCCGTTGCCGCGGCGCGCCGCCATTTCCATGGTTCTGTCGGGCCGGCACCGGCTCCGCAGCGATCGGTGTATATACTCCTACATATCGCTTCCGGAGCCATTCACGATGAGATCGAATCTGCCGCGCCTCGCCGCCCTCGTCCTGGCTGCAACCGTCGGTCTCGCGGCGCAGGCCGCCGACCTCACGGTCTCGGCCGCCGCGAGCCTCACCAATGCGTTCAAGGATCTGGGGCCGATCTTCGAGTCCGAGAATCCGGGCACCAAGGTGCAGTTCAATTTCGCCGCTTCAGGCGTGCTGCTGCAGCAGATCGCGAAGGGCGCGCCGGTCGACGTCTTCGCGAGCGCCGATCAGAAGACGATGGACGACGCGCAGAAGCAGGGTCTGGTGCAGCAGGCGGCGCGCCGCAATTTCGTCTCGAACGCGCTCGTCGTCATCGTGCCGGCGGCCAACCCGAAGCCCGTGCCCGCCCTGAAGGATCTGACCCAGGCGCCTTTCGAGCGGGTCGCGATCGGCCTGCCGGACAGCGTTCCGGTCGGCCGCTATACGAAAAGCGTGCTCGAAGCCGCGGGCCTTTGGGCCGCGATCGAACCGCGCATGATCGGCGCCCAGAATGTGCGCCAGGCGCTCGACTATGTCGCCCGCGGCGAGGTCGATGCCGGCTTCGTCTATTCGACCGATGCCGCGCTGATGCCCGACAAGGTGAAGGTCGCGCTGACCGTGCCGACGAAGGAACCCATTCTCTATCCGGTCGCGCCGGTCGCGGCGAGCACCAACCAGGCGATGGCCGTGCGCTTCGTCGATTTCCTTGGCTCGCCGCAAGCCCGGGCCGTGCTGACCAAATACGGTTTCGGCAATCCCTGATCTGCTGCGGCGACAGAACCGACGCATGACCGATGGAGGGCGCATGGGTTGCGTTGCTGCTGACGCTCAAGGTGGCCGGCTGGGCCACCGCGATCAACCTGGTGCTCGGAGTCGCCGTCGGCTATGCGATGGCGCGCTGGCGCTTCGTGGGGCGCGAGCTGGCAGATGCATTTCTCACGCTGCCGATGGTGATGCCGCCCACCGTGCTCGGCTACTACCTGCTGGTGCTGATCGGTACCTACGGACCGATCGGCGCCTGGCTGCTGGAGCACTTCGGCATCCGCCTGATCTTCACCTGGCAGGCCGCGGTGATCGCGGCGACGGTGGTGTCGTTCCCGCTCGTCTTCAAATCGGCGCGCGCCGCATTCGAGACCGTCGACCCGGAACTGGAAGACGCCGCGCGGCTGCTCGGCATCAGCGAGGTCGCGGTCTTCTTTCGCGTTTCACTGCCGCTGGCCTGGCGCGGCGTGCTTGCCGGCCTGTTGCTGTCGTTCGCCCGCGCGATGGGCGAGTTCGGCGCCACGCTGATGGTCGCCGGCAGCATTCCGGGCAAGACGCAGACGCTCTCGATCGCCGTCTACGAGGCGGTGCAGGCGGGGCAGGACGACACCGCCAATTTCCTCGTCCTCGTCACGTCGATCACCTGCATCGCGGTGCTGCTGGCCGCCGGCAGACTGGTGCCGGGGCGTGTCGCTTCGCGCCAATGAACGAATCGCCATGATCTGGGATATCGACTTTGCCAAGCAGCTGCGGCATGGCAGTTCGAGCTTCGATCTGCAGGTCGCATTCCAGAGCGACGCGCAAAGACTGGTCCTGTTCGGACCCTCCGGCGCCGGCAAGACGCAGACGCTGAAAGTGGTCGCGGGCCTGGTGCGGGCCGACAGCGGCCATGTGCGGATTGCGGGCCGAACCCTCTTTTCGACCGCGCAGCGCGTCAACCTGTCGCCGCAGCGGCGCCACCTGGCCTATGTCTTCCAGGACTACGCGCTATTTCCGCATCTGAGCGTGCGCCAGAATATCGCCTTCGGGCGGCGCGCCGGCTGGACCAACCCGCCGCGCGGTGTGCGTCACGACGCGGTGGACCGCTGGATCGAGACCTTCAATCTGCAGTCCGTCGCCGATCACCATCCGCATCAGGTCTCCGGCGGCCAGCGACAGCGCACCGCGCTGGCCCGTGCGCTGATGAACGATCCGACCGCGTTGCTGCTGGACGAACCTTTCTCCGCCCTCGACAAGGGGCTGCGCCAGCGTCTGCGCGAGGACCTGGCGCGGCTGCAGCGCAAGCTCGAGATTCCGATGCTGATGATCACGCACGACGACGACGACGTGCGCCTGCTGGCCGACGAGGTGGTGCATCTGCGCGCCGGCCGGGTCGCCCCTGCGGCCGACGCGCGCGAGGCCGAAGCCGCCTGAACTGCCGCTATGCTTTGCGCGCCCGCCCGCAATGGCGCGCGCGGCAGGAGGAGGCATGGCGACGCGCAGCAAGAAGGACGACCGCCTGACGGTCGACGGTGCGGTCTGGTTGACGGTCGGCGGCGAAAGCTTCGGCGGACGCAGCCGCATCGAGCTGCTTCGGGCGATCGCCGAAAAGGGCTCGATCACGCATGCGGCGAAGGCGGTGGGCATCAGCTACAAGGGGGCGTGGGACGCGATCGATGCGATGAATACGCTGGCCGGCGAGCCGCTCGTGGCGCGCAGCACGGGCGGGCGCGGCGGCGGTTCGACGCGGCTCACGCCGCGCGGGCTGCGTCTGGTCGAGCGCTTCGGCCAGATCGACGCCGTGCACCGGCGCTTCCTGAAGCTGCTCGACGACGAGACCATCGACCTCGAGCGCGAGTTCTCGCTCACGCGCACCTTCAATCT
>JACSRM010000277.1 GCA_014879745.1 Burkholderiaceae bacterium | reverse complement strand
GCCCCGCGCAGCATCAGGTTGAGGTCGCGCGTCGGCCCGGCGACGAGGCTGCAGCCGGGCGCCGCGGCGCCGTCGAAGGCGAACGGCGCGCTCGCCGCATCGAGCCTGCACGTGCGGTCGGCGAAGTGCAGATCGACGCCGGCACCCGAGAGCACCGCGAACCAGCGCTGCACGCCCGGGAAGGCCGAGAACGGGCCGTCGGCGTCGATCTCGGCGAGGCTGATACGCAACGTCCAGTCCGCGCCCGCCGGCCAGGCGAAAAGCTCGCGCGTGCGCCCGCCGCCATTGCGCCAGGGCGCAGGCGCGACGTCCGCGGCGCGCACGGTACGCAGACTCGAGACGCTCAAGGCGCTCGCTCCCAGACGACGGGAAAGAGCGCATGCTCCATCGCAGCACCAGCGGGCAGTTCGTCGGCCAGGCCCGGGAACTCGGGTGAGGTGACCCAGGCCCGCGGCGCGTGGCGCATGTCGTCGCCGAGGAAGCGTACCGAGAACACGCGCCGGCGCGCATCGGCGCCGCGCGATGCGTGCAGCGCGAGCATGTGGAAGGCGACCGCGTCGCCGGGCTCGAGCGCCCAGCCGAGGATCTCGCGCTCGGCGCGCGTGGCCTCGATGTCGGGCAGGTCGGCGAGGCTGCCCTCGGGGAACCACTTCGCCTGGTTGTCCATGAAGCTGCGCGGCATCAGCCACGGCCCGCGGTGCGAGCCGGCGACGAACTCGAGCGTCGCCGCGCGCGGCACCGGATCGACCGGGATCCAGAAACTGCAGTTCTGCCGCCCCTCGACGTTGTAGTACGGCTGGTCCTGGTGCCAGGGCGTTGGCGCACGCGTCCCCGGCTCCTTTGTCAGCATGTGATCGTGGTACAGGCGCACCCTGCGGCTGCCGGTGAGCGCGCCCGCGGCGGCGCCGAGCGCCGAGCCGAAGACCACGCCGCGGTAGGCGTCGTTGGTCTGCCAGTTGCAGAAGTCCTCGATGAAGTAGCCCGGATCGTCGGGTCGGCTCGCGACCTTGGCGCGCGGGCTGGGCTGCGCGAGATTGGCGTCGATGCCGGCGCGCAGCAAGTCGACCTCGGCCGGCGTGAGCACGCCGCGCAGGCAGACGGCGCCGTCGCGCGCGAACGCGGCGGCGGTTGCGGGGTCGACGACGGGTTTCATGGTTCGAAATCTCCCTGAAGGGTATAGCGCGCGCCGGGCTGGACGAGGCGTGCGATCGTGATCACCGCGTCGGTCGTGAAGGTGCGCCGCACGACGACGAGGCAGGGGTCGGTGGCGGCGATGCCGAGCAACGACGCCTCCTCGGCCGTCGGCAGCGCCGCCTCGATCGAGAACTGCGCGCGCCACAGCGCCGTGACGTCGAACAGGTAGTGTGTCGGCGTCGTTCGCGTGAAGTCCACCGACAGGTACTCGGGCACGCAGGCCGGGTTGACGAAGCGGTCCTCGCACTGCAGCGGCACGCCGTCTTCCGAGTGAACGATCAGGCTGTGGAAGACGCTCGTGCCCGGCTCGACGCCGAGCTGCCTGGCGAGCGCGGCCGGCGCGCGCTCGGCGCGCACGCGAACGACGCGCGCCGAATGCGTGTGGCCGCGCTCGGCGATCTCCTCCTGCAGGTCGCGGATGCGCAGCGTCGAGGCGACGCGGTTGAGCCGCGCGGCGAAGGTGCCGACGCCCTGCACGCGATCGACCAGGCCCTCGGCCTGCAGCTCGCGCAGCGCGCGGTTGACCGTCATGCGGCTGACGCCGAAGCGGGCGACCAGTTCGGCCTCGGAGGGCATCAACGCGCCGGGCGGGAAGCGGCCCGCGGCGAGTTCGTCCTTGAGGTGCTGCTTGACACGGGCGTAGGGTGCGGCGGCGGCCAGGGGCGAAGCGAACATGCGCCGCATGCTATCGGGAAGCCCTTGTCTAGACAAGTACGCGCCCGCGACCCCGGCTAGGTGTAAACCCTGGGATCGCAGGCTTGCGCCGACTTGTCTAGACAAGTACAGTCCCGGCATCGTCCGCAACCCTAGCCGAGCCCGAACATGACCGATCTGTCCGCCGTCCACAACGCCCTCGCCCGGGCGCGCCCGGTGCGCGCCCCGCGCGGCACCGGACTCGCCTGCCGCAACTGGCTGATCGAGGCCGCCTACCGCATGATCCAGAACAACCTCGACCCCGAGGTCGCCGAGAACCCCGACGCGCTCGTCGTCTACGGCGGCATCGGCAAGGCGGCCCGCAACTGGGACTGCTACGAGGCCATCCTCGCCGCGCTGCGCACCCTCGGCGAGGACGAGACGCTGCTCGTGCAAAGCGGCAAGCCGGTCGGCGTCTTTCGCACCCACGCCGACGCACCAAGGGTGCTGATCGCCAACTCCAACCTGGTGCCGAAGTGGGCGACCTGGGAGCACTTTCACGAACTCGACCGCAAGGGCCTGATGATGTACGGCCAGATGACGGCCGGCAGCTGGATCTATATCGGCAGCCAGGGCATCGTGCAGGGCACTTATGAGACCTTCGTCGAGGCCGGGCGCCAGCACTACGGCGGCAACCTCGCCGGCAAGTGGATCCTGACCGCCGGCCTCGGCGGCATGGGCGGCGCGCAGCCGCTGGCGGCGAGCTTCGCGGGCGCCTGCTCGCTCAACGTCGAATGCCAGCAGTCGCGCATCGACTTTCGCCTGCGCTCGAGATACCTCGACGAACAGGCGGCCGACCTGGACGACGCGTTGGCGCGCATCAAACGGTACACCGCCGAGGGCAAGGCGGTCTCGATCGGCCTCCTCGGCAACGCGGCCGAAGTGCTGCCCGAACTCGTCGCGCGGGCCCGGGCGGGCGGCATGAAGCCCGACCTGGTGACCGACCAGACGAGCGCGCACGACCTCGTCAACGGCTATCTGCCGGCCGGCTGGAGCGTCGAGGGCTGGAAGGCGGCGCAGGCCGATGCCGGCCAGCACGCGGCGCTGCGCGACGCCGCGGCCAGAAGCTGCGCGCTGCACGTGCAGGCGATGCTCGACTTCCAGGCTATGGGCATCCCGACCGTCGACTACGGCAACAATATCCGCCAGGTGGCGTTCGATGAAGGCGTGAAGAACGCGTTCGACTTCCCCGGCTTCGTGCCGGCCTACGTGCGGCCGCTGTTCTGCCGCGGCAAGGGGCCGTTCCGCTGGGTCGCGCTGTCCGGCGATCCCGAGGACATCGCGAAGACCGACGCCAAGCTGAAGGAGCTATTCCCGGACGACGCCCACCTGCACCGCTGGCTCGACATGGCGGGCGAACGTATCGCGTTCCAGGGTCTGCCGGCGCGCATCTGCTGGATCGGCCTTGGCGAGCGGCATCGCGCCGGGCTCGCGTTCAACGAGATGGTGAAGTCCGGCGAATTGAAGGCGCCGATCGTCATCGGCCGCGACCACCTGGACAGCGGCTCGGTCGCCAGCCCGAACCGCGAGACCGAAAGCATGAAGGATGGCAGCGATGCGGTTTCCGACTGGCCGCTGCTGAATGCACTGCTTAATACCGCCGGCGGCGCGACCTGGGTCAGCCTGCACCACGGCGGCGGCGTCGGCATGGGCTACTCGCAGCATGCGGGCGTCGTCATCGTCTGCGACGGCACGGACGCTGCCGCGAAGCGCATCGAGCGCGTGCTGTGGAACGATCCGGCGAGCGGCGTGATGCGCCATGCCGATGCGGGCTACGAAGACGCCGTGGCGTGCGCACGCGAACGCGGCCTGAAGCTGCCGATGATCGGCCGATGAAGGCGAGCCTGACCTTGCAGCCGGGCCTGCTCTCGCTCGAGCAGGTGCAGGCGATCCATGGCGGCACGGCGCAAGTCGCGATCGACGCTGCGGCGCGCCCGGCGATCCTCGCGAGTGCGGCCGTCGTGCAGCGGGCGGCGCAGGGTGACGCGCCGGTCTATGGTGTGAATACCGGCTTCGGCAAGCTCGCCAATCAGCGCATCGGGCAGGAGAGCCTCGACCGCCTGCAGCTCAACCTGATCCGCTCGCATTGCGTCGGCGTCGGCGCCCCGCTCGCGCCCGAGGTCGTGCGGCTGATGATCGCGCTGAAGGCGGCAAGCCTGGCACGCGGCCATTCGGGCGTGCGCGAGGTCGTCATCGACACCCTCGTCGCGGTCCACAATGCCGGCCTCGTGCCGTGGGTGCCGCAGCAGGGGTCGGTCGGCGCGTCGGGCGACCTGGCGCCGCTTGCGCACATGACGCTCGCGCTGATGGGCGAGGGCGACATGCTCGTCGTCGCACCGGGCCGCCCGCTCGCCGAGGGGCAGCGCAAGCCGGCCGCGCCGCTGCTGCGGGAAGCCGGCATCGCGCCGCTCACGCTCGGCGCGAAGGAAGGTCTGGCGCTGATCAACGGCACCCAGACCTCGACTGCCCTCGCGCTGCACGCGCTGCTCGCCTTCGAGCCGGTGCTCGAAGCGGCGCTCGTCATCGGCGCGCTGACGGTGGACGCCGCGCGCGGCAGCGACGGCCCGTTCGATCCGCGCATCCACGCGCTGCGCGGCCAGCCGGGGCAGATCGACGTTGCCCAGTACTACCGCGCGTTGCTCGCCGGCAGCGAGATCCGCCGCTCACATGCGATCGACGACGACCGCGTGCAGGACCCGTATTCGCTGCGCTGCCAGCCGCAGGTCGTCGGCGCCTGCCTCGATCAGTTGCGCCACGCCGCACTCGTGCTGCTGCGCGAGGCCAACGCGGTGACCGACAACCCGCTCGTCTTCGCCTACGCTGACGGCGATTCGCGGGCCGAGGCGTCGATGATTTCCGGCGGCAATTTCCACGCCGAGCCGGTGGCCCTGGCCTGCGACGCGATGGCATGCGCGATCGCCGAGGTCGGTGCGATCGCCGAGCGCCGCATCGCGATGCTGATCGACGCCGGCGTCTCCCGCCTGCCGCCTTTCCTGACCGCCGACGCCGGCCTCAACTCGGGCTTCATGATCGCGCATGTCACCGCCGCCGCGCTGGCGTCCGAGAACAAGTCGCTGGCGCATCCGGCGAGCGTCGATTCGCTGCCGACCTCGGCGAACCAGGAGGATCACGTCTCGATGGCGACGTTTGCCGCGCGCCGCCTGCAGCCGATGATCGCCAATGTCACCCACATCCTGGCGATCGAACTGCTCGCGGCGGCACAGGGCATCGAGTTCCTGCGCCCGCTCGAGAGTTCGGCGGCGCTCGAGAAGGCGCACGCGCTGCTGCGCGCACGCTGCCCGTCGATGGCAAGCGACCGCTATCTCGCGCCCGATATCGAGCGCGCGGCGGCGATCGTCGCCGATGGCTCGCTCGCCCGCTTGCTGCGCGAGCTGCCGGCACTGCCGGCGCTCTGGATCCCGGCCTGAGCGCGCCGATGTTCGCGGCGCGGCCGCCGGCCGGCCGTTGGCGCCGGCGCAGACCTACTTCTGTTTCGTCCTGGTCCGGCCCGGCACGACGGGCTCGGCGCTCAGCTCGAGCCATTCGGAATTCGTCATCTCGCGCTCGATCACCTCGGGCCGGCGTGCCTCGACGCCGTGCCGGCGCTCCGGCCGGCCGAAGCGCTCGAGGTCGACGCGCCGCCGGTCGACGCCGCTGCGTCGCTCCTTGGAAGGCATCGGTCGAACGGGATTGAGCGGCATGTCCCTGCGGGTTGCGTCGGCTTCGGTGCGTGGCGGCAACGGGCCGCGGCCACGCGAAGTCCGATTCTATGGAGCAGCCGCCACAGATTGCATTCGGCGGGCGTGCGGAATTGGCGGTTGCGCGTCGCAGATCGCTCGCGCGGCTTCGAACCGAGAGCGCGGCGCCCGCGCTGGCGGCGTCAGTAGCGCCCCGTCACCCCGGCCAGCCGCAGGTAGAAGCGCACGCACCAGGCGACGAAGCCGCGCCGCAGCAGGCGGCGCGCGCCGCCGCCGACGTTGCGCTCGGTGACCTGCTCGGCGCTGGCGAGCGCGATCTCGATCTCGTGGCGCAACTGCGCCGCGAAGGCAGCGTCGCGCACGAAGACATTCGCCTCCAGGTTGAGCAGCAGCGAGAGCGGATCGATATTCGAGCTGCCGACGGTCGCCCATTCGTCGTCGATCACCGCCACCTTGGCGTGCAGGAAGGCGGCCGTATATTCGTAGATCTGCACCCCGTGCGCGAGCAACTCGTCACACAGCGCATAGGCCGCAACCTCGGCGATGCGGTAGTCCCACTGGCCCTGCAGCATCAGGCGCACGCGCACGCCGCGGCGTACCGCGTCGCGCAGCGCATGACGGATCGATCGATCGGGGTAGAAGTAGGCGGACACCAGATCGACGCTGTGGCGGGCGCGGCGGATCGCATCCACGTAGCCGCGCTCGATGCCATTGCGCTGGCGCAGGTTGTCGCGAATCACGAACGCGGCACGCACCGGGAGCAGATCGGCCTCGCCGGTGCGCGGTCGGCGGTGCGAGCGCAGGCGATCGAGCAGGCGCCTCGCGCGCGCCAGCGGTCGCGCGCTGTGCGCGAGCGCGAGCACCTCCTCGCGCCAGGCCTTGCCGATCGTCGCCCGCATCCACATCGCGCGCGCGGTGCGGTGCGCGGCAACGGCAACCGGCCCGCGCACACGCACCGCGAAATCGAGCCGCGGCTGATCGCTCCAGCCGTGGCGCACATCGAAGCGGTCATCCATCAGGTTGATGCCGCCGACGAAGGCGACACTGGCGTCGATCACGCACAGCTTGTGGTGCAGCCGGCGCAGCTGGCCCGGCTGGAACCAGCTCCACCACCGGTCCAGCGGCCGGAACAGCGCGGCATTCACACCCGCCTCGCGCAGCAGGCGCTCGGTCGCCGGCCAGGTATCGTCGGCGCCGAAGCCATCGACGACGACGTTGACCATCAGCCCGCGCCGCGCCGCGCCGACGAGCGCTTCGACGACGGTGGCGGCCGATGCGTCGAAGTGAAAGATATAGCTCGCGAGCCAGACTTCGTGCCGGGCCGCGGCCAGCGCGGCGCACATTGCCGGAAACAGCTCGGCGCCCCCGCGCAGCAGCAGGACGTCGTTGCCGCCGCTGTAGTGCACGCCGGGATGCGCGGCCGGACGTTGCGCGATGGCAGCCTCGTCGGCCGCGGCGTGCGGCGATGGAAATGCCGCCGGCGCCGGCGCTGGCGCACCGGCCGCGGCGTCGGGGGCGAACGCTGGGCCTGCCGCGGTCGTCGCGGCGCCCGGCGGTGGCGCGTCCTCGCCGCCGCCCGCGAATGCCATCAGGCCAGCTCCAGCTCCGCGACGAGCGGCAGGTGATCCGACATCCGCGCCCAGGCCGGACCGCGCGGCACGAGCGTGACGCGGCACTCGAAGCCGCGCGTATAAATACGATCGAGCGAAAAGACCGGCACGCGCGACGGAAAGGTGCGCTGCTCGATATCGCCCTGCTTCGGACTGGTCGCGCGCGCGAGGCCCATCTCGCGCATCGGCGCATCGAGCTTGACGCCCCAGTCGTTGAAGTCGCCGGCGACGACGATCGCCTCGTCGGCCGGTACCTGCGCCTCGATATAGTCGGCGATGCGCTCGACCTGGCGCACGCGCCCGGAGTGCATCAGGCCGAGGTGGGCGACGATCGCGTGCACCTTGATACCGTGCCACAGCACCGGCACGTGCAGCAGGCCGCGCTGCTCGAAGCGGTGATCCGAGACGTCGTGGTGGCCGATGTCGCCCAGCGGCCAGCGCGACAGCAGCGCGTTGCCGTGTTCGCCATGGCGGGTGAAGGCATTCGTGCGGTACGCGACCTCGTAGCCCTCGGGCGCCAGAAAATCGGCCTGCGGCTGCTCGGGCCAGCCGAACGAAGTGCGCTGGAACTTGCGCGCGTCGCGGCGGTGAAACTGCCGCACCTCCTGCAGGAAGACGAGGTCGGCATCGAGCGCCTCGATGCCGAGCCCGAGGTTGTGGATCTCCAGGCGCTTGCGCGGGCCGACACCGCGCACCCCTTTGTGGATGTTGTAGGTGGCGACCCGGATGCGCGCGGCATCGATGATCGTGATCGGTTCGGCGGCGGACGTCTTGTGCATCGAATCAAGCATAGCGCCGGCGTCGGACCCTCGGAGCGACGAAGAGTTCGACGACATGAACCGGCGCCGGCAGCGCGTACCTCAGGCCGTCGCCGGGGCCGCGGGCGGGTTGCGCAGCCGGATGTGCAGCTCGCGCAGTTGCTTCTCGTCGACCGCGCTCGGTGCATCCGTCAGCAGGCACTGGGCGCGCTGCGTCTTCGGGAAGGCGATCACGTCGCGCAGCGATTCGGCGCCCGTCAGCAGCATCACGAAGCGATCCAGCCCGATCGCGATACCGCCGTGCGGCGGTGCGCCGTACTCGAGCGCGTCGAGCAGGAAGCCGAACTTGGCCTGCGCCTCGTCGGGCCCGATCTCGAGCGCGCGAAACACCTTGCTCTGCACCTCTTCACGGTGGATCCGCACCGAGCCGCCGCCGAGCTCGACGCCGTTCAATACGACGTCGTAGGCCTTCGCGATGCAACGCCCGGGGTCGGTCTCGAGCCAGTCCTCGTGGCCGTCCTTCGGGCTCGTGAACGGATGGTGTACGGCGTTCCAGCGCTTGCCCGCATTGTCGTACTCGAACATCGGAAAGTCGACCACCCACAGCGGCTCCCACCCGCCCTGCACGAGGCCCTTGCCGCGGCCGAATTCGCTGTGGCCGACCTTCACGCGCAGCGCGCCGATCGCATCGTTGACGACGCGCGCCTTGTCGGCGCCGAAGAAGATCAGGTCACCGCTTTGCGCGCCGGTGCGCGCGAGGACTTCGGCGATCGCCTTGTCGTGCAGGTTCTTGACGATCGGGCTTTGCAGGCCCTCGCGGCCCTTGGCCGTGTCGTTGACCTTGATCCACGCCAGGCCCTTGGCGCCGTAGATCTTGACGAACTCGCCGTAGGCGTCGATCTCGCCGCGCGTCATCTCGCCGCCGCCCGGGATGCGCAGGCCGACGACGCGGCCGCCCGGGCTCGTCGCCGGGCCCGAGAAGACCTTGAAGTCGACGTCGGTCATCGCGTCGGTCAGCTCGGTGAGTTCGAGCTTGACGCGCAGGTCGGGCTTATCCGAGCCGTAGCGCTGCATCGCCTCGGCGTGCGTGATGACCGGGAACGGCGGCAGCACGACGCCGATCGCGTGCTCGACGGTGCTGCGGATCATGCCCTCGAACATGGTGCGGATCTCGTCCTCGCCGAGGAACGAGGTCTCGATGTCGATCTGCGTGAACTCGGGCTGGCGGTCGGCGCGCAGGTCCTCGTCGCGGAAGCACTTGACGATCTGGTAGTAGCGGTCGAACCCGGCGATCATCAGCAGCTGCTTGAAGAGCTGCGGCGACTGCGGCAGCGCGAAGAAGGTGCCGTCGTGCACCCGGCTCGGGACGAGATAGTCGCGCGCGCCCTCGGGCGTGCTCTTCGTCAGCATCGGCGTCTCGATGTCGATGAAGCCGTTGGCGTCGAGGAACTTGCGCACCTGCATCGCGACGCGGTAGCGCAGCATCAGGTTGTGCTGCATCTCGGGGCGGCGCAGGTCGAGCACGCGGTGCGTCAGGCGCGTCGTCTCGGACAGGCTGTCGTCGTCCATCTGGAACGGCGGCGTGATGCTCGGGTTGAGCACCTCGATCTCGTGGCACAGCACCTCGACCTTGCCGCTCGTGATGTTGGCATTGACGGTGCCCGGCGGGCGCTCGCGAACAACGCCGGTGATCTTCAGGCAGAACTCGTTGCGAACGTCCTCGGCGACCGCGAACATCGCCGGGCGGTCCGGATCGCAGACGACCTGCACCAGCCCCTCGCGGTCGCGCAGGTCGATGAAGATCACGCCGCCGTGGTCGCGGCGGCGGTGCGCCCAGCCCATCAGCGTGACGCTCTGGCCCATCAGCGCTTCGCTGACCAGGCCGCAGTATGTGGTTCTCATCCTTGTCTCGACTCCAGTTCCGATCGTTGATCTGCCGCCGGACGCGCAGCCGCATCCGTCGTCGACATCCGTTGTGTGGCGCTTGTCGGCGGCGGGTGCCGCGCGGTGCCGCAGGTTGATCGCTTGCCAGGCGTCAACCGGAGCGGTTTCGCGCTGCCGCCGCGAGCCCGGCGCCGCCGCCGGCCGGATCGGGCCGGCCCGGCCCGACGACACCCATCGAGATGACGTACTTCAGCGCCTCGTCGACGCTCATGCGCAACTCGACGATCTCGGCCCGCGGCATCATCAGGAAGAATCCGGACGTCGGATTCGGCGTCGTCGGCACATAGACGCTGACCATCTCGTTGCCGAGGTGGCTCGCCACCTCGCCGCTCGGCTTGCCGGTGATGAAGGCGATCGTCCACGCGCCCTGGCGCGGATACTGCACCAGCACCGCTTCGCGAAACGCCTGCCCGGTGCTCGAAAACAGCGTGTCCGAAACCTGCTTGACCGAGTTGTAGATCGACTTGACGATCGGAATCTTGTTGAGCAGGCGGTCGCCCTGTCGCAACCACCACTGGCCGAAGATATTCGCGGCGAAGGCCCCGGTCAGAAGCAGCAGGCCAAGCAGCACGACGACGCCCAGGCCTGGAATGCCCCGGATCGACTCGATGGTCGCACCCGCCCCGACGGGCAACAACGCCTGCGTCGCGACCAGCAAGGCATCGAATACGCCGCTGAGCAGGCTCATGACCCAACTCAGCACCCAGACCGTCACGACCAGCGGCAGCCAGACGAGCAGCCCGGTGATGAGGTACTTTTTCACGTGCGTCTTCACATGCGGGCGGCGGCAGCCGTCACTGGCTCGGTTTCGGCGGCGCGCCCGACGCTGATGCCTTGCCCGGTGCGGGTGTGCCGGCCGCAGCGGCCGGGGCAGGCGCCGGCTTCGTTTCGGCCTTGGCGCCGTCCTGCGCCGGCGCGGCGGGCTGCGACGGCCTGGCATCGCCGCCGTTCGCCGACCCCGACTGGTCCGCGGGCTTCGCGTCCGTCGCGGGCGGCTTCGATTCGCCCTTGAAATCCGTCACGTACCAGCCGGACCCCTTCAGCTGGAAGCCCGCCGCCGTCACCTGCTTGCGAAGCGCCTCGGCGCCGCACGCCGGGCAGGTCGTCAGCACCGGGTCCGAGACCTTTCGCAGCACGTCCATCGCGTGACCGCAGGACTCGCAACGATAGGCATAGATCGGCATGGCTAAGCTCTTGATTCAAAAGGAAAACTTTTGATTATACGGGTCCGTGTCCGGGTCACGGACGGCACCGGTCGTGCCGCGCGCGCCGGGGTCGTCGCGATCGCGCAGCATCATCCGCTTCGCCTATATGCGGCCCGTACGGTCCGAATTCAATGCCGCGCGGTCGCGACCCTAGAATGCGTGCCGATCGAGAGTCGGCCTCTCGTCGGCCAGTGAAGGAGAAGTGACCCATGCGCAAGTTGTTGAAGAGCCTGCTGTTCGTCGCCGCCCTGCCGATCGCGACTTGGATCGCGGCGCCGGCGCACGCGGCGGACGCCGAACCCAAGGTGCTCAACATCTACAACTGGTCGGACTACATCGCCGACGACACGATCAAGAATTTCGAGAAAGAGACCGGCATCAAGGTCCACTACGACAACTACGACAGCAACGAGGTGCTGCACGCCAAGCTCGTCGCCGGCAAGACAGGCTACGACATCGTCGTGCCGAGCGCGCATTTCGCGAAGATGCAGATCGAAGGTGGCCTGCTGCAGAAGCTCGATCGCTCGATGCTGACGAACTGGGGCAACCTCGATCCGGCGATCCTCGCCCAGCTCGCGAAGGTGGACCCGGGCAACCAGTACCTCGTCGACTGGATGTGGGGCTACATCACGGTCGGCATCAATGTCGACAAGGTGAAGAAGGCGCTCGGCGACCTGCCGATGCCGGAGAACCCGTGGTCGCTGATCTTCGATCCGAAATACGCCTCCAAGCTCAAGAGCTGCGGCGTGAGCATTCTCGACTCGGCCTCCGAGGTGCTGCCGATCGCGCTCGGCTATGTCGGCAAGCCGGCGTTCAGCCGCAACGCGGCCGACTATCCGGCGGCGGCGGAAATGCTCAAGAAGATCCGGCCGTACGTGACGCGCTTCTCGTCGTCGGGCTATATCAACGATCTGGCCGACGGCGCGCTGTGCGTCGTGATGGGCTATTCGGGCGATATCAATATCGCCCGCGCGCGCGCGATCCAGGCCAAGAACGGGCAGAACATCGAGGCGCTCGTCCCGAAGACCGGCGCGACGCTCTTCTTCGACACGATGGCGATCCCGGCCGACGCGCCGCACCCGAAGAACGCGCACCTCTTCATCAACTACATCCTGCGCCCGGAAGTCGCCGCGGGCATCACGAACAAGGTCTTCTACGCGAATCCGAACAAGGCGTCGCTGAAGTTCGTGAAGAAGGACGTCGCCGACAACAAGACGATCTTCCTCGGCGCCGACGAGCTGGCGGCGATGACGGCGCCCGACAGCCTGCCGCAGGATATCCGCCGCGTCCAGACGCGCACCTTCACGAACTTCAAGGCCGGGCGCTGACGCGGCGCGCCGCGCCTCAGCCGAGCGTGACGATCAGCTCCATCGCGATCAACCCGAGCAGGAAGCCGACGCCCGTGTAGGTGATCGCACGCAGCATCCGGTTGGTGCGCCGCTGCTCGTCGAGCAGCGCCTCGAGCAGGCGCGGGTCGGTCGCAAGCGGCTGTTCGAGCGCGCGATGGACGAGCCGCGGCAGGTCGGGGATGAGCTGCACGTAGCGCGGCGCCTCGTTCTTGAGCCGCTCGACGAAGCCGGCCCAGCCGACCTGATCGTTCATCCAGCGCTCGAGAAAAGGCTTGGCGGTATTCCACAGATCGAGGTCGGGGTCGAGGTCGCGCCCGAGCCCTTCGACGTTGAGCAGCGTCTTCTGCAGCAGCACCAGCTGTGGCTGGATGTGCACATTGAAGCGGCGCGACGTCTGAAACAGACGCAACAAGACGTTGCCGAGCGAGATGTCCTTCAGCGGCCGGTCGAAGTGCGGCTCGCAGACGGCGCGGATCGCACCCTCGAGCTCGTCGACGCGCGTCGTCGGCGGCACCCAGCCCGATTCGACGTGCAGTTCGGCGACGCGCTTGTAGTCGCGCCGGAAGAAGGCGATGAAGTTCTGCGCGAGGTACTCCTTGTCGACCTCGGTGAGCGTGCCGACGATGCCGAAGTCGAGCGCGATGTAGTGCCCGAAGGTCTCCGGCGCGACGCTGACCTGGATATTGCCGGGGTGCATGTCGGCGTGGAAGAAGCCGTCGCGAAAGACCTGGGTGAAGAAGATCGTGACGCCGTCGCGCGCGAGCTTGGGGATATCGACGCCCGCCTCGCGCAGCCTGGCGCGCTGGCTGATCGGCACGCCGTACATGCGCTCCATCACGATCACGCTGCTGGTGCACAGCTCCCAGACCATCTCGGGCACGAGGATCAGGTTCAGGCCCTGCATGTTGCGGCGCAGCTGCGCCGCATTGGCCGCCTCGCGCACGAGGTCGAGCTCGTCGTGCAGATAGTTGTCGAACTCGGCGACGACCTCGCGCGGCCGCAGGCGCTTGCCGTCGACGCTGACGCGCTCGACCAGGCGCGCCAGCGTGCGCAGCAGCGAGAGGTCGTCCTCGATGATGTCGAGCATGCCCGGCCGCAGCACCTTGACCGCGACCTGGCGGCCGTCTTCGAGCACCGCGAAGTGCACCTGCGCGATCGATGCGCTCGCCACCGGCTCGGGCTCGAACGATGAAAAGAGCGCCTCGATCGGCTTGCCGAAGGCCTGCTCGACGAGTTTTCGCGCCTGCGCCGCGGGAAACGGCGGCACGCGATCCTGCAGCTTCGCGAGCTCGTCGGCGACATCGGTCGGCAGCAGGTCGCGCCGGGTCGACAGCACCTGGCCGAATTTGACGAATATCGGGCCGAGCCGCTCGAGCGTCAAGCGCATGCGTTCGCCGCGCGGCGCGTCGAGCTTTCGGCCGACCGTGATCACCCGCACCAGCGCCCGCACCCAGCGCTGGCGAAATCCCGACAGCGCGAGCTCGTCCATGCCATAACGCAGGACGGTGAAGATGATGAGAACGAGCCGGGCGAAGTGCCTCATCGCGGGCCGGCAGCGGGCTCGCCCGTCGGCTCGGTGCGCGGCGCTCGCACCGCCATCCCCGACAGCGTGCGCAGCGCGTGGCGCAGTCCGTCGGCGAGCAGACGCCCGATGCGGGCGATCTCGTGCGCCGGCGCCTTGCCGACAAGCCGCTCGAGGTCGTCCTGCACGTCCCAGCGCAGGTTGTCCATCAGCCAGCTGAGGTCGGCGGCAAACTGCGCGTCACCCTGCACGTCCACCCCGGGCTGCTCGCCGGAAGCAAGCCGGGCGAGCAACAGCGCCGGGTTCGAGGCGTCGAGGCGCAACTGCAGATCGATCTCCAATGGCGCGTCGGCGCCACACCACTCGAGCAGCCCGGCGGGCGTGACGCGAATGGCCAGATCCGGCAGCGGCGGCAGCGGTGCCGGCCAGCCGTCGAGCCGCAGGCGCAGGACGCGCCCGTTGTGCGCACGCAGCTTGTGCGTCGCCACCGCCTCGCCCGCCAGGACGTGATTGACGAGCAAGGTCAGACGCTGCGCCAATGCACTGCCGAACGACGCTGCGAGGGCGTGAAACATTTACCGATTGTAGGCACCGCGGAACCCCGCTCCCCACGGCCCGGCGTCTCTTGCGGGGCTGTTTGTGGGCGAGAATCCACTTTGCCTCACGCGCCCCGGCAGACGCATGACCGCTGCCTGCGACGCGTCGGCGCAAGAGCCCGCCAGCCCGAACTGGCGCTTCAACCTAAATTCGGCAGTTGACCGCTTTCCACCGCTGGCGACACCGCATGAACACTGACGAGAGCGCCCA
>JACSRM010000489.1 GCA_014879745.1 Burkholderiaceae bacterium | reverse complement strand
CCCGCACTGGCGAACCGCAAAGTTCAATGCGGACGCGGAGTTACGTTTCGGGGGTGGTCAAAGTTCGGCCTAGCCAGCGACAGCGTCAGGTGCATGGCCCAGTCGGCCCATGCGGTGGCGAAGGCGGCGGGCGTCAGCCCGGCGGTCATGCGCGCCATGTGGGCGCGGAACTCACGGGCGAAGTTGGCGGGCTCGGGGGCTCCTCTGCGCCGCTCGGCCATCCTCGTTGTCCCCGTTGTTGTCGCGGGGCGATGGGGTAGGCCGGTCTCAGCCGCTGCCGCGCCCGAAGGCCAGTACCTGGAGGATATTGCTGAAATCGTCGGTCCAGGTGCGTATGCCCGGGCGTTGCGGAATCGGCGACGCAGCTTCGCGGATCAGCGGCAGGTCGAGCACGCCGCGGTCTTCGGCCAGCAGCACCCAGCTCGACACCGCCGTGCTGGGGTCGTCCTCGACCCCGGGATCGGCGATGTAGGCCAGTTGCAGGCCCAACTCGGCGGCGATGCCGGCGACCACCGGCGCCAGCGCCAGGTGCTTGTTGCTGACGTGCAGCGCGATGACGCCGCCGGGCGCCAGGCGCTGGCGGTACAGCTCGACCGCCTCGCGCGTGAGCAGGTGCACGGGAATCGAGTCACCGGAGAACGCATCGACCACCAGCACGTCGAAGCGGCGGCCGGTCTCCTGTTGCAGCAGCAGCCGGCCGTCGCCGACGGCCACGTCCACCGTGGCCGGCGAATCGGCGATGAAGCTGAAATGCTCGTGCGCCGCGCGCACCACGGCGGCGTCGATTTCGTAGAAGCGGTAGTGGTCGCCTTCCTTGCCGTAGGCGGCGATGGTGCCGACGCCCAGGCCCACCGCGCCGACCTCGATCGGCCGGTCCGCCAGCGACGCGAGCAGCCGCCCGACCCCGGAGTTCGGCGTGTAGTAGCTCGTTGGCCGGCGCAGGAACTGCGGCGCCAGGAACTGCTGGCCGTGCATGATGCTGCCGTGGATCAGCACCCGCTCGTGCGCCTGCGGGTCGTTGCGGCCGTACTCGCGCACGCGCACCACGCCGTAGAAGTTGCGGCCGATGTCGGTGACCTCGGCCAGCGCATCGTCGATGCGCTTGACCATCGTCAACGAGCTGCCCAGCAGCACCAGCGCCGCCGCCGCGGCCCAGCCGCGGCCGTGCCGCCACGAGCGCCACAGCAGCGCCGCAGACAGCAGCACCAGGCCGATCTCGACCTCGAAGTAGCCGCGCAGCAGCGCCGGCGCGCCCAGCGCCACCAGCGCCCCGCCGGCCACACCGCCGGCCGACACCGCCAGGTAGAACTGCGTCAGCCGTCGCGGCGCCGGGCGGCTGCGCGCCAGCTCGCCGTGGCAGTACATGCAGACCACGAACAGCCCGGCCAGGAAGAGGCCGATCGCCCAGCCGATGTTGCGGATCTGCCGCTCCTGCAGAAGCAGCAGGCACATCGCCGCCAGCGCCAGCAGCATGCCCAGGCGCCAGGCGCGCGGCGGGTACCAGCGGTCGGCGTCGAAGCACAGCGTGAAGCTCAGCAGGTAGATGACCAGCGGCAGCACCCACATCATCGGGAACGAGGGGATGTTCTGCGTCAGGTGGTTGGTCAGCGCCACCAGCGCGTAGCTGCCCAGCGCCGCCAGCGCGAACCAGCCCAGCGTGCGCCGCCATCCCGGCGCCGGCGCGTCGGCCGCGCTCGTGTCGTGCGCTTGCGGGCTCCGGCGCAGACTGATGGCGCACAGCGCCAGCACGTAGGCGGCGTAGGCCGCCGACCAGACGACGCCCTGCGTGGTCGCCGGCAGCCAGGGTTCGACCGCCCACGGATAGGCCAGCAGCGCGGCCAGTGAGGCCGCGTTCGAGACCGCGAACAGCCGGTACGGGTTGCGGCTCTCGCCCGCACGCCAGGCCTGCAGCAGCGGGCTGGTCATCGCCAGCAGCGTGAACGGCAAGCCGATGGTCAGCGCCAGCAGCGCCAGGATCTGCAGCGCCGGCTCGGCGCCCTGTGCACCCGGCCACGGCGTCACTGGCACGATCGGCAGCAGCGCCAAGCTGCCCAGCAGCAGCGCGACGTGTGCGTAGCGCCAGGCGCGGCTGTGGTCGCGCCGCACCAGCTGGTGGGCGAAGGCATAGCCGAGCAGCAGCGCCGCCTGAAAGAACACCAGGCAGGTGGCCCACACCGCCACGCTGCCGCCGAAGCGCGGCAGGATCAGCTTGGCGATGACCGGCTGCACCAGGAACAGCAGGAAGGCACTGAGGAAGACGGTGACGCCGGTCAGCAGCATTCGCGCATCCTATGCTGCTGCGCCTGCCGCCGCGCACGGCGCCGCCATCGCCCTCTCGCGCGCGGACCTGTGGTTGCCTGCTCCCCGGTGCCTGCCTTCTGGCCACCACCTCCGGCGGCGCAAGCGTCGCCAAGTGAGATGCCGGGATGCTGCCGGTGGACAGCGGCGGCTGGATGCTCGGCGTCTGAACGCCGCCCGGCATCACTCGTGCCGCAATGCCTCGATCGGATCCAGCCGCGCCGCGCGGCGCGCCGGGAAGTAGCCGAAGATCACGCCGATCGCCGCCGAGAAGCCGAGCGCCAGCGCGTTGATGCCGGGGTTGAACTGCACCGGCACCTGCATCAGCTGCGCCAGCCCGACGCTGGCCAGCGCGGCAAGCAGCACGCCGACCACGCCGCCCAGCGCGGCCAGCACCACCGCCTCGATCAGGAACTGCAGCAGCACC
>JACSRM010000080.1 GCA_014879745.1 Burkholderiaceae bacterium | reverse complement strand
CTCGTACTGGCTGATCTGGTAGCCCTTGGGCAGGTCGGGATAGAAGTAGTTCTTGCGCGCGAAGATCGACTGCTTTGCTACCGTCGCGCCGACCGCGAGGCCGAAGCGGATCGCGCGCTCGACGGCGCCGCGGTTCAGTACCGGCAGCGTTCCCGGCAGCGCCAGATCGACCGCCGACGCCTGCGTATTCGGCGCCGCGCCGAAGCGTGTCGACGAGCCACTGAACGCCTTGCTCGCCGTCGACAACTGGGCATGCGTCTCGAGGCCGATGACGACCTCGTAGCCGTGGATCAGCGGCGGCTTCGGGTTCATGCGTCGAACCCCTGGGGCGCGCGCCGGTGCCAATCGGTCGCCTGCTGGAACGCATGCGCCGCGTGCAGCAGCGTGCCTTCGTCGAAATAGTTGCCGATCAACTGCAGGCCGACCGGCATGCCGGCATCGCCGAAGCCGGCGGGAACGCTCATGCCGGGCAGGCCGGCGAGGCTCGCCGGCAGCGTGAAGATGTCGGCCAGATACGCGGCGACCGGATCCGCGCTTTGCGTGCCGGCCGGCCACGCGACGCTCGGCGCGACCGGGCCGGCGATCACGTCGCACTGCCGGAAGCACGCCTGGAAGTCGTCGGCGATCATGCGGCGCAGCTTCTGCGCCTGCAGGTAGTAGGCGTCGTAGTAGCCGTGCGACAGCACATAGGTGCCGATCATGATGCGGCGCTTGACTTCCGCGCCGAACCCCTCGGCGCGCGTCTTGCGGTACATGTCCTGCAGGTCGGCGTAATGCGCGGCGCGATGGCCGAATTTGACGCCGTCGAAGCGCGACAGGTTCGAGCTCGCCTCGGCCGGCGCGATGATGTAGTAGACCGGGATCGACAGCTCGGTGCGCGGCAGGCTCACATCGACGAGCGTCGCGCCGAGCGATTCGAACTCGCGCAGCGCGGCGCGCAGCGCGCCGTCCACGTCGGCGGCCAGCACCGCCGGGAAGAACTCGGCCGGCAGCCCGATGCGCAGCCCGGCGAGCGGGCGCGCGCCGCTCGCGCCGTCGCGCGCCTTCGACAGCGCGGCGTGAAAGTCCTGCGGCGGGCGTTGCGCGCTCGTCGAATCGCGCGCGTCGAAGCCGCTCATCGCCGACAGCAGCAGCGCGCAGTCCTCGGCGCTGCGCGCGAAGGGCCCGGCCTGGTCGAGGCTGGACGCGAAGGCGATCATGCCGTGGCGCGAGCACACGCCGTAGGTCGGCTTGATGCCGGTGACGCCGGTAAAGCTCGCCGGCTGGCGGATCGATCCGCCGGTGTCGGTGCCGGTCGCCGCCGGCAGCAGCCGCGCGGCGACCGCCGCCGCCGAGCCGCCCGACGAACCGCCCGGAACGCGCGTCGCATCCCAAGGATTGGCGACGCGGCCGAAGGCGGAGTTCTCGTTCGTCGAGCCCATCGCGAATTCGTCGCAGTTGAGCTTGCCGAGCGTCACCATGCCGGCCCCGGGCGTGCCGCCCGGTTCGCCGGATCCGAGCCGCTCGACGATGGTCGCATCGAACGGGCTCGCGTAGCCGGCGAGCATCCGCGAGCCCGCGGTCGTCGGCTGCGCCGCGGTGACGAAGATATCCTTGTGCGCGAGCGGCACGCCCAGCAGCAGTCCGCGCTCGCCGGCCGCCCGGCGCGCATCGGCGGCGCGTGCCGCGGCCAGCGCGCCTTCCTCGTCGACGTACAGGAAGGCGCCGAGTTGTTCGTACTTCGAAACGCGTGCGAGCAGATGTGACGTGATCTCGACGCTCGACGCCTCGCCCGCGGCGAGCAGGCGGCCGAGTTCGGCGACGCCCCGGGTGTGGAGGGTGGCGGTCATCGCGGCGCTACTCGATCACCTGCGGTACGAGGAAGAGGCCATCCTCGACCGCCGGCGCGCTGCGCTGGTTCGCCTCGCGGCGGTCGCCCTCGGTCACGACGTCGTCGCGCAGACGCAGCGGCACCGTGCCGACGGCGGCCAGCGGCGTATACAGCGGCTCGACGCCGCGGGTATCGACCGCGCTCATGCGCTCGACGATCGCAAAGAAGCCGTTGAGCTGCGCGAGCATCGCCGAGGCTTCCTGCGGGTCGAGTTCGAGCCGGGCCAGGTCGGCGATTCGGCTCACGTCTTCGGGGCGCAACGGCATGGGCAATCGGTTCGCGAAATCAGGACTGGCGATGGCTCCCGGAGGCACCGCCAACCTGCGGTAAATGCAGGGGCTTGAGGTATTATCTCCGGTTATCCACAGCCCCTGCCGATGCCGACAATGCGCGTTGCGACGCGCAGGACCGGCGCCCGACCGGGCTGCGCCAGACACGTCCCCGGCGCCGGCCAGGCAGTAGCCGACGCGGGTCAATAGTCCCTGCGATGCGCGTTCCGCGGCGCCCGACGCCCGCGCGCCGACTGCGTCCGACGCCACCCGCACACCGACTTCCGATTCATGTTTGCTTCCCTGCGCCGCTATTTCTCCACTGACCTCGCAATCGACCTCGGCACCGCCAATACGCTGATCTACGTTCGCGGCAAGGGCATCGTGCTGGACGAACCCTCGGTCGTCGCCATCCGCCACGAAGGCGGCCCGCACGGCAAGAAGACGATCCAGGCGGTCGGCGCCGAAGCGAAGGCGATGCTCGGCAAGGTGCCCGGCAATATCGAGGCGATCCGCCCGATGAAGGACGGCGTGATCGCCGACTTCACCGTCACCGAGCAGATGTTGAAGCAGTTCATCAAGATGGTGCA
>JACSRM010000081.1 GCA_014879745.1 Burkholderiaceae bacterium | reverse complement strand
GCCGCCGTTCGATCTGCTGTACTGGAACGGCGACGGCACGAACCTGCCGGGGCCGATGTACTGCTGGTACCTGCGCAACACCTATCTCGAAAACCGCCTTGTCGAACCCGGCGCGGCGACCACCTGCGGCGTGCCGGTCGACCTCGGATCGTTCGATGCGCCGGTCTTCATCTACGCCTCGCGCGAGGACCACATCGTGCCGTGGGACGGCGCCTACCTCAGCACCCGCGCGCTCAAAGGCAAGAAGCGCTTCGTGCTCGGCGCGTCGGGCCATATCGCCGGCGTCATCAATCCGCCGGCCAAGAAGAAGCGCAACTACTGGGTCACGCCGGCCAACGCGCCGCTGCCGAAGAACGCGAGCGATTGGTTCGGCGCCGCGCAGGAAAAGCCCGGCAGCTGGTGGCCCGAATGGTCGGCCTGGCTCGCGGGCCACGCCGGCAAGCAGGTCAGCGCGCCGCGCGCGCCCGGCAACCGGCAGTACAAGCCCACCGAGGCGGCGCCCGGCCGCTACGTGAAAGTCAAGGCGAGCGCCTGAGGCCGCCGCAATTCGCATTCCCATCCATCACCCACAGAAGGAGAGACAGACATGGCTCAGAAACTTGCCTACGTGACCGGCGGCATGGGCGGCATCGGAACGACGATGTGCCAGCGCCTGTCGAAGGACGGCTTCAAGGTGATCGCCGGTTGCGGCCCGAGCCGTGACTTCGCGAAGTGGCTCGGCGAGCAGAAGGCGCTCGGCTTCGACTTCATCGCCTCGGTCGGCAATGTCGGCGACTGGGATTCGACGGTCGCCGCGTTCGACAAGGTGAAGGCCGAGCATGGCGTCGTCGACGTCCTCGTCAACAACGCCGGCATCACGCGCGACGGCATGTTCCGCAAGATGAGCCGCGCCGACTGGGATGCGGTGATCGAGACGAATCTGACGAGCCTCTTCAACGTCACCAAGCAGGTCATCGATGGCATGCTCGACAAGGGCTGGGGCCGCGTCATCAACATCTCGTCGGTGAACGGCGAGAAGGGCCAGTTCGGCCAGACCAACTACTCGGCGGCGAAGGCCGGCATGCACGGCTTCACGATGGCGCTCGCCCAGGAAGTGGCGAACAAGGGCGTGACGGTCAATACCGTGAGCCCGGGCTATATCGCGACCGATATGGTGAAGGCGATCCGCCAGGACGTGCTCGACAAGATCGTCGCCGGCATTCCGGTCAAGCGCCTAGGCACGCCCGATGACATCGCGTCGATCGTGTCGTGGGTCGCGTCCGAGGAATCGGGTTTCGCGACCGGTGCCGACTTCTCGGTCAACGGCGGGTTGCATATGGGATGAGCGGCTTCGCCGCTCATCCCTGCGGGTGAACGTTTCGCTCCCCCGGCCCCCTCCGCGAGGGGATGAGCGGCTTCGCCGCTCATCCCTACGGGTGAACGTTTCGCTCCCCCCGGCCCCCTCCGCGAGGGGGCTCCAGTCAGAAGGACGAAGGCCGGCTTTGCCGGCCTTTGTTCATGTGGCGCGGACGAGCAATCGCTTGGCGGCGGCGGCGAGTGCGGGCGGGGAGCCGTCTTCGAGGCGGACGGTTTCGGCTGCGGCGAAGCCGGTGAAGTTGGCGCGCATCGAGCGCTCGTAGCCGGGGTCGTAGTGGAGCCGCATCAGCTCGCCGAAGACCTCGGCGACTGCGCCGGCGCGAACGCGCTGCTGCCAGTACGCGACGGTTTCGCGCCCGCGCAGCGCGACGAGCCCGTCGAGCAGACGGCAGAACAGTCCGGGATCCGCAGCGAGAAAGGCGTAGTCCTCCTGCAGCAGCGCGAGCCGACCGGCGTCGGGCATCTCGACGTGCAGGCAGCGCGCGCTCGCGCGCATGCGCTCGATCACTGCCTCGGGCACGCGCAAGTTGCCGATCTTCTTGCTCTCGCTCTCGACGAATACGGGTTGTTGCGGATCGAAGCGTCGAAGCACGTCCCACAGGGCGGTCTCGAACGCCTTCTGCGACGGCTGCGCGCAGCCCGGCACGACGCCGAGCACCGAGCCGCGATGGCGTGCGAGGCCTTCCAGATCGAGCACTTGCGCGCCAGCATCGCGCAGCGCGCCGAGCAGGCGCGTCTTGCCGCTGCCGGTGCGACCGCAGACGACCTCGAAGCCGATCCGCGCGGGCAGCTCGGCCAGCTCGGCGCGGACCGCGGCCCGAAACGCCTTGTAGCCTCCGGCGAGGACGTAGGTGCGAAATCCCATCTGGTCCAGGAACCACGCCATCGATCCCGAGCGCTGGCCACCGCGCCAGCAATAGACGAGCGGCCGCCAGTCCTTTCCCTTGTCCATCACCTCGCGCTCGATGTGCGCGGCGATATTCTTCGCGACGAGTGCGGCGCCGCGCTTCCTCGCCTCGAAGGCGGAAACCTGCGCGTACTCGATGCCGACGAGCCGGCGTTCCTCGTCGTCGAGCACCGGCCAGTTGACGGCGCCCGGCAGATGATCGTGCGCGAATTCGGCCGGCGAGCGGGCGTCGATCACGGCGCCGAAGCGCTCGAGCTCGCCCATCGCCTGCGCTGCCGAAAGGCTTTGGATGGTCATGCGTTCGCGCTCCGATGGCCGCGGGATGCGGGCGTCATTTCAGTGGTCTATTGCGCTGCGCGCCACCCGCGACGCATGAACCGGGTCTTTCCAAGCGACCGCTGCGGATCCGGCTTTAGCTCCGGCATCACATCGCTGACGCGATATGAGCCTACGCTGAAGCGCAAGCGCT
>JACSRM010000082.1 GCA_014879745.1 Burkholderiaceae bacterium | reverse complement strand
TGAACATCAACCAGCCGAACACGAACAACGCCAGCAGGCGCTGCGCGGCAAGGCGCTGGAACATGGCGCGGTCTCCCTGCAGTCGCAACGGCCCGATTCTGGACCCTGCGCTTACAGGGGTCTGATACGGGTTTGCGATCAGGTCAAACGAAGCAGGTCGGCTTCAGGCGTGCAACTGAATGAACAAGCCGACGTTTCGGCGAGGCGAACTCGACGGCGCGTGCGCCTATCCGGTCAGCCCGTCAAGGACGCGCCCCGAACACGGGCGATGGCGCAACTTGCGCGCTCGGCGGTGCGTGTGCTGCAATGCTGCCGGTCAGAACACGTTAGCCAATCCAGCCAACGACCAAGCATTCGAACATGGCCGAGATCCAAAGACTGACCGAAGACGAAGTTCTGCTTATCCGCCGACGCATGGCTACCTTGGCAATCGCCACGCAAGACGCTTTCGGTCTTACAGAGCCACTGCATCCTGACAAGCTCTCGAGCGCGGTGTTCCGTCAAAGCACAGGGGGAGGCGGCGTCTACAAGTACAACACGGTTGCCGATGTCGGGGCAACGCTCTTCTATGGCGTAGCCATGAGTCACGCATTCGAGAACGGCAACAAGCGCACCGCACTGGTTTCGCTACTGGTCTTCCTCGACAAGAACAAGACGTTGCTCGTTGGCGCAGGAGAAGACGAACTCTACCAACTCGCCCGATCCGTCGCTTCGCATGAAATTGCACTTGGAGCGAATGAGAAGCGGACGGTCGACGCCGAAGTTGGAGCAGTCGCCGCTTGGATCCGTGCGCATACCAGGCCTCGCATCCTTGGTGACACGGTCATCCAGTTCAAGGAGCTATGCGCGGTGCTCGAAGAGCTCGGTTGCGAGTTTGAGAAGCCGGAAGGGAACTACATCAAGATCAAACGCGCAGGGCACGTAGTAAAGACAGGCCGCCCACGCGCAGACTTTCAGTTGCAGGTTGGAGAAGTGAAGAGAATTCGCAGAGCGCTCAAGCTTGACGAAGTGCACGGCGTCGACTCAGCGGGCTTCTACTCGCTGGACGAGAAGGTCGATCGGTTCGTCAACGTGTATCGCAACCTGATGAAGAGGTTGGCAGACCTATGACAGATGTAACTCTCTCAAGAAACTCCGTCCAAGTAGCTGATTCGTCGATCGTTATTCAGGTTTGCGCGGCGATCGGGACGACCTGCTTGTTGAGTTGCTGGGCACGGCGGTTGAGGTTGGCCACGACGCGCTGGCGACAACGCTCTTCGTACTAGGCTTGGCCGCGGTCGGTGTATTGCTCGACCTTGGTCAGCATCGCGTAGATCAGTCGCGCCAGCTTGTGCGCTGCGGCCGTGACCGCCTTGGGCTTGTAGAGGGATTCGACTCCGATCGCATTGCATCCAGAGCGAGCAGCTGAGTACTGCGTTCCCGGACCTGCAGATCGCTGTCCCCGAGCCCTGCCCTTCGCAACTTCGCGTGAAAGCGCTCGCCCTCGTCGATCAGGTCGAGCATCACGCCAACGCTTTGCCGTTTGGCGTCGAAGTCGTGCTGCAGCCTCAAGATACGGCGCACGCGGGCGAGTTCGGTGCTGCCGAAGTGCAGCGCCGGCGCCGGCGGCGCTCACGCAGTGGTGCTGGCTGAGTGCGCCGCTGGCAACGGTCTACACTTGCTCACGGCCGGATGGCATGCCGCCGGCTTCCATCCCTCGGTCATTGCTCGCTCGGCAGGATCAAAATCGAATCGGCGCCGGCGGGCCTTCAGCGTCAGGCCCGATACCGCGCAGCATCATTTGTGCAGAGCTTCCTCAGGCGCAGAACTCAAGGAACACGCCATGACGACCGTGCAGATCGACTTGCCTGACGAGCTGGCGCAGAAGGCGGCCAACGCGGGGCTGCTGTCAGCCGAGGCGATGGAGGCGATGCTGCGCGAGCAGTTGCGGCGCCGCGCAGGCGAGGCGCTGCAAGCGATGTGGCAGCGCGGGCCACAAGAGGAACTCACACCCGAGATCGAGCAGGAGATCGTCGAGGCGGTGCGCAAGGTGCGCGCTGAGCGGCGGCTGCGCGAGACGCGTTGATGCCGCCTTCAGCGCAGCAGCCGCCTTCGCTGCGGCTGGTGCTCGATACGAATGTCGTGGTCGCCGGGATGCTGTGGAACGGCCCGCCGCTGCGCCTGCTGCAAGCGGCCGCCGAGGGCGAGGTCGATCTCTACAGCAGCACGGTGCTGCTCGATGAACTCGCCCAGACGCTGGGCCACTCGAAGTTCACGGCGCGTATCGCCGCTTTCGAGACAAGCATCGCAGCGCTGATCGCTCACTACACAGCACTCGTCAGCCTGGTGATGCCGGCCAGCGTGCCACGCGTGGTGGCGAACGACGCCGACGACGATCACGTCATCGCCGCGGCCGTCGCCGCACGTGCCGAGTTGATCGTCACCGGCGACCGCAAGCATCTTCTGCCAATCGGCGCCCATCAGGGCATCGCCATCGTCACAGCGCGCGAGGTCGTCGACCGGCTCGACGCAAGACTCGACACCTGACACTGGCGTACTGTGGCGCCGCGCTTGGTGCCGACTGCCCTGCGGTACTTCGCAGCGCGTCGCGGCCCGCTCCGCACCGACTTCGCAGAACCGGCGTTGGCATACGCCGAACACACTCCCACGCTGCCCTCGCGGCAGGCGGCACCCGGCAGGGGCGATTTGTGCGGCGACGAGGAGCGCAGCGCCGGGGTCGGCGCGCGCAGCGCGCT
>JACSRM010000367.1 GCA_014879745.1 Burkholderiaceae bacterium | reverse complement strand
TTGCAGAAGGTCTCGGGCGTGAACAGGCGCGGAATGTCCTTCGCCTTCATCGGCGTCTTGAAGCGCTCGGCCGGAATCTCGGTGAGATACGCGCGCAACTGCGCCATGCCGGCGTCGGTGACGACGCCGCCGCTTTCGAACTCGGCCTCGGAAAGCGTGCCGCGCGCGTTCTCGACGATCTTGCCGCGCGGGATCTTGATCTTGAAGGCGCGCTCGAGGCGAAACACCATGTCGAGAAAGTCGATCGATTCGGCGTCCAGCCCCTCGATCAGCGAGACGTCGAGCTTGATGTCCTCGAGATCGCAGCCGAGCGCGTCGGCCATGGTTTGCGCAACGGTCGGAAAGACCGCGTTGATTTCTTCCTTGGTGATCGGTGTCGTCATTTGTGTTCTCACTCCATTTTGAAACCGCCGTCGACGCTCAGAACCTGGCCGGTCACGTAGGCGGCGTGGTCCGACGCGAGAAACCATACCGCATCGGCGACTTCCTCGGGCCGACCCCAGCGGCGCAGCAGGATGCGGGAGAGCACCTGCTCGCCCGCAAGGTCGCGCACCTCGGCCGACATCTCGGTCTCGATCACGCCCGGCGCGACGGCATTCACGCGCACCTTGCGCGGCGCGAGCTCGACCGCGAGCGCGCGCGTGAAGGCGTTGATCGCGCCCTTGCTCGCGGCGTAATTGGTCTGCCCACGCCCGCCCTTGTCGCCTGCGACCGAACTCAGGTTGATGATCGCGCCCGAGCGCTGTGACGTCATGTACGGCACGACGGCGCGCGCCATGTTGAAGACGCCGGTCACGTTGGTTTCGAGCACATCGGCGACATCGGCGTCGTCGAATGCGGCAAGCGGGTTGTCGCGCGTGACGCCGGCGTTGTTGACGAGGATGTCGATGCGCCCCGCGCGGTCGGCGATGCGTTCGACGGCTGCTGCGCAGTCGGCCGCGCCGCGGATGTCGAGCTGCTCGGCGCTGACCTTGTGGCCGGCGGCGGACGCCGCGGCGACGACCTCGTCGGCGGCGGCCTGGTTGCCGCGATAGAAGATGGTCACGTCGGCGCCGTCGGCGGCCAGGCGCAGCGCGATCGCGCGGCCGATGCCGCGGCTGCCGCCGGTGACGATCGCGACCTTGCCTGCAATGCCCGAGGTGCTGGCCATGTCAGCCGGAGATGGCAAAGCCGCCATCGACCATGAGCGTCGCGCCGTTGATCATGCGGGCTTCGGGCAGGCACAGCAGGTAGACCGCATCGGCCACGTCCTGCGGCGTCAGCACCGGGCCGGCGGGGGTCCGCGCGGCGAAGCCGGCGAGCACCTCGTCGCGGTTCGGGAAGTAGGCGAGGGCGTCGGTATCGACGACGCCGGCGCTCACCGTATTGACGCGGATGCCGCGCGGCCCGAGTTCCTGCGCGAGCGAGCGCACCAGCGCCTCGAGCGCCGCCTTGGACGCGCCGATGAAGCCGTAGTGGGGCATCGCGCGCGACGCGCCCAGGCTGGAGAGCGCGATGATGCGACCGCTGCCGGCCGGAATCAGCGGCAGCGCGCGCTGCGCGAGCAGGTTGAGCGCGAGCGCATTCGTCTCCATGCACCAGCGCCAGTGCTTGAGCGTCATCTCGGTCGTCGGCTTCAAGACGCCGCTCGCCGCGTTGCTGACGATGATGTCGATGCGGTCGAAGTGCTTGCGCAACTCGACGAAGAGTTCGTCGACGCTCGCCGGGATGCCGACGCTCGCCTGGATTGCGACCGCGCGCCGGCCCATGGAGCGGATCTCGGCGCACAGCGCCTCGGCCTCGTCGGCGCTGTTGTAGTAGTTGGCGGCGATGTCGCAGCCGGCGGCGGCGAGCTTCAACGCGACCGCGCGGCCGATGCCGCGGGCCGCGCCGCTGACGAGCGCAACCTGGTTGCTGAGTGCGCCTGACATGGTGCGTGGTGCTTCGGTTCCTGACCGCTCGGCGGTGGCTGTGTAGGGTGCGTCCGCCGACTCGCGTCTGGCGGGGGCGGCGGCGCATTTTACTCGCGCGCCCTTGGCACAGCCGGACGACTCGTTGCAGATCGCGGACCCGCCGCGCGGCGTCGCAGTCGGTTCAATCCCGATGCGATCCGGACAGGTGAGCTATTGCGCGCTTCGGCTCTATCTGCGAGCGAGGCTGCGGGCATGCGTTCGAAAGGCGCCGGCGCCGAGCATCGAAGGAACGAAGTCGCGCACCCTAACATCACCGCATTGGTGGCAAGCATGCGCCCGCTGCCGATGCCCGCCGAAGTCCACTCCAGCCTAGGCAAGCCGGCGAGATCACCTATCGGCGAAGCTATGCGGCATTGGCAGGCAGTGATCTGGCCGGCGGCCGGCCAGTGAGTCAATGCGCCGTGCTCCGGCCACCGCCGACCTCACTGGCGGCGCCAGAGCCTTCTCTTGGGCTCGGATGCCCGGTGAAACTAGGCGCGCCGCACTTTCTTGGCAACAAGGCCCACCAAACCGGCCAGCACCAGCGCGACGCTCGACGGCTCCGGAACGGCCGACACCTCGCGCAGCACATAAGCGGCCAACAGCGGGTTGTTGCTGCTGTCGTCGAACACGATGTGCTGGGTGCCGGCATCTGCGACAAAGGTGCCGACGACGCTGACGTAACTGCCCGGCGTGAACGCGATGGGATCCGAGAAGTGGCCGTTGCCGTCGCCGAAGGTCTGCGTGCGGGCGCCGCAACAGGTGTGCGAGCGGCCGGCAAAGAACTGCACTTGGTATGTAGCGCCAGGCGTCAGTCCGGTGAGAAAGGTCGGCGCATCAACGTCGGTGCCGACCTGCCACTCGAAGTTGGCGACGATGGCGGACCAGGCCGCATCACCGATACCGTTGGGCGGGTCACTGAAGGTCGCGTTGAACCACGGGCTGTCCACCGTCGCGAAGGTCAGGTTCAGCCCGCCCGGATCGACCGTCGTCGGTGCGCCATTGGTGCCAGCCAGGTGGACCGCCTCGATCAGCGTACCGTTGGTCAGGATTCCGAGATACCCGGTCGGGCCACCGAACTGCGGACCGGTGCTCCAGGTAATGTCAGCAGCAATCGCCGGTGTCAAGGCGAGCATGGCGGCAGCAAACGCAGACGAACGAAGCAATGTCACGTCAACCTCCTTGAACCCACTTCGGGCGTGGCTGCCACTCTAGGCAAAGCCTTGACTCGCGTCTAGATGGAACGAGGCTCACCCCCCTAGTTTGAATAGCGGTGGAGAGAACACCGCGAAGTCGAATCTGAATCCGTCCTGGTCACGGACGGTGCCGTCGGCATGACTTCGTTGCCCGATCTGAGCGCGGTCGGGCGCTAGATGCCGCATCCCTGCAGCGGTATGGACGCGCCTTAATCGTCGCTTCATCATCGGCTAACCCACTCCTAACCGCGCGCACCTAGCCTTTGGCTGTCGGGATGCGCCGCGTCCCCTTACCGCACCCAGAGGATCGTTTCCATGACGCTCAAGCCCCTCGCCTATGCCTTGGCCGCTGCCGGCCTCGTCGCCGTCGGCACCACGTCCGCGTTCAGCCTGAACCCCGGCCAGTGGCTGGCGAAGACGACGACCGTCGCCGCCGCATCGCCCGCGACGACGGGCGTCGTTCCACCCGCGCCGGTGGCGCCGCTGGCGGCCGGCGCAACGCCGAACTTCCGCGCGATCGTGCAGCAGGCCTCGCCGGCGGTCGTCGGCGTGACGGTCTCGGGCATGCACAAGGCGGACGCCGAAGATATGCAGGGCGACCCCCGCATTCCGCCGCAGTTGCGCGGCTTCCCGGGCTTCCCAGGCTTCCCCGGATTCCCGGGCATGCCGGGGCAGGGCCGGGGTGATTCGACGCCGTTTCGCGGCCAGGGCTCCGGCTTCATCATCAGCAGCGACGGCCTGATCCTGACCAACGCGCACGTCGTCAACGAGGCGAAGGAAGTGATCGTCAAGTTGAGCGACCGCCGCGAGTTCAAGGCCAAGGTGCTCGGCGCCGACCCGGTGACCGACGTCGCCGTGCTGCGCATCGACGCCAAGGACCTGCCGACGGTGCGCCTGGGCGACGCCAGCCAGGTGCAGGTCGGCGACCCGGTGCTCGCTATCGGCTCGCCGTTCGGCTTCGAGGAGACGGCGACGCAGGGCATCGTCAGCGCCAAGGGCCGTTCGCTGCCGGGTGACGGCGCGGTGCCCTTCATCCAGACCGATGCGGCGGTCAATCCGGGTAATTCGGGCGGGCCGCTGTTCGACGGCAGCGGTGCGGTGGTCGGCATCAATGCGCAGATCTATTCGCAATCGGGCGGCTATCAGGGCTTGTCGTTCGCGATCCCGATCAACGTCGCGCTGAAGGTGAAGAACGAGATCGTCGCCACCGGCAAGGCGCAACACGCGCGCCTGGGCGTCACGATCCAGGACCTGAACCAGACGCTCGCGCAGTCGTTCGGCCTCGACAAGCCCGACGGCGCGCTCGTCGCGAGCGTCTCGCCGGGCAGCGCCGCCGCGGCGGCCGGCCTGAAGCCGGGCGACGTCGTGACCTCGGTGAACGGCGAGCCGATCATCGGCTCCGGGTCGCTGTCGAGCCGCATCGGCATGGCGACGCCGGGCGAGAAGGTCAAGCTCACCGTGTGGCGCGACCGCAAGCCGATGGAGATCGACGCCAAGCTCGGCAGCGCCGAGGAAAGCGGCAAGACGGTGGCCAGCGCCGGCGGCGAGGTACAGCCCGGGCAGCTCGGCCTCGCACTGCGCCCGCTGACGCCGGACGAGCGCAAGCAGGCCAAGATCGAACAGGGCCTGCTGATCGAAGGCGTCGCCGGCCCGGCGGCGCGCGCCGGCCTGACGCAGGGCGACGTGCTGCTCGCGATCAACGGCCAGCCGGTCGGCTCGATCGAGCAGGTGCGCGGCGTGATGCAGAGCAAACCGAAGAGCGTCGCGCTGCTCGTCGAGCGCGACGGCCAGCGCATCTTCGTGCCGGTCAAGCTCGGCTGATCGGACGCGGCGCGCAGCGCGCCGATGATGAGCGGCGGGACGCGCAAGGCGATCCGCCGCTCGCTTGCGTTGTAATGGGCATGCGCGGCGTGTTGCCGCCCGTTGAAAGTGCCGGGCTCGGAGCACTTGCTCCGATCCGGCGCAGCGCACCATGCCCTACCGCCTGCTCGCCGATGCCGTGCTCGTGCTGCATCTGGCCTTCGTCGCCTTCGTCGTTGTTGGCGGGCTTGCGGCGTTGCGCTGGCCGCGGCTCGCCTGGCTGCACCTGCCGGCGCTCGCCTGGGGTGCATGGGTCGTGCTCGCCGGCGAAGTCTGCCCGCTGACGCCGCTCGAGAACGCGTTGCGCGAGGCGGCCGGCGGCGGCGTCTATCGGGATTCGTTCATCGAGCACTACCTGATCGCGATCATCTATCCGCCTGCCGTGCAGGGGCCGTTGGGGCGCGGCGTCCAGATCGGGCTTGGCGTCGCGCTGGTCGCGTTCAACGCGCTCGTCTACGGCGCCGTCTGGCGCCGATCGCGGCGGCGCGCGAACCTATGATCGTGTGAGCGCCAGCCGTCTGCTGGTGCGTGGAGTCAGCGATGGAAGATTTCGTCAAGGTCTGCCTCGTCACCGGGCCCGACGGCCGGGCCGTATTCCGCGAGGAACGCATCGCCCTCGATCAGGGCAAGCCGCAGGCGCGGCTGTCGGCGCTGATGGCGAGTGGGGGCTACCAGTTGCGCAGAAGCCCGGTCGGTTTTCGAAGCGAGTTCCACTGCACCGAGCATCCGCAGTGGGTCTTCATCCTCGGCGGGCGGATGGAGATCGGGCTGCACGACGGCAGCCGGCGTGTCTTCGGCGCCGGAGAGCACTTCCACTCGGCCGACCTGCTGCCGAAGGGTGCGGTCTTCGACCCCACGCTGCACGGCCACTGCAGCGCGCAGCAGGGCGACGAGCCGCTCGTGACCTTGTTCGTTCGCGATTGACCCGCGCGCCGCGCGGCGGCTGCGTTCAGCCGATGCGCCCGAGCAGCAGATACTCCATCAACGCCTTTTGCACGTGCATCCTGTTGTGGCTTCGGCCCGGCGCTGCGCGCCTTCACATCGCTGCGCGATGTGAGCCTGCGCCGGAACAGGATGCACGTGATCGGAATCAGCCGATCCGTCCGAGCAGCAGATATTCCATCAACGCCTTTTGCACGTGCATCCTGTTCTCTGCCTCGTCCCAGACGACGGATTGGGGGCCGTCGATGACTTCGGCTTCGACTTCCTCGCCGCGATGCGCCGGCAGGCAGTGCATGAAGAGCGCGTCGGGGCGCGCGGCGGCCATCATGTCGGCGTCGACGCGCCAGTCAACGAAGGCCTTCATGCGCGCCTCGTTCTCGGCCTCGTAGCCCATGCTGGTCCAGACGTCCGTCGTCACGAGGTGGGCGTCGGCGCAGGCGTCGAGCGGGTGGTTGAAGACGCGCAGGCAGCCCTTGTCGGCGACGCCGGCGACGGCTGGATCGATCTCGTAGCCGTCGGGCGTGCTGACGTGCAGCGTGAAGCCGAGGATGTCGGCCGCCTGCGCCCAGGTGTTGGCCATGTTGTTGCCGTCGCCGACCCAGGCGACGACCTTGCCGGCGATCGAGCCGCGGTGCTCGATGAAGGTGAAGACGTCGGCGAGGATCTGGCAGGGGTGGTATTCGTTCGTCAGGCCGTTGATGACCGGCACCCGCGAATGCGCCGCGAAGGCCTCGAGCTTGGCCTGCTCGAAGGTGCGGATCATGACGATGTCGACCATCCGGCTGATGACGCGCGCGCTGTCCTCGACCGGCTCGGCGCGGCCGAGCTGGGTGTCGCCGGTCGTCAGGTTCAGCACCGTGCCGCCGAGCTGGTACATGCCGGCTTCGAAGCTGACGCGGGTGCGCGTGCTCGCCTTCTCGAAGATCATCGCCAGCGTGCGATCGACGAGCGGCTGGTACTTCTCGTAGTTCTTGAAGCGGCGCTTGATGAGCGCGGCGCGCTCGAGCAGGTAGGCGTACTCCTCGGCGCGAAAGTCCTTGAACTGCAGGTAGTGCTTGATGAGACTCATGCCGGGTTTCATGGCGCGGGCGCGGCGAGGAAGTCCTTCACGAGCCGGCACAGGATCGCGACCATCTGCCGCGCCTCGTCGGCCGACAGGATCAGCGACGGCACGAGGCGGATGACGCGATCGGCGGTCACACTGATCAGGAGCCCGGCCTGTGCCGCAAGGCCGAGCAGCGCGCCGCACGGCCGATCGAGTTCGATGCCGAGCATCAGGCCCTGGCCGCGAATCTCGACGACGCCCGCGACGCCGGCAAGCTCCTTCTCGAGGCCGCCCTTGAGCACTTCGCCGACGCGCGCGGCGTTACGCAGCAGGTCGTCCTCTTCCATGATGCGAATCGTCTCGACGCCGGCGCGCATCGCAAGCGGATTGCCGCCGAAGGTCGTGCCGTGGTTGCCGGGGCCGAAGACGTCGGCCGCGCGCGGCCCGCAGACGACGGCGCCGATCGGCACCCCCGAGCCCAGGCCCTTGGCGAGCGGCATCACGTCGGGCTGGATGCCGGCCCATTGGTGCGCGAACCACTTGCCGGTGCGGCCCATGCCGCACTGCACCTCGTCGAGCATCAGCAGCCAGCCGTTGGCGTCGCAGATGCGGCGCACCGCGCGCAGGTACTCGATCGTCGCCTGGTTGATCCCGCCTTCGCCCTGGATCACCTCGAGGAAGACAGCGGTCACGTTCGGATGCGTGCGCGCGACCTCGTCGAGCGCCGCCGCATCGTTGAGCGCCACGCGCACGAAGCCCTCGACGAGCGGGCCGAAGCCGGCCTGGATCTTCGGGTTGCCGGTGGCCGACAGCGTCGCGATCGATCGGCCGTGAAACGCCCGCTCGTAGACGACGATCTCGGGCCGCTCGATGCCCTTGTCGTGGCCGAACTTGCGCGCGATCTTGAGCGCCGCCTCGTTCGCCTCGAGCCCGGAGTTGCAGAAGAACACCTTGGACAGGCCCGAGAGTTCGCACAGCTTGGCGGCGAGCTGCTCCTGCAGCGGCACGAAATAGTAGTTCGAGGTGTGGATCAGCTTGGCAATCTGGTCCTGCAGCGCCGGCACGAGCTTCGGGTGGGCATGGCCGAGCGTATTGACGGCGATCCCGCCGAGCCCGTCCAGATATTTTCGGCCCTCGGTATCCCACAGCCAGCAGCCTTTTCCGTGCGACAGCGCGATCGGCACCCGCCCGTAGGTCTGCATCACGTGCGGTTCCGAGGGCGGCATCGTCTTGGCGTTGGCTTTCATGCGGACTCCGGCGAAAAAAATGGCCCGGGCGGGGCGAAAGCCCCATCCCGCGCCGGAATGATTCTAAGGTGACGCCTGCGGGAGTCGAAATCGGGAGCATGAACCGCCATGCCAAATCGGCTCTTGATGCTGCGCCGCAACAAAGACGAGGCACAATAGCGCCCCGTCAGCGCCCGGCCGCGAGAGCGCTGTGGGTGCAGCGTCCGTTCTGGCCGCTGCGAGTCGTTCCACCGAACTGCATGAAACCGAATCCGCCGCGCGAGATCTTCATCCAGGGCCTGACCCGCGCGGGCAAGGTCTTTCGCCCGAGCGACTGGGCCGAGCGCTTGGCGGGTGCGATGTCGTGCTTCCGGCCGGAGGGAACGGTCGGCGCCATCGGGGCGCGCATCGGCTACTCGCCCTACTGCGTGCCCAATACGATCGACGGCGTGAAGTGCGTGATCGTCAACGAGGCGCTGCGCGACGTCGAGCCGATGGCGTGGGACTTCGTGATGAATTTCGCCCGCGACAACGACCTGCAGACGTTCGAAGCCTGCCTGCTGCCCGACGTGCCGACCCAATGACGGCCGGCGGCGCCTGCGCGGCGTCGATGTGGCGCCAGAAATGAAGAGGCCCGCGAATGCGGGCCTCGTCGTTGCGGCGGGTGAAGTCTCAGGCCGGCGCGGACATCGCCTTGATCTTGGCCGACAGCCGGCTCTTGTGGCGCGCGGCCTTGTTCTTGTGGAAGATATCCTTGTCGGCGATCGAGTCGATCACCGGCTGCGCGGTCTTGAAGAGCTCGGCGGCCTTGGCCTTGTCGCCGGCCGCGACGGCCTTCTGCACATTCTTGATGACGGTGCGGAACTTCGAGCGCAATGCGGTATTCGCCGCGTTGAGCTTCACGTCCTGGCGGACGCGCTTCAAGCCCGACGCGATGCGGACGGTCTTCTTCTTGGCTTTGGTCGAGGTGGCCATGCTGGATGCTGTACGGGTAGAGCGAAGCCGCAAAGTATAGCATTTTGCGTCGGACGACCGGATGAACCGACTTCTTCGGGCCCCGGTGCAGGGGCGCCGTTCCTATAATCCGGCACCGAATCCGAGCCGCCCGCGCCCGGCCGCAAGCCGCCGGCGGCGCAACGGTTGCGTTGCAGCGCACGCCACTGGCCGGGCAGCCGCGCCGCCGCGGCGGGCCTGCGCGCCGCCCCGACAAGGTCCCGATGAACCTGCTGCGCGCTGCCTCCACCGTCTCGCTGTTCACGCTCGCCTCGCGCATCACGGGGCTGGCGCGCGAGTTGATCATCGCGGCGACGTTTGGCGCGAGCGCCGCGACCGACGCCTTCAACGTCGCGTTTCGGATCCCCAATCTGCTGCGCCGCCTGTTTGCGGAAGGTGCGTTCTCGCAAGCCTTCGTACCCATCCTCGCCGCGACACGCAGCCGCGATGGCGACGAGATCACGCAGCGTCTGATCGACGCCGTCGCGAGCGTGCTGTTCTGGCTGCTGCTGGGGCTCAGCGTGCTCGGTGTCGCCCTCGCGCCGGTAGTCGTCTGGCTGATGGCGTCGGGACTCGCGGCGTTCGACGACGCGGTCCTGATGACGCGGCTGATGTTCCCGTATATCGCTTGCATGTCGCTCGTCGCGCTGTCGGCCGGCGTCCTCAATACCTGGAAGCGATTCGCGATTCCGGCCGTGACGCCGGTGCTGCTCAACCTGTGCGTGATCGCCGCGGCGTGGCTGCTCGTGCCGCGCTTTCGCGACTGGGGGATCGCGCCGATCTACGCGCTGGCGGTCGGCGTGATGGCGGGCGGTGTCGCGCAGCTCGCGCTGCAGGTGCCGGCGCTGATGCGGATCGGCGCCTTCCCGCGCATCGCGCTGTCGGTGGCCGGCATGCGTGCGGCGCTCGACCATCCCGGCCTGCGCCGCATCCTGCAGCTCATGCTGCCGGCACTGCTCGGTGTTTCGGTCGCGCAGTTGTCGCTGCTGATCAATACCCAGATCGCGTCGCACGTCGGCGTCGGCGCCGTCTCGTGGCTGACCTACGCCGATCGCCTGATGGAGTTTCCGACCGCGCTGCTCGGCGTCGCGCTCGGCGTCGTCCTGCTGCCGCAACTCTCGGCGGCGCAGGGCAGCGGCGACGATGCGGCCTACTCGGGCCTGCTCGACTGGGGTTTGCGGCTCGTCGTGCTGCTCGCGCTGCCGTGCGCGATGGCGCTGATCGTCTTTCCGGCGCCGCTCGTCGCGAGCCTCTACAACTATGGCGCCTTCGATCCGCAGGACGTGCAGATGACGGTGCGCGCGCTGATGGGCTACGGCGTCGGCCTCATGGGGCTGATCGGGGTGAAGGTGCTCGCGCCCGGCTTCTATGCGCGCCAGGATATCAAGACGCCGGTGCGCATCGCGATCGCGATGCTGGTGCTGACGCAGCTCATGAACCTCGCATTCGTGCCCTGGCTCGGCCACGCCGGGCTCGCGCTGTCGATCGGCCTGGCCGCGCTTTGCAATTCGGCGCTGCTGCTCGTCGGGCTGCGCCGCAGCGGCGTCTACCGGCCGTCGCCGGGCTGGCCGGGATTTGCCGGGCGGGTCGTTGTCGCGACCGCGTCGATGGGTGCGGGCCTCGCGTTCGCGGCGCGTGCGATCGACTGGGTGGCCCTGGGCGCACAGCCGGCGCTGCGCATCGGCCTGCTCGCTGCCTCGCTTGCCGCGGCCGCGGTGGTGTATTTCGGCGCGCTGCTCCTGCTCGGCCTGCCGCTGCGACAGTTCGCACGGCGCGCCTGATCGCGCGTCGCGCGGCGTGCGCAAGTGCCGCGCGGCGGCCGCGGCGGTGGCCTACACTGGCGCCATGCCAGGTCCGCTGCAATTCGCGATCCCGAGTGCGCTCGACTACTTCACCACGCTGGTGGCGGAGGACGAAAGCCTGTCGCTCGTCGAGGCCGCGGTGAGCATTGCGCAGGACGCTCACCCGCAACTCGACGTGCAGGCGGTGCTCGCCGAGATCGACGCCCTCGGCGCCAGGCTGTGCCGCCGCGTGCCGGCCGACGCCGTGCCGCTGCAGCGGCTGCGGCTGCTGAACCGCTTCTTCTTTCACGAACTCGGCTTCGCCGGCAACGTGAACGACTACTACGATGAGCGCAACAGCTACCTGCATCTGGTCCTGAAGTCGCGGCGCGGCATTCCGATCACGCTCGCCGTGCTCTACATCGAGTTCGCGCAGCAGATCGGCCTGCGCGCGCGCGGTGTGTCGTTTCCCGGGCACTTCCTCGTCAAGCTGCGCCTGAACCAGGGGCAGAAGCAGGGCGAGGTACTGATCGATCCGTTCAACGGCCGCTCGCTGTCGCGCGAGGATCTGGCCGAGATGCTCGAGCCCTACCGGCAGCGCCACGGACTGGCCGACGAGGACGAGATGCCGCTCGGGCTCTTCCTGCAATCGGCCTCGGCGCGCGATGTCGTCGCGCGCATGCTGCGCAACCTCAAGGAAATCCACCGCGGCAACGAGGATTGGCTGCCGTTGCTGGCGGTGCAGGAGCGCCTGGTCGTGCTGCTGCCGCAGGACTGGGAAGAACAGCGCGACCGCGGGCTGACGTACGCCGAACTCGGCCGCACCGTCGAGGCGGCGCAGGATCTTGCCACCTACCTCGAACACCGGCCGCAGGCGCAGGATCGGCGCGCGCTCGTCGACCGGCTCGCCGAACTGCGCCGCGCAACGCCGCCGCGGCTGCACTGACGCGGCAAGCCGGGTCAGACGACCTGGGTCGCGGCTTCGTCGGCCTGCCGGGCCTCGACGCGGCCGATTCGAAATGCGGTCTGCCCCTGCGCCGCGAGCAGCGCGCCGGCGCGCTCGGCATCCGCCGCGGCGACGATGACGACGAAGCCGATGCCGCAGTTGAAGGTGCGATGCATCTCGGCCTCGGCAACGCCGCCTTCGCGCTGCAACCACGAGAAGACTTCGGGCAACGGCCAGCTGCGCTTGTCCAGCACCACCTTGCAGGCCGCGGGCAGGCAGCGCGGAATATTCTCGACCAGCCCGCCGCCGGTAATGTGCGACATGCCCTTGATGCGCAGCTCGCGCAGCGTCGCGAGCACCGGCTTGACGTAGAGCCTTGTGGGCATCATCACGCGCTCGCGAAACGGCATGCCGTCGAGCATCGCCGGCAGGCCGGCACCGCTGGACCCGGCGCGTTCGACGATCCGGCGCACGAGCGAATAGCCGTTCGAATGGATGCCGCTCGACGCCAGACCGAGGACCACGTCGCCGACGGCGATCTCGCGGCCGTCGACGATCGCGCTCTTGTCGACCGCGCCGACGCAAAAGCCGGCAAGGTCGTATTCGCCCGCCGGGTACATGCCCGGCATCTCGGCCGTCTCGCCGCCGATCAGCGCGCAGCCCGATTCCTCGCAGCCGCGCGCGATGCCGGCGACGACGCGCGCCGCGGTATCGACGTCGAGCTTGCCGCAGGCGAAATAGTCGAGGAAGAAGAGCGGCTCGGCGCCCTGCACGAGGACGTCGTTCACGCTCATCGCGACGAGATCGATGCCGACGCCGTCGTGTGCGTCCCACTCGAAGGCGAGCTTCAACTTGGTGCCGACGCCGTCGGTGCCGCTGACGAGTACCGGCTCGCGAAAGCGCTTCGGCACCTCGAAGAGGGCGCCGAAGCCGCCGATGCCGCCGAGCACGCCGTCGCGCAGCGTGCGCCGCGCCAGCGGCTTGATGCGCTCCACGAGGGCGTCGCCGGCGTCGATGTCGACGCCCGCGTCGCGGTAGGAAAGCGGGGCTTGGGGCATGCGGGCGCGGGCCGCGGCGGGCGGCCGGTAGAATTTCGCCGATTCTACGGGCCGCATCCTGGCCGCCGCGGCTGCAAATCGCAACGCGCGGCCCGCCCCGGGCGCAGGCCGGCGCCCCGGCGGCCGTCCGCGCCAAGCCGCCTATCCGTCATCACTGGAAGCCCAACTGAACGCGTTGCCGCCATGCGCCCCGCCGCGATGAGGCAGATCCCGCTCGCCATCGCGCCGCCGCCCGAGTGCAGCTTCGAGACCTATCTGGCGGGCGCGAACCGCGCCGCGCTCGAGCACCTGCGCCAGCTCGCGCCGCCATCGGCGCCGGTCTACCTCTGGGGGCCGACGGGCAGCGGCAAGACGCATCTGCTGCGCGCGCTCGCGCTCGCCTGGCAGGCGCGGGGCGAGCGGGTCGCGTGGTTCGGACCGGCCGTCGCGCTGCCGTGGGCCTTCGACGAACGCGTGGCCCTCGTCGTGCTCGACGACTGCGATGCATTTGACACCGCCCGCCAGCAGGCCGCCTTCGCGCTCTTCGTGCAGGCCAGCACGGCAGCGATTGCGATCGTCGCGGCCGGGGCGCTGCCGCCGGTCGATCTGCCGCTGCGCGAGGACCTTCGCACCCGGCTCGGCTGGGGGCTCGTGTTCGCATTGCAGCCGTTGGCCGAGAGTCAAGTGCGCGCCGTGCTGCGCCGCGAGGCGGACCGGCGCGGCGTCCGGCTCGGCGACGAGGTGCTCGACCATCTGTTGACGCGTTTCGCACGCGACCTGACGCAGCTGATGGCGCTGCTCGATCGGCTCGACGAGTTTGCCCTCGCCAGCCGGCGTGCGGTGACCGTCCCCCTGCTCAGGAAGATGCTCGAGGAGGAAGGCCCGTGAAGCCGACCCGTCTGTGCCTGTTCGATCTCGACCAGACCCTGCTGCCGATCGACTCGGATCATGCCTGGGGCGAGTTCCTGATTCGCCTCGGCTGGGTCGACGCGCAGGCATTTCGCGCCGGCAACGATGCCTTCTACGAGGATTACAAGCGCGGGCAGCTCGATATCCACGCCTACGTCGCCTTCGTCACTGCGCCGCTGCGGGAGCGCGATCCGGCCACGCTTGCCTGGGCCCACGCCCGTTTCATGCGCGAGGTGATCGCACCGGCGATCGAGCCTGCCGCCCTCGCGCTCGTGCGCGGGCACCGCGAGCGCGGCGATCTGCTTTGCATGGTGACGGCGACCAACGACTTCGTCACCGCGCCGATCGCCGCCGCGTTCGGCATCGAGCATCTGATCGCGGTGCGCCTCGAGCGCGCGCCAGGCGGTACCATCACCGGCGCCATCGAGGGCACGCCGAGCTACCGCGAGGGCAAGGTCACGCGCGTCGGCGAGTGGCTGCGAGGCATGGATCGCGACTGGAGTGATTTCGAATCGATCACCGTCTACAGCGATTCACCGAACGACCTGCCGCTGCTCGAGCGGGCCGACCATCCGGTCGCGACCAACCCCTCGCCCGCGCTCGAGGCGCTGGCCCGCGAGCGTCACTGGCGCATCTTGAGACTGTTCGACGCATGATCAGAAAATTTATCGACAAGCTGCTTGGCAAGACGCCAGGCGGCGCGGCCGGCAAGACGGCGCTCGGCAAGCGCGTCGAGGTGGCGCGCGCGGAACACGGCATCGACCTCGAACTGCTCGACAAGAACGCGGTGAAGGTGGTGCAGACCTTGAAGGACGCCGGCCACGAGGCCTATGTCGTCGGCGGCGCGGTGCGCGACCTGCTGCTCGGCCGGCGGCCGAAGGATTTCGACGTCGCGACCGACGCGACGCCCGAGCAGGTGAAGGCGCTCTTTCGGCGCGCCTTCATCATCGGCCGGCGCTTTCGCATCGTCCACGTCGTCTACGGCCGCGGGCGCGACCACGAGGTGATCGAAGTCTCGACCTTCCGCGCCGCGCTTGCCGCGGCCGATGCCGAGCATGTCAGCGGCAACGAGAAGACCTCGCGCGCCGAACTCGCCGGCAAGAGCCACGTCGTCGACGCCGAGGGCCGCGTGCTGCGCGACAACGTCTGGGGTCCGCAGATCGAGGATGCCGCGCGCCGCGACTTCACCGTCAACGCGATGTACTACGACCCGCTGACCGAGACCGTCGTCGACTACCACCACGGTCTGCGCGACGCGCAGAAGAAGCTGCTGCGCATGATCGGCGACCCGGTGACGCGCTACCGCGAAGACCCGGTGCGCATCCTGCGCGCGGTGCGCTTCGCCGCCAAGCTCGATTTCACGATCGAGGCCAAGACGCGCGCGCCGATCGGCGAGATGGCTGCGCTGCTCGCGAACCAGCCGCCGTCGCGGATGTTCGACGAGATGATCAAGCTGCTGCAGACCGGCCATGCAGCCAAGAGCCTCGAGGTGTTGCGCGCGCAGGGCCTGGTCGGTGCGCGCCAGGGCATCTTCCCGATCCTCGACCTCGTGCTCGCCGACGACGGCGGCAACGGTCCGCACCGCTTCGTGCAGCTCGCGCTTGCCGATACCGATCGGCGCGTCGGCGAAGGCAAGCCGGTCGCACCGAGCTTTCTGCTCGCCTGCATGCTGTGGCACGAGGTGCTCGGTGGCTGGCAGAGCAACAAGGAGCGCGGCGAGGCGCCGTTCCCGGCACTGCAACAGGCGCTGGAGGCGGTCTTCGAGGCGCGCGTCGGCGACATCTCGGGCCGCGGCAAGCTCGGCGCCGATATGCGCGAGATCTGGCTCATGCAGCCCAGATTCGAGCGTCGATCGGGCAATGCGCCGTTCGCGCTCGTCGAGCAGCCGCGCTTTCGGGCCGGCTTCGACTTTCTTCGCCTGCGTGCCGACGCCGGCGAGGTGGCGCCCGAACTCGCCGAATGGTGGGAGGATTTTTCGCTCGGCAGCGACGACGAGCGCCGTGCGCTGATCGAGCTCGCACGCGAACAAGGCCCGCCGCGGCGCGCAGCGTCGCGCGGACGGCGCGCGAGCGCGCCAGCCGCCGGGCCGGTGCCCCAAGCGGCGGCTCCCGAGCCGGCGGGCAGCGAGCCGGCGGGGGACGTGCCGGCGGGGGACGCGCCGACCGGCGAAGCCGCCGCGCCGGCACGCCGCAGGCGGCGCCGACGCCGCAAGCCGGCCGACGCGCAAGGCGCGTCGGCGCCGGCTTCCGCATCCTGAGCGGATTCGCATGTCGCCACCGCCGCCGGACCGCGCGCGGTGCCCGGCCTGGATCGGACTCGGGGCCAATCTGGGCGACACCCGGGCCACGCTGGATGCGGCATTCGCCGCCCTCGCCGCGCTGCCGCACACAAGGCTGAAGGCGCGTTCGTCGCTCTACCGCACGGCGCCCATTGACGCCGGCGGGCCGGACTACCTGAACGCCGTCGCCTGGCTCGAGACCGGGCTGGACGCCCACGAATTGCTCGCCCACCTGCACGCGATCGAAGGGCGGCATGGCCGCGAGCGGCCGCATGTGAACGCGCCGCGTACGCTCGATCTAGACCTGCTGCTGTACGGCGATGCGCAGATCGATACCCCCGAGCTGACGCTGCCGCATCCGCGCCTGCATAGGCGCGCCTTCGTGCTCGCGCCGCTCGCCGAACTGGCGCCGGCGCTTTCGATTCCGGGGCGCGGCCGGGTCGCCGATCTGCTGTCGGGCGTCGCGACTCAGCCGGTCGAGCGGATCGCCGGCTCGACCGGACGGCGCAGTCCCGGCTCGGCGGCGCGCGGCACCTAGGCGGCGCACGCCGACGCTCCGGTGCCGGCACGCGCAAGTGGGCTATTCAAGGCACGTCGTGCAGACGCTGCGGATGGCTGAATGTCGTCAGGCGGTCGCCGCGCACGAAGCCGCACAGTGTGATGCCGACGCGCTGCGCGGCTTCGATCGCCATCGACGACGGCGCCGACACGGCGGCGACGAGCTCGATGCCGGCGCGCACCGCCTTCGTGATCATCTCGAGGCTGATGCGGCCCGACAGCGTCACGCAGCCGCCGCGCGCCGGCAGGCCGTGCAGCAGGCAGTGGCCGATCACCTTGTCGAGTGCGTTGTGGCGGCCGAGGTCCTCGGCCAGCGCGAGCAGCCGGCCGTCGGCGGCGAACAGCGCCGCCGCGTGGGTGCCGCCGGTACGGCCGAAGATCGCCTGGCGCGAGCGCATCGTCAGCATGTGCTGCTGCAAGGTGTCGGCCGAGATCGCGAGCCGGTGCTCGACGGGCGTCGCGCCGTCGCCGAGTTCGACCAGACCGTCGACATTCGCGCACACCCCGCACGAACTCGTCACGAGGCCGCTGCGCCGCACGCTGCGCACGCGCCCCGGATCGGCGAGCCGCACCTGCACGCGGCTCGACGATTCGGGGCACAGCGCCATCGCCGTGACGTCACCGAGGCCGTCGATCAGGCCCTCGGTCAGCAAGAAGCCCGCCGCCAGCGCCAGCGCGCCGGGTTCCTGCACGTCGCCGAGCGGGCCGTCGGCCGCGAGGTAGCCTGCGGCCTGGCCCGACCCGGTGGGGGTGCACATCAGCGTGTAGTCGCCGACGTCCTGCACCTCTATGCGCAAGGCCATCTCCTCGACCACCCAGCAGCCTTCGTCCGATGCAGCGGTGCCCGCCGCCTCGAAGCGCTGCGCGATCACCGAGCGCATGCCGCGCGCGGGCGCAACCAGATCGGCGAGGGCCGAGATCGCTTCGCGTTGCATCCGGATTCGCCCTTCAGCGCGTGCGCGCGCGCTTGATCGAGACGCGCACGATATCGGCGCCGGAGCCGGTGGCGTCGGTCAGCGCGAGCGACATCGGCGCGATCGTATTCAGGCTCGGCGACTTCAGGTTCTTCGCGTAGGGCGTCGCCCAGTAGTCGAACTGGCCGACCATCACGAGCGTGTCCGGGCGGATGCCCTGCACGACGATCGCCGGGCCCTGTGTGGTGCCGATCGCCGAGCTCACCTCGAGCGTATCGCCGTCGTCGATGCCGAGATCGCGCGCGACGCCGGCATTGATCATGACGCCGTGGTGCCCGCGCACGTTGCCCGAGACTTCGTCCATCAGCTGGATCGATGCGTTGCCGCCGGCGTGGTACTGCATGCTCTTGGTCGTGATCAGCCAGTACGGATAGTCCGCGGGGTCGAGCCCGCGGCGCACCAGATCCTGCTCCCAGACGCCGGGGAAATCGTGCCACTGCGGCAGCGGCTGGTATTCGTTGAGCTGGGCGTCCCACCAGTCGATGCCGGCGTCGTGCAGGCGTGCGCCGAGTTCCTTGCCGGATCGCATCAGCCGCTCCTGGTACGGCAGCTCGAAGCGCACGTTCTGCGCCCGCATCGTCGGGTACAGATACCAGCCCATGCGCGGATACGGCTTGGTCAGCAGCCCGTGCTCCTTGAACCAGTCCAGGCCGTGCGCCGCCGCGCCGCCGGTCAGCTCGTGGCTGGCGGAAAGGCAGATCGCGTCCCAGATCGCATCGACGCTGTGCACCTGATCCTCGGCGAGGCTGAAGTCGCGCCCCTCGGCCTTCAGCGGGGCGCCGAAGATGCCGCGGTTGATCGCCGCGTTGTAGGGCTCGAGCAGGCCGGTGCGGCGCGCCAGTTCGGTCGCGATCCAGGTGAAGTCGCGCGCCTCGCCCTGCGGCGCGACGGCCGGCTGGCGCAGCACGTAGCCCTGATGCTCCCAGTACTGCTCCATGAACTTGGTCTTGCCCAGGCGGATCAGCTGCGTCGACTCGAGGTCGGTCGCGTCGGGCAGCAGGATGTCGGCCATGTGGTTCGTCTCGTCGGGCACGTAGGCGAAGCACACCGTGAACGGGAAGCGCGCGATCGTCTCCGCCACGTTGTGCGTGTCCCAGAACGAGATCGACGGATTCGTGCGGTAGGCAAACCAGATGTCGGGCGCGGTCGGGCGCGGCCAGTTCTTCGGCGCGTGGGTCTGGAACATCCACGCCAGGTGCGACGGGCCGAGCGACTGGCTCCACGCGCCGCTGTTGCCCGACAGCGGCACGAGCGTGCGGTGCGCATTGCGGCCGGTCGGCTGGCGCAGCCACTTGTCCTTCGTCGTCGGGTTGAGCTTGTTGAGCATGAAGCCGTCGGGTCCCGGCTGCACGCTCTTGTGCCTGTCCTCGCGCGGGCTGTTGATGCGCACCGTCGTGCCGAGAATGCCGCCGGGCACCTCGAGCGCGCCGACGAGCACCGCCAGCAGCGTGCGCGCCCAGCAGCATTCGTACGCGCCCCAGCCGTTGTTGACGGTCTTGCCGAGCGTCACCGCCACCGGACGATAGGGCAGCGCGACGCCGTCGACCTCGCGCGTCTGGCCGACGCAGGCCTGCGCGACGTATTCCTGCGCCACCTGGCGGATCTTGGCGGTCGGCACGTCGCACAGCGCGCTCGCCCACTCGGGGCTGTATTCGCGCATGTGCAGGGCGAGCTTGGTGAACGAGGTGACGCCCTTCACGCCGGGGTAGTCCCAGCGCTCGTCGTCGGCGCCGACCTCGACGACCTCGGTCAGGTCGAACTCGCCGTCCAGCGCGGGCTCGATGTCCGGCGCATCGTGCGGCTGCGCGCGCGCGCTGCGCGCGTCCCACACCAGCGGTTTGAGCGTTGCGCGCTCGCGCAGGAAGTAGCCCTGCGGGCCGACGAGATAAGGCGACGACGTGACGTCGCGCAGAAACGGCAGGTCGAGCTTGTCGCGCGCGACCTCGTGCAGGAGGACGTGGATCATCGCGAACATGAAGGCCGGGTCGGTCTTCGGCTTGATCGGGATCCACTCGGCCGACGCGGCCGCGGTGACCGACAGATGCGGCTCGATCTGCACCCGCTTGGCGCCGCGCACGCGCGCATCCGCGTGGCGGGATACGGCGCAGACGCCGCCGGTGACCTCGACGTTGGCGCCGAACGAGACGATGTAGTTGCAGTGCGGCGTATCGGCCGACACCGTGAATGCGCGGTGCCAGTATTCGCCGTACAGATGCTCGGAGTGCACGCATTTGACGCCCTGGCCCGAGCCGAAGCTGAAGTCCATCGGCCCCCAGGCGGCGATGAAGGCCGGGAAGGTGCCCATGTAGTTGGCCGGCGTGCCGCCGTGCCCGAGCGTGAGCGCCAGGCGCGGCAGCTTCTCGTCGTCGAGCAGCCCGCGCGCGCGGATGTCGACGAGCCTGGCGGCCACGATGTCGAGCGCCTCGTCCCACGAGATCGGCACGAACCCGGGATCCTGATCCATGCCCTTCTTGGGGTTGGTGCGCTTCATCGGCGTCAGGATGCGATCCGGGTGATATGTCTTCTGGATCAACCCATACGCCTTGACGCAGGGCTTGCCGTTGCCCGGGTAGAGCCCGCGCCCGTTGAAATTGGGGCTGACCTCGGTCGCGACGCCGCCTTCGACCTTCACGTTGAGCAGGTCGGGGCCGGAGACGCAGTTGTAGCAATAGGTCGAAACCTGGCGCACGGCATTTGCGCCGGCCTGCGCTGGGGCGCTGGCGTGCAGGGTGGTGCTCATGGGCGGATCGTTCGCTAATATGGTATTGCGATGCAAGTATTAACGATAGGCGACAAGCGGCAGCGTCGCAATATGTCCGGTCGTGCATGGCTGCCGGTGGAGTTCGGGCGTACGAACTGGCATGCGGACCGTTCGGCGCGACCGGTCGAGACGAAGGATGAACGCCGCATTCACGCGCCGTTCAGATGCCGTGGATCAGACTGCCGGCACGGTCCTCGACGGCCGGATTTGCCGAGTGGAGGAGATATGATGACTTCGAACCATCTGCTGGCGGTGATCGCGGTGGCGACGGTATCGACGAGCGGATCGGCCCTCGCGGCGCGCGATCACTCGGGCCACGGCCGGGCGAGCCAGCGCGACGCGCGCGGCGACTGCCGCACCGATGCGCGGGGCGACCATCGCGACCTGCGCGGGTATCAGATTCATGACCGACGCGAGGTGTGGATCGGAACCGCCGCCTGCTGGCGTCCACCGCGCGCCAAACGACCGAACGCCAGTGAGGGGGTCGCATGAACTGGAGAAATACGACCGATCGCTACGCGACGCTCTCCATAGCCATGCACTGGCTGATGCTGCTGTTGCTGATCGGCGTCTATGCGGCGATCAACCTGCATGATCTGGCGGAGAAGGGCAGTGCGCTACGGGCGGACTTGAAGATCTGGCACTTCGCCCTCGGTATGAGCGTGCTCGCGCTGGTCGCACTCCGGCTCACGGCGCGTCTTGTGTCCGGGCCGGCGCCGCGCATCGCGCCCGCGCCGCCGGCGTGGCAGCAGCGACTCGCCGAGGCGATGCATCTGGCGCTCTACGCCTTCATGATCGGCATGCCGCTGCTCGGCTGGTTTGCCGTGAGCGCCAAGGGCGATCCGGTCGCGTTCTACGGCATGCAGTTGCCGCTGCTGATCGGGCCGGACAAGGGTCTGTACCGGTCGCTGAAGGATATCCACGAGACGATCGGTACCGCCGGCTACTACCTGATCGGCCTGCACGCGGCGGCGGCGTTGTTTCATCACTACGTGCTGCGCGACAACACGTTGGCGCGGATGCTGCCGGCGCCGCGCTGAAGCTCGCGTGTTCCGGCGCGGTTGCCGAAGAGGGCCCTATCGGGAGCGATAAACTTCCGCCCGGGCGGCTGGATGCGGCGGATCGTGCACCAGTGCCATCCCCGGGAGATTGCATGTTCTTTGGAAAGCTGTTGCCGCGCGAAGGCAACTTCTTCGAGTTGTTCGAGCAGCACGGCACGCACATCGTCGAAGGCGCGCGCGCCTTCATGCTGATGATCGAGAACTATCCCGATCCCGGCCTGCGCGAGCAATACGCGAACCAGGTGGGCCACGCCGAGCGCACCGCCGATCGCATCACGGCCGAGATGCACCGGCTGCTGCACACGACGTTCATCACGCCGATCGATCGCGAGCAGATCCTCGGCCTGATCGATACGATGGACGATATCCTCGATCTGCTGCAGGATGCGAGCGAGACCCTGCTGCTGTACGACGTGCGGGCGGTGACCGACGAGGTGCTGCGCCTGGGCGAACTCAGCGCGAGATGCTGCGAGCGCGTTCAGCATGCGGTGTCGATGCTGCCCAAGCTTTCCACGCCGTCGGTGGCGGAAGCGGCGATCAAGACCTGCGAGGAGATCGACCGTCTCGAGTCGGATGCCGACGGTGCGATGCGCGCCGCGCTCTCGAAGCTCTTTCGCGAGGAGACCGATGTTCGCGAGCTGATCAAGCTCAAGGCCATCTACGAGCAGCTCGAAGCGATCACCGACCGCTGCGAAGATGTCGCCAACCTGATCGAGGGCATCGTCCTCGAGAATTCCTGAGCCGTGCATGGCGACGGTGCAGGTGGCCTTCTGGGTCGTCGTGATGCTGGTCGCGATCGCGATCGCGTTCGATTTCATGAACGGCTTTCACGACGCCGCCAATTCGATCGCGACGGTCGTCTCCACCGGCGTGCTCAAGCCGCAGACGGCGGTCGCCTTCGCTGCATTCTTCAACGTGCTGGCGATCTTCGTCTTCCACCTGAAGGTCGCGGCGACGGTCGGCAAGGGCATCGTCGATCCGGGCATCGTCGACCACCATGTCGTCTTCGGCGCGCTGCTCGGCGCGATCTTCTGGAACATCGTCACCTGGTGGTACGGCATCCCGTCGAGTTCGTCGCACGCCTTGATCGGCGGCATCGTCGGCGCGGTCGTCGTCAAGGCGGGCGCGAGCGTGCTGATCGCCGGCGGCATCGTGAAGACGGTGCTCTTCATCTTCGTCTCGCCGCTGCTCGGCTTCGTGCTCGGCGGGATGATGATGGTGGCCGTCGCGTGGCTGTTCAGACGCACGTCGCCGCTGCGGGTCGACAATTTCTTTCGGCACGCGCAGCTCGTGTCGGCCGGCATGTACAGCCTGGGACACGGCGGCAACGATGCGCAGAAGACGATCGGCATCATCTGGATGCTGCTGATCGCGACCGGGTATACCGATGCGACCGAGGCCTATCCGCCGAACTGGGTGATCTGGAGCTGCTATCTGGCGATCGGCCTGGGCACGATGTTCGGCGGCTGGCGCATCGTCAAGACGATGGGCCAGCGCATCACGAAGCTCAGGCCGGTCGGGGGCTTCTGCGCCGAATCGGGCGGCGCGATCACGCTGTTTCTGGCCTCGGCGCTCGGCATTCCGGTGTCGACCACGCACACCATCACCGGCGCGATCGTCGGCGTCGGCTCCGTGCGGCGCGCGTCGGCGGTGCGCTGGGGAACGGCCGGTTCGATCGTCTGGGCCTGGATCTTCACGATCCCGGCATCGGCTTTCGCGGCCGGGCTGTTCTACTGGGTCAGCCTCAATCTGTTCGATTGATCATCGCCCGCTCGCAGCGGATGCGTCGGCCTGGAACTCGTAGAAGCGCTGCGCGCTGAAGGCGATCGTCGCCATCAGCACGCCCGCGCCGAGCATCAGCGCGACGATGGCGCCGATCACCGTTCCCCAGCCGCTGCGCGAGGCCGGACCGACCAGGTTGTAGCGCGCGTTCCATTTCTCGTCGGCGCTGAGCGCGTGGACGAGCGCCGAGAGCATCGCAGCGGTCAGGGTCAGGCCGAGCCAGGGGATCAGCACCCATGCAAGCCGGTCGTCCTGACCGAGCGATTGCATCCGGTGCACGCCGTACAGGCCGACGAGGCTCGGCAGCGGGTAGAGCCAGCCCGCGATGTCGCGCGCGCCATGCAGATAGAAGCGATGCAGGCCGAAGGCGCCGCCGATGATCGCGATCCAGGTCGCGAGCGTCTTGGACTTGCCCGCGCCGTGCGTGGCCGCGCTCATGCGTCGGCGGCGGGTGCGCTGCGCGCACCGGCGCCGAGGGCGCGCTGCATGATCACGACATCGACCCAGCGCTCGAACTTCCAGCCACTGTCGCGCAGCAGACCGACCACCCGAAAGCCGAGCGCGCGGTGCACGCCGATCGACGCCGCGTTCGCCGAGTCGCCGATCACGGCCAGCATCTGGCGCGCGCCGCGTGCCTGGCAGCGCGCCAGCAGTTCGGCGAGCAGCAGGCGTCCGATGCCGCGGCCCTGCGCGGCAGGGTCAAGGTAGATCGAGTCCTCGACGCAGAAGCGGTACGCCGGACGCGCGCGGAAAGGGTTGGCATAGGCGTAGCCGACCACGCGCCCGCGCTGTTCGGCGACCAGCCAGGGCAGGCCCTTGCCGAGCACGTCGTTGCGGCGGCGCGCGGTCTCGGCGGCGTCGGGGGCGTCGAGTTCGAAGGTGCCGCTGCCGTGATGGACGTGCCAGGCGTAGATCGCCGTGATGGCGGCAACGTCGGGCGCTTCGCTCGGGCGGATCGTCAGGGGCAGGGCGTTCATGGCCGGTCTTGTGCTGGGCGCGGCAAGTTTATAATGCCCGGTTGTGGTGCTGGCTTGCTGCCCGCCCGGTCCGCGAGGACTGCGCTGGCCGTGGGCGTATCTACGGTGCCGAGAGCCCGTGGCCGAGTGCGTCGGCCGCCCTGGTTCGGCCGGTCCGGCGTGTCCCCGGATCGTCCGGACACGAGTCAAGTTCCCGAGGAAATCAACATCATGGTCGTCATCCGACTTGCCCGTGGCGGCGCCAAGAAGCGTCCGTTCTTCAATATCGTGGTTGCCGATTCGCGCGTCCGCCGCGACGGGCGCTTCATCGAGCGCGTGGGTTTCTACAACCCGGTCGCGTCCGGCGGCGAGCAGCCGCTGCGCGTCGCGTTCGATCGCGTCGAATATTGGGCCGGCCACGGCGCACAGCTCTCGCCGACGGTGGCGCGCCTCGTGGCGCAGGCCAAGGCCGCCGCCTGACGGTTCGACATCCGCGGTCGCGATGAGCGACGACGAGCCCCCGGCGTGGCCGGACGATGCGGTCGAAGTGGGCAGCATCGCAGGCGCCTGGGGCGTGAAGGGCTGGATCAAGGTCCAGCCCTACGCCGGCGATCCGCAGGCGCTCTTTTCCTCCAAGCGCTGGTTTCTCGCGCCGCCCGAAGGCGTGCGCCGACCGGGCGAGCCGCCGCTGCCGAGGCTCCTGCGCATCGTGCAGGCCAGGGATCATGGCGACGGCGTGATCGCGCAGGTCGGCGATATCGACGACCGCACGACGGCCGAGCGACTGCGCGGAGCGCGGGTCTTCGTCTCGCGCGGCAGTTTCCCGAGCCCCGCGCCGGACGAGTATTACTGGGTCGATCTGATCGGCCTCGCGGTCGTCAACCGGCAGGGCGAGGCGCTCGGTACGGTTGCCGGGCTGATCGATACCGGCCCGCACAGCGTCCTGCGTGTCGCGCGCCCGGCTGCCGAGACAGGCGCAGGCGCCGAGGACGACGAGAGACTGATCCCCTTCGTCTCTGCCTACGTCGACGAGGTGATGCTCGCGCAGCGGCGCATCGTCGTCGACTGGGGCCTGGACTACTGAACCTGCAGCGCGCGAGCGATGCGATTCGACGTCATCACGCTCTTTCCCGAACTGTTCGGGCCGCATCTGACGCTGGGCGTCACGCGGCGCGCCTTCGAGAGCGCGCAACTCGACGTCAAGCTGTGGCCGCTGCGCGATTTCGCCGACAACGCTTACCGGCGGGTCGACGACCGGCCCTATGGCGGCGGCCCCGGCATGGTGCTGCTTGCCGAACCGCTCGAGCGCGCACTGCAGGCGGTGCGCGAAGCGCGCAGCGAAGCCCACCCGGCGCCGGTCGTGCTCTTCAGCCCGGCCGGGCGGCGCATCGATCAGGCGCTGGTGCGCGAGTGGGCATCCGGCGTCGGCGCGGTGCTGCTGTGCGGGCGCTACGAAGGCGTCGATCAGCGCTTCATCGACCGCCACGTCACGCTCGAACTGAGCCTTGGCGACTTCGTTCTCTCGGGTGGGGAACTGCCCGCGCTGGCGCTGCTCGACGCGATCGCGCGCCTGCAGCCGGGTGTGCTGGGGGACGCGCAATCGCACGAGCAGGACAGCTTCTCGGCCGGCCTGCTCGACTGCCCGCATTACAGCCGGCCCGAGAACTGGCGGGCGGCGGACGGCGATCATCCGGTGCCGCCGGTGCTGCTTGGCGGCCACCATGCCGAGATCGCGCGCTGGCGGCGCGAGCAGTCGCTGCTGCTCAGCGCGAAGCGTCGGCCCGATCTGATCGCCGCCGCGCGCGCCGCGGGCCTGCTGTCGGCGGCGGACGAAAAATTCATCGCTGCGCTGAAGCTATAATTTCGAGCTTTTCGATCCTCTGCCTGCCCTGCCGCGACCGCCGCGGCTCCCAATAGCAAGATGCGGCGGCACGATCGCCTGGAGAAAACCGTGGATCTGATCCAAACCCTCGAGCAGGAAGAAATCGCTCGCCTCGACAAGAAGGTGCCGGCCTTCGCGCCGGGCGACACCGTGATCGTCAGCGTGAGCGTCGTCGAAGGCACGCGCAAGCGTCTGCAGGCCTACGAAGGCGTCGTCATCGCCAAGCGCAACCGCGGGCTCAATTCGAGCTTCATCGTGCGCAAGATCTCGAACGGCGAAGGCGTCGAGCGCACCTTCCAGCTCTACAGCCCGCTGATCGCGGCGATCGAAGTCAAGCGCCGCGGCGACGTGCGCCGCGCCAAGCTCTACTATCTGCGCCAGCGCTCCGGCAAGTCGGCGCGGATCAAGGAAAAGCTCTCCTGAACGGCGCCGGGTGAGAGTCCCGGACGCGCACGCCGACGAGCCGCCTGCCGCATGATGCACAGGCGGCTTTGTCATTCGCGTTCGCGCAGTCACGCATTTCGATGGCTCTGAGCTTCAATCCCCAGGATATGCCGGTGATCGGCGTCGACGATCACCTGCCGTCGGTCGCGCGGCCGGCGCTCGCCACCGCCGCACTGCGCGAGCGGTTTCGCGCGCCGCCGCGCTGGGTGCCGGAGACGACCGTCGAGCCGCGCTTCATCGAACGCACGCCGACCCGCGCGTCGGTGCTGGTGCCGATCGTCGATCGCGCCGAGCCGACGGTGCTACTGACACAGCGCAGCGACCACCTGAGCGATCATCCGGGCCAGATCGCATTTCCCGGCGGCCGCGCCGAGGAGACCGATGCCGATGCCACCGCGACCGCGCTGCGCGAAGCGCAGGAGGAGATCGGCCTGCCCGCCTCGCAGGTCGACGTGCTGGGCGCAATGCCGCTGTATACGACGGGAACGGGGTTTCTGGTGACGCCGGTCGTCGCCATCGTCCAGCCGGCATATTCGATGCGCGCCGATCCGTTCGAGGTGGCCGAGGTCTTCGAGGTGCCGCTCGCCTTCCTGATGAACCCGTCGCACCATCGCCATCATGCGGTCGAAGTGCGCGGCGTTCGGCGCGAGTTTCTGTCGATCCCGTACCAGGGGGTGGACGCGCAGGGGCACCCGCGGCGCTACTTCGTCTGGGGCGCGACGGCGGCGATGCTGCGCAACCTGTACCGCTTCCTGTCCGCTTAGCCGCGACAAGGCCCATCACCCGGCAGCAGCGTCCCGCGAGGGGGCGCAAGTATCATCGTTGCCAATGAGTTTCTTCGCTGTCCTGCTTGCGCTGCTGATCGAACAGCTGAAGCCGCTGCCGCGCGGCAACTGGGTATTCGGCGCACTGGTCGGGTGGATGCGCTGGACCGGGCTGAACTTCAACGCCGGACGCGATCGCCACGCCTGGGTGGTGTGGGGCGTCACCGTCGTGCTGCCGGCGATCGTCGCGTTTGGCATCTATTTCGCGATCGCCCGCTTCAGCCTGATCCTCGCCCTCGCGTGGAACGTCGGTGTGCTGTACCTGACGCTCGGCTTCCGCCAGTTCAGCCACTATTTCACCGATATCCGCGACGCGCTCGAGCAGGGCGACGATGCGACGGCGCGCCAGCGCCTCGCCGAATGGCGCCACCTCGACGCGAGCGAACTGCCGCGCACCGAGCTGCTGCGCCACGTCCTCGAGCATTCGCTGCTCGCCGCGCACCGGCATGTATTCGGCGTCTTCTTCTGGTTCGTGCTGCTGTCGGCGTTCGGCCTCGGCCCGGCCGGCGCGGTGCTCTACCGCTTGTCGGAATTCGCGAGCCGCTACTGGGCCTACAAGAGCCGCACCGTCGGCTTGCCGACGAACGACCGGCTGATGCTGCTGTCGCGCCAGCTCTTCAGCCTGATCGATCGCGTGCCGGCACGCATGACGGCATTCGGCTTCGCCGTCGTCGGCAATTTCGAGGAGGCCGTGACGTGCTGGCGGCGCGATGCGTCGCTCTGGCGCTACCAGAACGAGGGCATCATCCTCGCCGCCGCGGCCGGTGCGGTCGGCGTGCGCCTCGGCGGTGCCGCACCGCCGGGCGTGACGCCCGATCGCTCGCAGACGCTCGAGGGCGGCGCCTCGCAGGACGCGATCGACGCTCAGGGCTCGACCCCCGGGGCCGACCCGCAGCTCGGCCATCTGCGCAGCGTCGTCGGCCTCGTCTGGCGTTCGGTCGTGCTGTGGATGCTGCTGCTCGCGCTGCTGTCGCTCGCGAACCTCGTCGGATAGCGAAGCTTCAAGTCAGCTCGTCCCACAGTTCGCGGTAGATCCGATGGCGGGCAGCGTCGATCTCGCCGCGCTCGAGCGCGGCCAGCACGCCGCAGCCCGGTTCATGGCGGTGGCTGCAGTTGTAGAACTTGCAGGCCGTGACGTACGGGCGCAGGTCGGGCATGCAGCCGGCGAGTTCGGTTGGGTCGAGCTGGCGCAGGCCGAATTCCTGGAAGCCGGGCGAATCGATCAGCGCCGTCGTGCGCGCGGCGTCGAGCCAGTACCACTGCGTCGCCGTCGTCGTGTGGCGGCCGGTATTGAGCGCGCGCGATACCTCGCCCACCTGCGCCTGCGCGCCCGGCGCGAGCAGGTTGATCAGCGTGCTCTTGCCGCTGCCGCTCGGCCCGAGCACGAGCGTCGCCTTGCCGGCAAGCCGTGGGCCGAGGCTCTCGCGCGCGGCGTCGGGCCTTGCCTTCAACGCCGCTTCGAGCACCGGCACGCCCATCGCCGCGTACGGTTCGAGCCGCGCGCGGGCGGCGGCGAACTGCGGCAAGTCGGCCTTGTTGAGCAGGATGCAGGCGGCGATGCCCGCGCTCTCGGCGGCGATCAGCGCCCGCGCGAGCTGCGATTCGCCGAACATCGGATCGGCCGCGACGAGCACGAGCAACTGGTCGATGTTGGCGGCGAACGACTTGGTCTTCCACGCGTCCTGCCGGAACAGGAGGTTGCGCCGCGGCTCGAGGTGCTCGATCACGCCCTCTGCGGCGCCGGTCGCGAGCCAGCGCACGCGGTCGCCGACGACGCAATCGCTCTTCTTGCCGCGCGGATGGCAGATCAGGCGCCGGCCTTCGGGCGTCTCGACCGCGTAGTGCCGGCCGTGGCCGGCGACGACGAGGCCGATGTCGAGCCCGGCGCCGCGCGTCATGTTGCGCCGGAGCGAGGCGGCGCCGATTCAGACCGCGGGCGGCAGCAGCGCATCGGCCTTCGCGGCGCAGATGAAGTCGTTGATCGAGATGCCGCCCACCGAGTGGGTGTCGAAGCGCACGACGCAGCGGTCGTAGGTCAACGTCACCGCGGGGTGATGATCCTGCGTGTGGCAGATCCAGGCCAGCGCGTTCATGAACGACATCGTCTCGTGAAAGTTCGCGAAGTGGAAGGTCTTCTCGATCGCTCCGTCCGCGCGCGCCCAGCCGCGAAGCTGCTGCAGATGGGATGCGATCTCCGCGCCGTCCATCGGCTTTCCGCCCTCCAGCGGGCGGCATTGCATCTCGAGCAGCTTCTTCATGGTTGCCTCACGCGGCCGGCAGCGCCGCGAGCCGTTCGGTCGCCGGCGGGTGCGAATAGTAGAAGCGCACGTAGATCGGGTCCGGCGTCAGCGTCGACGCATTGTCCTCGTGCAGCTTCAAGAGCGCTGCGGCGAGGTCGGCACTGCTTGCCTGCGCGCAGGCGTAGGCGTCGGCCTCGAACTCGTGGCGGCGCGACAGCCGCGCAAAGAGCGGCGAGACGAAGAAGCCGAATACCGGCAGCGCGAGGACGAACAGCAGCAGCGCGAGCGCGTCGTTCGGTGCGGCGAGATTCGGCTGCACCCCCAGGCCGGCGTAGAACCACGCCTCGCGCGTGAGCCAACCGAGCAGCGCGAAGCCGAGCAGGCTCGCGCCGAACATCAGCACGATGCGCTTGATCACGTGGCGGTGCTTGAAGTGGCCAAGCTCGTGCGCGAGCACCGCCTCGACCTCGCCAGGCGAGAGCTTGGCAAGCAGCGTGTCGAAGAAGACGACCCGCTTGGCCGCACCGAGGCCGGTGAAATATGCATTGCCGTGCGCCGAGCGGCGGCTGCCGTCCATCACGAAGAGGCCCTTGGCCTTGAAGCCGCAGCGCGCCATCAAGGCCTGCACGCGCGTCTTCAGCGCCTCGTCGGCGAGCGGCTCGAACTTGTTGAAGAGCGGCGCGATGACGGTCGGGTACAGCACCAGGATCGCGAGATTGAACGCCATCCACGCGCCCCACGCCCACAGCCACCACAGCGCGCCGGCCGCCTGCATCAGCCACAGCACGAGGGCCGCGATCGGCAGCCCGATCAGTGCGCCGACGAGAACGCCCTTCACGAGATCGACGACATAAAGCTTCCACGTCATGCGGTTGAAGCCGAACTGCTGCTCGATGCGAAACGTCGAATAGAGTTCGAGCGGCAGGTCGATCAGCCCGCCGATCAGCGCGAACGCGGCGAGCAGCGCAAGCTGATACGCCATATCGCCGAAGCGCGGCTGCAGCGCGTCGCGCAGCGCGGCGTTGAGCGCGTCGAGCCCGCCGAGCAGCGTCCAGCCCAGCAGCACCGCCGCGCCGAACGCCATCGTGACGAGGCCGAAGCGCCCCTTGGCGAGCGTGTAGTCGGCCGCGCGCTGGTGCGCCTGGAGGCTGATGCGCTGCGCAAAGGGCGCCGGCACCGCGCCGCGGTGCGCCGCGACGTGGCGCATCTGGCGCGTCGCGAGCCAGAACTTGACGAGCATCGACGCCGCGAGCGCGAATGCGAACGCGAGCGACAGCGCGAGCGACGCAGACAATTCGAGTTCCATGCCCGCAAGTGTAGGGCTGCCAAAATCGAACCCCCAGCGCGACCCCTCAGGAACCCCCATGCCCGACTCCGCCATCCCTGCCGGCCCGATGCTCGCGAAGGACGAGAACAATCTGGTCTGGATCGACCTCGAGATGACCGGGCTCTACCCGGACCGCGACCGCATCATCGAGATCGCCGTCGTCGTCACCGACGCCCAGGTTACGCAGCGCGTCGAAGGCCCGGTGTTCGCGATCCACCAGAGCGACGCGACGCTCGACGCGATGGACAACTGGAACAAGGCGACGCACGGCAAGAGCGGCCTGATCGACCGCGTGAAGGCGTCTGCGATCGACGAGGCGGCGGCCGAGGCGCAGGTGATCGAATGGCTCCGCCAGTACGTTCCCGCCGGCAAGAGCCCGATGTGCGGCAATTCGATCTGCCAGGACCGGCGCTTCCTCGCGGGCGGCATGCCCGCGCTCGAAGCCTTCTTCCACTATCGCAACCTCGACGTTAGCACCTTGAAGGAACTCGCCCGGCGCTGGAAGCCGGCTGTGCTCGACGGCTTCAAGAAGGCGCAGGCGCACACCGCGCTCGCCGATATCCACGAATCGATCGACGAACTGCTCTACTACCGCGCGCATCTGCTCGCGGCGTGACGCGCCGCCGCTGTCCGGGCTTGGCCACCGTCGCGCGGGCGCTCGGCACTGCTGGTGCCGCCTAGCGTTCCGACGGTTGCAAGACGCGCCCCCCAATGATGAGGGATTGACTGTTTGGGCGGAGGAGGGGACTGTAGACGCCCCGAGGTGCAAAGCCCCGGGTGCACCGCTCGGGACCGCAGCGGCCGAGACCCCCGCGTCGTGCATCCTCCCGAAGCCTGGGCCGCCGAGGAGAACCATGCGATGAAGAAGACCATGATCGCGCGCGCCGCGCTGCTCTGGGCGGGTGCACTGCTCGCCGCCGGCACGGCGCAGGCAGCGCTGCAAGACCGCGACCTCGACGGGAACGGAGAGGTCGATGCGTTCTACGACACCGACCTCGACATCACCTGGCTGCGCGACGCAAACGTCAACGGGGCGATGGAATGGAGCACCGCCGTCGACTGGGCCGCTGGATTCAGCTTCGCCGGTTACGACGACTGGCGGCTGCCGACCACGCTCCTACCTGACCCGACATGCGAAGGCGACGACGTAGCCTGGAAATACAACTGCACCGGCAGCGAGATGGGCCACCTGTGGTACGTCGAACTGGGCAACACGGCCCGCGTTCCAATAACCAACCCCGGCAACTTCCAGAATCTGATGTCCGACTTAGACGGCGCGTACTGGTCAGGTACAGTCTTCGCGCTGGAACCGGACGGCGCTTGGGGCTTCATGTTCTACGACGGCAGCCAAGTTGCCTTCTGGACGGGCAGTGTCATATACGCCATGGCCGTTCGCCCTGGCGATGTGCCCGTCGTGCCGGAGCCGCAGACCTATGCGTTGATGCTGGCGGGGTTGGGCGCACTGGCGCTGGCGCGGCGCCGGGCGCGTTGACTCGAGGGCACTTCGCGCCCTCGGATTCCTTGGGGCTCGGGGGCGGCAGCTCCCGCTGCCCGGCTTCGTGTGGCGGCAGAGGCGCTCGCGCAGCGTGCGCCGATCGCACGCTGCGATGCTGCGTCCCGGCAACTCGGGCGCAGGCGTCAGTTCGCGGCCCGCGTCCGCTCCCGCCACGCCCGCAGCAGCCAGCGCGTCTCGTCGTCGGGCCGCACCGGCAGCTTGCGGTACTCCGAGTAGTCGCTCTTGCGCGCGAGCAGCCGGTGGTCGATCAGCTCGCGGCGCAGCGTGACGTGATCGCCCCAGGTGTTCCAGCGCTTGAGGATCTCGTTGACCTCGCGCTCGGTGTAGATGCGGCGGGTGTCGAAGTGCGTCCACAGCACCCACATCGCGAGCCGCTGCACCGAGAACTTGTGCGGCCAGCGCGTGAGCCGCCCCTGGGCGTCGAACTGGGTCAGCGCCTTGCGCGCGGCCGGTGTCAGCGCCGGCGCTGCCGTCACAGTGTCCGGCGATGGCGCGGCGCGCGGCATCCGGCCTGCCGTGCGCAGGCCCTGGTAGCTGCGGTGGCCGGCGGCGCGGGCGAGCAGGTTCAGCAGCTCGACATGGCCGGGCGGATCCGCGTTGGACGCGCTGCGCAGGTCGAGCGCGCGGCCGAGGGCGCGCGCGAACGTGCCGACATCGGGCACGGCAAAAGGTATGGCTTCACGGGTCATGGAAAAGGTCTCGGTTACCGCGTGCGCGCGAACCCGATCGAGGGCGCTGGGGGTTGTCGGCTTCCAGCCGGGCGCACGCAGGGGAACGTGACCGAACGGTGGGATGCGAGGGCAGGTTTAGCTCGCGAATGCATCGCGCGACAACGCCTGGGTGAACTGCCGACCGGGGCGCGAGTGTAGCGCAAGCGGTCTGGAGTCGCACACCTAAGCAACAGGCCTCAGTGCAAACCCGCCCTCGGGTAGAATGCGCGCCGCGGCCACGGATGCATCCGTGGCCGTTTCGTTCATCCCCTTCGACCTCTTTCGACAAGCCCGCCCGGCTGTGGCAGCGGCGGCACGTCGGATCCCTTCGGGACGCGGTGCCTATGGTTTCGGGCACCCACGGTCGGCGGCGATGCCGTCGCTTGGCCTGTCCCACCGGCCGCCCTGTCTCGGGCGCCGGAACATTCCTGCTGCGACTTGTGTATGCGGCCCTCGTTAGCGGGCCGCGGGCGATCGTTTGCGTGCCGCAGCGCGGCCGCGCGATCGCCGTTCTTGAAAGAGTTCGATGATGAGTTTCGATTCCAGCTTTGCCTCGCTGAACCTCAGCGAGAACCTGACGCGCGCGCTCGCCGACGCCGGCTATGCCGAGGCGACCGAAGTGCAGGCGCGCGCGATCCCGCCCGCGATCGCCGGGCGCGACCTGATGGTCGCGTCTTCGACCGGCAGCGGCAAGACGGCGTCGTTCGTCGTTCCGGCGCTCGAGCGCGTGCTCGCCGCCCGCGCCTCGGGCGAACGGCGCGAGCGCGGCGTCGTCCACGGCCCGCGCGTGCTGGTGCTCGCGCCGACGCGCGAACTCGCGATGCAGGTCTCGAAGGCGGCGACGGTCTACGGCCGCCACGTGCAGGGGCTGCGCGTCGCCACCGTCGTCGGCGGCGTGCCGTATCCGATGCAGATCAAGGCGCTGCGCGGTCCGCTCGATATCCTGATCGCGACGCCTGGCCGGCTGCTCGACCACCTGACGAGCGGCAAGGCGGTGCTCGGCAAGGTCGAGATGCTGGTGCTGGACGAGGCCGACCGCATGCTCGACATGGGCTTCATCGACGATATCCGCACCATCGCCGACCACACGCCGCCGGCGCGCCAGACCCTGATGTACAGCGCGACCTTCGCCGGCGATGCGGGGCGCCTCGCGCAGCAGCTCATGCGCGAGCCGCAGCGCATCGATGTCGCATCGCACACCGACAGCCACGCCAATATCGAGCAGCGCCTGCACTGGGTGGACAACGGCAGCCACAAGAACGCGCTGCTCGACCACATCCTCACCACCCGCGAGGTGGAGCAGGCGCTCGTCTTCACGAGCACGCAGCGCGACGCCGACTGGCTCGCCGATCGGCTCGCCGACCAGGGCCATGCGGCCGCGGCGCTGCACGGCGCGATGCCGCAGGGCCGCCGCAACCGCACCCTGATGGCGCTGCGCCGCGGCGATCTGCGCGTGCTCGTCGCGACCGATGTCGCCGCGCGCGGCATCGACGTGCCGACGATCAGCCACGTCATCAACTACGGCTTGCCGATGAAGGCCGAGGACTACGTACACCGCATCGGCCGCACCGGCCGCGCCGGCAGGAATGGCCTCGCCGTGACGCTCGCCGACCGCGGCGACAGCCACATGATCCGCCGTATCCAGCATTTCACGACGCAGCGCATTCCGGTCGCGACGATCACCGGCCTCGAACCGAAGAGCCCCGAGCCGCGCATGGCCGCGTCGCGCCCCGAAGGCCGGTTCGAGCCGCGTCCGGGCCGGCCCGCGAAGCACGGCGGCAAGCCCTTCGCGCCGCGCGGCGCGGACCGCTTTGCGCCGCGTGGTGGAGATCGCTATGCGCCGCGCGGCGGGGATCACTTCGCACCACGCGGCGGGGATCAGTTCGCGCCGCGCGGCGCGAAGCGGTTCGGCGCGCAAGAGCGCGCCCCGCAGCCGCGTGATGCGGCGCCGCGCGAGCCGTTCGAGCGCGCGCGATTCGAGCGCCCGTCGGGCGAGCGCCATGCCTTCGCGCCGCGCAAGGCGGCGGGGCCGGGCGCGAAGCCGTTCGGCTTCAAGCCCAACCGCCCGCGACCGCGCGGCCAGGCGCGCTGATCGCGCGCGAGGGGCGCGACGCCCGGGGGCCGCGGAACCGGCCCTTGCGTCGCGCGAGGGCCGCTGCGGCGCGGCGGGTTCGCAGAGAACGCCCCGATTCATGGCACCATTGACCAATGGGCAGAACCACGGTCTGGATGCGACGGTTGTTGTGGTTCGTCGTCGCGGTGTTGCTGCTGTGGGGCGTGGCGTGGCTTGGCGTTCCGCCGCTCGTCAGGTGGCAGGCCCAGGAGCGGCTGAGCGAACTGCTCGCACGCCCGGTCACCATCGGCAAGGTCGAATTCAGCCCCTGGAATCTTCGGCTCGGTCTCCACGACGTGGCGGTCGCGGCCGCTGCGGGCGCGCCGTCGCAGGCGCCGCAGATGCAGATCGGCGCGCTGCGCGCCGATTTCGACGCCCGATCGCTGCTGCACCTGGCGCCGGTCCTCGAATCGCTGCAGATCGACGCGCCGCGCCTTCGGCTGACGCGTACCGCCGCCGGCCACTACGATATCGACGATCTGCTTGCGCGCCTCGCGCCCAGGCCGGATGCGCCCCCGGGCCAGCCGCAGCGGTTCGCGATCTATAACCTCGACATCCGCGACGGCGAGTTCGTCTTCGACGACCGGCCCGCCGATCGCGTGCACAAGCTCGGCGCGCTGAACCTGACGCTGCCCTTCGTCTCGAACCTGCCGGCCGACCTGCAGGTGAAGGTCGAGCCGCGGCTCGCGTTCGTGCTCAACGGCGAGGCGTTCGACAGCGGCGCGCAGGCGCTGCCGTTTACGCCCGAGCGCAGCGGCACGCTGTCGCTGAAGGTGGCGACGCTCGATCTGTCGCCCTATCTCGGCTACCAGCCCGCTGCGCTGCCGGTGCGCGTGACGCGCGGCAAACTCCACATCGACCTTGGCATCGACTTTGCCGCGCCGCAGAACGGGCAGACGCGCGCCGCAATTCACGGCACGCTCGGCATCGAAGGGCTCGCCGTCACCGCGTCCGACGGCGCTGCGCTCGCCGAACTGGACAAGGCCGCGCTCACGTTGAAGGACGTGCGGCCGCTCGAGCGCAAGGCGATGCTCGGCGCGCTCGAGATCGAAGGGCTGGTTGCGCACGTCGCACGCGACGAGAGAGGCGAGCTCAGCGTGGCGCGCCTGCTGGGCCCTTCGAGCGCGGCGCCGCCTGCCGCGCCCGCGTCGGCAGCAAGCGGCGCCGCCAGCGCGCCGGCGGCCCCCGCCGCGGCACCCGACGCGGGTTGGCAGATCGGCCTCGACAAGCTCGGCGTATCCGGTTCGCGCGTGATGTGGAACGATGCCGCGGTACGGCCGCACTCGGCATTCGTCGTCTCGCAGGTCGCGCTCGAGGCGAGTCGGTTGCAGCTGCCGTTGCAGGCGCCGGCGCCGTTCACGCTGCAGGCCGTGCTGCGCCCGCAGGACAAACCCGACGCGACGCTTGCGACAGTGTCGATCGAAGGCCAGGCGAGCGAGGCGGCGGCCGAGGCGAACGTGGTGCTCGAATCGGTCTCGCTCGCGGCGCTCGCGCCCTATGTCAGCCTCGCCGAGGAGGCGAGCATCTCGGGGACCGGCGCGATGCGCGCCCGGCTGAACTGGGCCGCGGCGGCAGGCGACAAGCCGCAACAGGTCGTCGCGACGATCGCCGAACTCGGCCTCGACAAGCTGAAGGCCGGGGTTGCGCGCAAGTCGGGCAACGGCGGCGCCGAGATCGTCGAGATCGACCGCCTGAAACTTGCGGCGGCAACGGTCGATCTCGGGGCGGCGCGAATCGCGGTCGATACGATCGAGCTCGAGCGCCCGGACGTGAAGCTCGGGCGCGACGCGAGCGGCGCGTGGAACGTGCTCGCCCTGGGTGGCGCAACGCCGCTCGCACAGGACGTGCGGGCCGACGTTCGCGCGGCGGCGAGCGTCGCCTGGCAGGTCGCGCTGAAGGATGTGCGCGTCGCCGATGGTCGGCTTGCGTTGAACGATGCTGCGCCGGCGGCGGGTGCGGCCGCGGCGCCGGTACGGCTGGATGTCGATCGACTGCAACTGGGGCTGAAGGATATTCGGCTCGACGGCGCCCGCCTCGTCTCGGAGCCGGGGGTCGAACTCTCGGCGCGGGTGCGCGCGGCGAACGATCGCGATGGCGGCACGCTGAAGTGGCGCGGCGGGTTCGGCCTCGATCCGCTGCGCGTGCGCGGCACGGCGCAGGTGCAGCGCTTTCCGTTGCAGGCGGTGCAGGCCTACGCGCCGGCGGTGCCCGGGCTTCGTCTCGAGCGGGCCGCTGCCGGCTTCACCGGCAGCGTCGCGCTGCGACAGGCCGCAAAAGGGCTCGATGTCGACGTCGATGGCGATGTGAAGCTGTCGGATCTGAAGCTGCTGTCCGTCCCGGTCTCGGCGGCGGAGAAGGCGAGCGAAGCCGACCGCGAGTTGGCGAGCTGGCAATCCTTCGATCTCGAGCGCGTGAAGCTCGCGCTGCGACCGGACAGCAAGCCCAAGCTCGCGATCGGCGCGGCGACGCTGAGCGACTTCTTCGCCCGCCTGATCCTGTCCGAGGACGGCCGCCTGAATCTGCGGGACGTGACCGACAGGCCGATTGCGGCGGTGCCTGCCGCAACTGCAGCCAGCGCGCCGGTGGCCGCATCGGCGCCGGGCGCACAGCCGCGCAAGCTGCCGATCGATCTCGAGCTGGGCGGGCTCGAATTCGTCAACGGCCGGATCGACTATAGCGACCACTTCATCCAGCCGAACTACAGCGCTGCGCTCACCGACCTCAACGGCCGGCTCGGTGCGTTCGATTCGAGCGGCGGCGAGCCGGCGACCCTGAGGCTCGACGGCCGCGTCGCCGGCACCGGTGAACTCGTGATCGACGGCAAGCTCAGGCCGGGCGAGGTGCCGCGCGAACTCGACATCAAGGCCAAGGCGAGCAATGTCGAGCTCGCGCCGCTTTCGCCCTACTCGAGCAAATACGCCGGCTATCCGATCGAACGCGGCAAGCTCACGCTCGACGTCCACTACCGGATCGCCGCCGACGGCAAGCTGCAGGCCGATCACCAGCTGACACTGAACCAGCTGACCTTCGGCGAGCACGTCGACAGCCCGGATGCGACCAAGTTGCCGGTGCTGCTCGCCGTATCGCTGCTGAAGGATGCGAACGGCGTGATCGATATCGACCTGCCGGTGGCAGGCACCTTGAGCGATCCGAAATTCAGCCTTGGCGGCATCATCTGGAAGATCATCGTCAACCTGCTGACGAAGGCGATCACCGCACCGTTCACGCTGCTGGCCGGCAGCGGCGGGCACGATATGAGCGTCATCGCATTCGATCCCGGCACGAGCGTGCCGACGGCGGACGGCGAGCAGACGCTGGACAAGGTCGCGAAAGCGCTCGCCGACCGGCCGGCGCTGAAGGTCACGATCACCGGCGAGGCCGATCCGCAGGCCGAACATGCCGCCTTGCTGCGCGCGATGCTCGACGCGCGGCTGGCGCAGGAGCAGCGCCGCGAGTCGAAGCGAGCCACGGAGCAGGCGCCCCGGACGGCAGCGCTGCCAGCCATCACCGGCGCCGAGCGCGAGCGGCTGCTCGAGGCCGTCTACAAGGAGACGGACCTGCCCGACAAGCCGCGCAATCTGATCGGCATGCAAAAGGATATTCCGGCCGATCAGATGGAGGCGATGCTGCTCGCGCACATGAGCGCGAGCCCGGAGGCGATGCGCGAGCTGGCGATGCAGCGTGGCCTTGTGGTGCGCGATGCGCTCGCCGCGAAAGGGCTTGCTGCCGAGCGGCTTTTTATCGGTGCCCCCAAAATGCACGCGCACGCCGCGCCGGCGGGCGGCGCGGCAAGCGGGCCGGGTGCCGGCACGGGCGCGCAGACCGCGCCGGCGGGCGAATCGAAGGACGGCGCCGCGTGGACGCCGCGCGCAAAACTCGACCTGAGCACCAAATGACAAGCAGCGAAGCAGACAGCGCCGTCGTCCAGCAACTCGGGCACGGCATCCGCGCGATCGATACCGGATTTCACCGGCCGCGCTTCGACGCCGCCTACCTGATCGTCGAGGACGGGCGCGCCGCATTCATCGATACCGGGACGAACCATGCCGTGCCGCGCCTGCTCGATGCGGTGGCCGGCGCGGGACTCACGCCGGACTGCGTCGACTGGCTGATCGTGACGCACGTGCACCTCGACCATGCAGGCGGCGCGGGCAAGCTGTTCCAGTCGCTGCCGAAGGCGCGCTTCGTCGTCCATCCGCGCGGCGCGCGCCACATGATCGACCCGAGCGCACTCTACGAGAGCGCGCGCGGCATCTACGGCGACGCCGAGATGGAACGCTCCTACGGGCGTCTCGTCCCGGTTCCCGCCGAACGCGTCGTGACGACGCACGACGGCATGGACCTGCAGCTTGGCGCTCGCACGCTGCACTTCATCGATACGCCGGGCCACGCCAGGCATCACCATTGCATCTGGGACGAACGCAGCCGCGGCTTCTTTACCGGCGATACCTTCGGCCTGTCGTATCGCGAGTTCGACGTCGACGGCCGGCCCTGGCTGCTGCCGACGACGACGCCGATCGCCTTCGAGCCCGAGGAGCTCGTCGCTTCGGTGCGGCGCATGCTGGCATTCGAGCCCGAGTATCTGTACCTGACGCACTTCGGCCGCGTCGGCGACGTGGCACGCCTGGGTGCGCTGATGATCGAGCAGGTCCGGGCGGTCGCAGCGCTCGCGCTGGCGTGCGAGGGCGATGCCGCCGAGCGCCAGAAGCGCCTCGAGGAGATGCTGGCGCGCCACTATCTCGCCGGATTGCGTGCGCATGGCTGCACGCTTGCCGATGCCGAGATCCGGCAACTCCTCGCGCTGGACATCCAGCTCAATGCCGAAGGCTCGCTCGTCTGGCGCGAGCGCATGGACAATGCGGCGCGCCGCGCGCACGAGAAGGCATGAGATACCCTGTGTCAACCCCTGCACCGCGGGAGGCGGACGATGCGCGCGGCGTGGCGCGCGCCACCTCGCGCGCGGCGCATCGGGGTGCGATCGGCAACGCAGCGAAAGGCGGGCGATGAGACTTCTTCATACGATGCTGCGCGTCGGCGACCTGCAGCGTTCGATCGACTTCTATACCCGGATCATGGGCATGCGGCTGCTGCGCACGACCGAGCGGCCCGAGCAGAAGTACTCGCTCGCGTTCGTCGGCTATGGCAGCAACCCGGATCACGCCGAGATCGAACTGACCTACAACCACGGCGTCTCGCATTACGAACTCGGCAGCGCCTACGGCCACATCGCGATCGAAGTTCCCGACGCTCACGCGGCGTGCGAGCGCATCCGCGCCGGGGGCGGCGCCGTCACGCGCGAAGCGGGGCCGGTGCAGGGCGGCACGACGGTGATCGCCTTCGTCACCGACCCCGACGGCTACAAGATCGAACTCATCGAGCGCAAGCCGTGAAGCGTTCCGGGAGCGGAGCGCTGGAGCCTTCGCCGGCCGGCCGCGGCGGCGGGTCGTGAATCGCCGCAGATGCAGGTCAACGTGCCACTGCGTCCGGCGCGCGACCCCGAATCGGCGCTCGAGCTTGCACGCTCGCAGTGGGGCGGGCGCGGCGATCTCTGGATCTTCGGCTACGCCTCGCTGATCTGGCGGCCCGAGTTCGAGGCGCGCGAGCGGCGTCCGGCGCAGGTATACGGATTCCATCGCGCGCTCAGGATGCGCTCGCGCATCAATCGCGGCACGCCGGAGACGCCCGGCCTGGTCTTCGCGCTGCTGCCGGGCGGATCGTGCCACGGTCTCGCATTTCGCATCGGGCGCGATCGGGCCGACGACGAACTGACGCGGCTGTGGGCGCGCGAGATGCCGAGCGCGGTCTACGACGCGCGCTGGCTTCGATGTGCGACGCCCAAGGGCCCGGTGCGCGCGCTCGGATTCACGCTCCGGCGCAGCAGCCCGAGCTTCACCGGCGTGCTCGACGACGCCGAGATGCTCGCGATCCTGAAGACGGCGCGCGGACGCTACGGCACGACGCTCGACTATCTGCTGGAGACCGGGCGCGGACTCGCGGCGCACGGCATCCGCGATCGCGAGATCGAGCGCCTGGTGCGCCTCGCGCACCGGCATGCGCTGGCGCCCTGACGCGCGGTGCGAGCGATGCCGTGCTCTCGAGCAGATGTGGCTCTGCCACTTTGCTTGACCCCCCACCGGGGGCGGGCCGGACCTGGCCCGGCCCTGGGGCCGGTCAGTAGTGGATCTGCGGGGCGGACGGCACCACCCCCGAGCGCAGGCTGTCGAGGTCGTCCGCGGTATCGATGTCGATCAGCGCCCCCGGGTCGTCGACCTCGATGCCCTGCGCCGGATAGCGCGCGAGCAGGCGGCGTGCACCGGCATCGCCGCTCAAGGTCGCGAGTTCGGAGAACAGTTCGGCCGCGAAGCCGACCGGATGCCCGCGCCGCCCCCGGTACTGGGCGTAGGCGATCGTGTGCTGCTCGAGCGCATGCGCGACGGCGAGCAAGGTGTCCGGCCGCACCATCGGCATGTCCCCCGGCAGGACGAGCCAGCCCGACGCGTCGGGGCGCGCGCCGACGCCGCAGGCGATCGAATAGCCCATGCCGAGCGTTTGCGAGCCCGTCTCCCCGACTTCGGGCACGACGACGATATCGCGTGTCGCGATGCTGCGCCCGGCGACCTCCGCAATCGAGGCGGTGGCGACCACGACCATCGGCATCCGGCTCGCGAGGACGTGGCGCAAGGTCGCGCCCAGGACGGTCGATGACCCCAGCGGCTGCATGAGCTTGTGCTCGCGGGATCGAAATCGCGATCCGCGACCCGCTGCGAGCACGACCACCACCGGTCCCGACATCATGACCTCCGAACCCGCCTGCGCCGCCCGGGCGCCGCGCGGGCTGAATTGTTGTTGCAACAAGGATCGGAGTTCCGCCGCCTGCCCGCTAGTGGGACCAACACTTAAGGCCTTGCCCTAGACGTATCGCCGTGTAACGCCGGACAGGGGCGCCCTGCCTATACTGCCGTGCATGAAGGATCTGGCCGGGCTGCGCAAGAGCTACGAGCGCGCCGCGCTCGACGAAGAGGCGAGCGATGCCGATCCGCTGCGGCAGTTTCGCCTCTGGCTCGATCAGGCGCTGCAGGCCGAACTGCCCGAGCCGAATGCGATGACGCTCGCGACCGTCGGCGCCGACGGCCGGCCGTCGACGCGAATCGTGCTGATCAAGGGCTTGGACGAGCGCGGCCTCGTCTGGTATACGAACTACGCGAGCCGCAAGGGGCGCGAACTGGCCGTCCATCCCGACGCCGCGCTGCAGTTCCACTGGGTCGAACTCGAACGCGTCGTGCGCATCGAGGGCCGCGTCGAGCGCGTCAGCGCGCAGGAGTCGGACGCCTATTTCGCATCGCGGCCGCTCGATTCGCGGATCGGCGCCTGGGCCTCGCCGCAGAGCGAGGTGATCGCCTCGCGCGCGGTGCTCGTCTCGAATGCGGCGAAGGCGAGCGCGCGGTTTCTGCTCGACCCGCCGCGCCCGCCGCACTGGGGCGGCTTTCGGCTCGCGCCCGCGGTCTGGGAGTTCTGGCAGGGCCGCAAATCGCGGCTGCACGACCGGCTGCGCTATCGGCGCGACGGCGACGGCTGGCTGCGCGAACGGCTCGCGCCCTGAAGCCCGCGCCGAGGAGCCCTCAGGACGCCCCACGTGCCAACTGGCTCGGATGGCGGCGCTCGATCAGCGCGTCGAGCTGGGCAAGAAAGGGCCCGAACGCGATCGGCTTGGTCCAGTAGTCGGCGAAGCCGGCGGCGCGCGCGCGGCCGATATCCTCGGCCATCGCGTTGGCCGACAGCGCGATGCAGACCGTGTGGCCCAGGGCCGGTGTGGCGCGCACCCGGCGCAGGACTTCGAAGCCGTCGATATCGGGCAGATGCATGTCGATCAGCATCACGTCCGGCGGCGCGGCGAGCGCCGCCTGCAGCGCGCTCGTGCCGTCGGTCGCCAGCTGCAGCGCGATCGCCGGCCGCAGTGCGACGAGCTCCTGCACGAGCAGCAGATTGGTCGGATCGTCCTCGATGCAAAGGACGTGCAGCGGTGCCGCCGGGCCGCTGCCGCAGGGGGCGGGGCTGGCGGTCCAGGCCGCATGCTGTGCAGCGGCCCGCGTGCGGCCGGCCGCCTGCGGCAGCCAGACCTGGAATTCGCAGCCTTCGCCTGCAGCGCTGCGCACGTCGAGCCTGCCGCCCATCCGATCGACGAGGCGCTGCGCGATCGTCAGCCCGATCCCGGTGCCGACCACGTTGCCGCGCTCGGCGCCGACACGGTTGAACGGCTCGTACAGGCCGCGCTGCTGCTCGGGCGACAAACCGGGCCCGTTGTCGGCGACGATCAGATCCCAGCCGCCGAGCGCTTCATGGCGGCGGCTTTGCGCGCGCAATTCGACCCAGCCCTGGCGGCGGTTGTACTTGATCGCATTGCCGACGAGGTTGGTGAGCACCTGGCGCAGGCGGCGCGCATCGGCCTGCACCGCGCCCGCGCCGACCGGCTTCATGCGAAGCTCGACTTCGGCCTGGCGCGCCAGCGGCTCCATCCATTGCACGACATCGCGCAGCAGATCGTCGAGGACGACGTCTTCGTCGATGATCGGCAGCGACCCGGCCTCGATCGAGGCGAGGTCGAGCACGTCGTCGATCAGCGCCAGCAGGTGGTTGCCGGCCGCCTCGATGCGCTGCACGCGTTCGCGCTGCGGCGCGCTCAGCGCATCGGCGCCGTCGTGGGCCAGCAGCTGCGAGAACCCGATCACGGCATTCAGCGGGGTGCGCAGCTCGTGGCTCATGTGGGCGAGGAACTCGGACTTGGCCCGGCTCGCCTGTTCGGCCGCGGCCTTGTCGCGCAGCGCCTGCTCGGCAAGCTTCGCCTTCTGGATGTCGAGGTGGATGCCGAACAGCGTCGGCCGGCCGTTGCGCAGCGCGCGTCGCGAGCGGCAGGCCACCCAGCGCCAGCTGCCGTCGGGCTGGCGGATGCGAAAGTCGGTCTCGAAGTCGATCTCGCCGGCGTCGCGCGAGCGCTTTCGTTCGCGCGCCACGCGCGCGCGGTCCTGCGGGTGGGCGAGATCCTCCATCCAGTTCGCGGCCTGCGGAGCGGGGCCGCCGGCGGGCAGGCCATAGAGGCGGTACATCTGCGCATTCCATTCGACGGCGCCCGATTCCAGATCGAGCGTCCAGAGGCCGACGCCGACCGCCTCGCTGACGAGCTCCATGCTCAGCGCCAGGGCGTCCGCGCGTTCGCGCTCCTCGATCTCGGTGCTGATATCGAACGATACGCCGAGCAGCGCCTGCACCCGGCCGTCCGCGTCGCGCTGCGCGACGCGCCGCGTCATCAGCGTGCGGTAGCTGCCGTCGAGATTGCGGTAGCGCGCGCGCAGGCTGACCGGTGCGCTGCCCTCGAGCGCCGCGTTGGCGGCGGCGGCGATGCCGTCCCTGTCGTCGGGATGGGCGAGCTCGCGGATATCCTGCAGCGACAGGTCGGGAGGCGAGGGCACCATGCCCATGATGCGGTAGCCGACCTCGTTGAACGAGATGCGCCCGGTCTCGGGCGCGATCCGCCATACCGACAGGCCGGTCATCTCCAGCGTCGTCGCGAGCTGTGCGTTCTCCCGTCCCGCGGCCTGCTGGCGAACGACCTCGTCGGTATCGTCGATCAGCACCGTGGTCAAGCATAGCGGCGCGCCGTCGGCGCCATTGCGTGCTTCGCTGAGCGAATGCACGTAGCGGATCGCGCCGTCGGCATGAACGATCCGAAAGCGCGTCTCGTGACGGCCGGCGCCGGCACAGGCCTGCCTGAAGCTCGCGACCACGCGGTCGCGGTCCTGCGGGTGCAGGCGCGCCGCGATATCCTCGAAGCGGGGCACGCCGCCGGCGGGATCGAAACCGTACAACACATAGGCGTGCGGGCTCCAGCGGCCATCGCCGGTGCGGATATCGCGCTCGACGATCGCGATCCGCCCGAAATCCTGGGCCAGCGCGAGCTGGCGCGAAAGCTGCTCGACCTGGCGCTCGGCGATCGCGAGCCGGGCGGCAGTGCCCGGATCGGACACCCCGGAAGCGGCATCCGCGGGCGTCGGCGGCGGCGCTGGCTCGCCGAAGCTCATTTCAACCCGCCGGACGCACGCGGGCCGCAAAGGTGCGGCGAAACTTCTCGACCTTGGGCGCGACGACATAGGCGCAGTAGCCCTGGTCGGGGTGCTGCTCGAAATAGCGCTGGTGATAGGCCTCGGCGCGCGAATAGTTCGCGAGCGGCAGCACTTCGGTGACGACCGGACGGTTCGCCGCGCCGCTCGACGCCAGTTCGGCGATCACGTCGCGCGCGATCGCCTCCTGCTGTGGATTCTCGAAATAGATGCCCGAGCGGTACTGGGTGCCGACATCGTTGCCTTGCCGGTTCAGGGTCGTCGGGTCGTGAACGACGAAGAAGATCGCGAGCAGTTCGCGCAGCGATATGCGCTGCGCGTCGAAGTTGATGCGCACGACCTCGGCATGCCCGGTATCGCCGCCGCAGACCTGCTCGTAGCTCGGAGCGGCGACATGGCCGTTGCTGTAGCCCGATTCGACCGCCTCGACGCCGTCGACGCGCAGGTAGACCGCCTCGAGGCACCAGAAGCATCCGCCGCCGAGCGTGATGGTTTCGAGTCGGGATGCGGACATGGCTGCTCCGTGCGCTGGTGTCACGCCACTTTACACGCCTGCCATCCGCATGAACGGTGCGGCCAACAAGAAAGCCCGCCAAGCTGCTGCCGGGCGGGCCCTGATTGCGCGACGACGCGCGTTCAGCGCAGCTTCGTCTCCTTGTAGGTCACGTGCTTGCGCGCCTTGGGGTCGAACTTGATCATCTCGAGCTTCTCGGGCGTCGTCTTCTTGTTCTTGTCCGTGGTGTAGAAGTGCCCGGTGCCGGCCGATGATTCGAGCTTGATCTTTTCGCGTCCGCCTTTTGCCATGATTGCCTCTCCCGGTTCAGATTTCGCCGCGCGCGCGCAGATCGGCGACGACCTTCTCGATGCCGACCTTGTCGATCAGCCGCAGCGCGGCCGCGCTGATGCGCAGCCGGACCCAGCGGTTCTCACCCTCGAGCCAGAACCGACGGTACTGCAGATTCGGCAGGAAGCGGCGCTTCGTGCGGTTGTTGGCGTGGGAAACCCTGTTGCCCACCATCGGGCCCTTGCCCGTGACCTGACAGACGCGTGCCATGACGCTACTCCGTGATTGTTTCGTTGGAAGGGGCGCCGCACCGCACAAGGCGTCTGGCGTCGCCGGCAGCGTCGCACGCTCATCAAGGCGCGACCCGCAGCAAAACGGAGATTATAGCGGCAAGCGGTGCCGCGTGGGCGGGCGTCTGCGGCAGCGGCCACCCGGCCCGCGGCGGGCAGCGTCACTCCTGCTCGAGGAAGCGTTGCGCGTCGAGCGCCGCCATGCAGCCGGTGCCGGCGCTCGTGATCGCCTGCCGGTAGACGTGATCCTGCACGTCGCCGGCGGCGAAGACGCCTTCGACGCTCGTCATCGTCGCCATCCCGGTGAGGCCGCTGCGGGTGAGGATATAGCCATCCTTCATCTCGAGCTGGCCCTTGAAGATGTCGGTGTTGGGCTGGTGGCCGATCGCGATGAAGCAGCCCTGGAGCTTCAATTCGCTCGTCGCGCCGTCCTGCACATTCTTCAGGCGCACGCCGGTCACGCCCGAGGCGTCGCCCAGCACCTCGTCGAGCGTGTGCCACAGGTGCAGCTGCATCGCGCCCGAGGCGACCTTGGCGTGCAGCTTGTCGACCAGGATCGGCTCGGCGCGGAACTTGTCGCGCCGGTGCACGAGATGGACCTTGCTTGCGATATTCGAGAGATACAGCGCCTCTTCGACCGCCGTATTGCCGCCGCCGACGACGCACACCTCCTGCCCGCGGTAGAAGAAGCCGTCGCACGTCGCGCAGCCGCTCACGCCGCGGCCCATGAAGGCTTCCTCGGAGGGCAGGCCGAGATACTTGGCGCTCGCGCCGGTCGCGATCACGAGCGCGTCGCAGGTATAGCTGCCGGCGTCGCCCTGCAGCGTGAACGGACGCTTCGAGAGGTCGACGCTGCCGATGTGGTCGAAGACGATGCGCGTCTCGAAGCGCTCGGCGTGCTGCAGGAAGCGCTGCATCAGCTCCGGCCCCTGCACGCCCATCACGTCGGCCGGCCAGTTGTCGACATCGGTCGTCGTCATCAGCTGGCCGCCCTGGGACATGCCGGTGACGAGCACCGGCTCGAGATTGGCGCGCGCCGCATAGATCGCCGCCGTATAGCCGGCCGGGCCGGAACCGAGGATCAACAAGCGGGCATGCGATGGGGGGGCGGTCGTCATGATCGGGGGCGGATGTGGAACTGGTGAGACAGATAGGGGCGTGCGGCCCGGCGTCAAGCTGCGGGCCGGTGACGCCGCGCGCGGTCGTCGTCACAATAGCCGCATTCTACGGAGCGCCATGCGCGCGACTTCTCGACAGTTCTGCGACAACCCTTACCTTGCCGGAGGATTCACCCCATGACCATGCTGTCCAGCCTCGACCTCATCCGCCGCGTGCCGCTGTTCTCGATGCTGACCAACGATCAGGCGCAGACCATCGCCGACAGCGTCGTCAAGCGGCGCTTCCGGCGCGGCGAGATCATCGTCGAGCATGGCCGCAAGTCGAACGCGCTGTACATCCTGCTCAACGGCCGGGCGCGCGTGCTGACCGCCGATTCGCGCGGCCGCGAGGTGATCCTCGCCGCGCTGCACCCGGGTGACTATGTCGGCGAGATGAGCCTGATCGACGACGCGCCGCACTCGGCGACGGTGCGCGCCGAGGTGCAGACCGACATGCTCGTCCTGGGGCGTGCCGAGTTCGCACGCTGCCTGCCCGAGGTGTCGAGCCTGGCCTATGCGATCCTGCACGGTCTGGTGCAGCGGCTGCGCGCCGCCGACCGCCAGATCGAGTCGCTCGCGCTGCTCGATGTCTACGGCCGCGTCGCGCGTGCGCTGCTCGAGATGGCCGACGACGACGGCGAGACGAAGCTGATCCGCGGCAAGGTCTCGCGCCAGGACCTCGCCAAGGTTGTCGGTGCATCGCGCGAGATGGTCAGCCGCGTGATGAAGGACCTCGAGGAGCGCGGCATGATAGAGACGCTGGAGGACGGCTCAGTCGTTCTCAAGCAGCGCCTCCTGGCCGAGTGAGAAAGCGCTCTGCGCGACAATCGCACCGTATGAGTCGCGAAAGTGGGGCCCCGCGCAGCGGGGATCGAAACGAGCGAATGCGGCGAGGCGCCGACGACAAGGCATTTCGAATCGCGCGGCCTGGCGGAGGCGCCGCATGACTTTCCCGCTCGGATCCCTCGGCAGCGGCGCATCGGCGGCGGGTGCCGACGGCGCCTATCTGCGCAAGCCCGCGCGCGCGAGCGCCGCTGCGGCGCCCGCGCCGGCGCCCGCGTGGCGGGCGCAAACGGCGGTGCTCGTCGGCGCCGCGTTGTGGCTGCTCGCGCTGCTCGCGCTCGCAACGCACGACGCGGGCGATGCGGCGTTCTCGACGTCCGGCACCTCGCTCGTGACGCACAACCGCGCCGGCGTTGTCGGCGCCTGGTTCTCGGACCTTGCCTATTTCGTCTTCGGCTATTCGGCGTGGTGGATCATGGCGGCGACGCTGCGCGCATGGCTCGGTGCGCTCGCGCGGCTGCTGCGATCCGATGCAGCCACGCCCCCCCCGCGGCTCTCGCGCTGGCCGTTCTGGGTCGGCCTTGCGCTGCTGCTCGCCGCGAGCTGCGCCCTCGAATGGACCCGTCTGTACCGCTGGGAGGCGCATCTGCCGGATCAGGCCGGCGGCGTGCTCGGCGTGATGCTCGGGCCACTGAGCATGAAGTGGCTCGGTTTCGCCGGCTCGGGCGTGCTGTGGATCGCGAGCCTGCTGGCCGGCGTCTCGCTCGCATTCCGCTTCTCGTGGCTTGCGCTTGCCGAGGCGATCGGCGCCCGCCTCGAAGGCGTGCGCGAGCAACGTGCGTCGCGCAGCGAGCGTGCCGAGGATCAACGCCTGGGCGCGGCCGCGCTGCGCGAGCGCGAGCATGTCGTCGAGGTCGAGAAGCAGCTGCAGGACGAGCACCTGCCGATCGTCATCGAGCCCGAGGTCGTCGTGGTGCCGAAGTCGGCGCGCGTCGCCAAGGAGCGCCAGAAGCCGCTCTTCGTCGAGCTGGCCGACACCCGGCTGCCGCAGGTCGATCTGCTCGACGCCGCGCCGGGCCGCACCGAGAGCGTCACCGCCGAGACGCTCGAGATGACCTCGCGCCTGATCGAGAAGAAGCTGAAGGACTTCGGCGTCGAGGTGCGCGTCGTCGCCGCATCGCCCGGGCCGGTGATCACGCGCTACGAGATCGAGCCGGCGACCGGCGTCAAGGGCGCGCAGGTCGTGAACCTCGCGAAGGACCTGGCGCGGTCGTTGAGCCTCGTCAGCATCCGCGTCGTCGAGACGATTCCGGGCAAGACGACGATGGCGCTCGAACTGCCGAATGCGCGCCGCCAGATGATCCGGCTGTCGGAGATCCTCGGCTCGCAGGTCTACAACGACGCCGCGTCGCAGCTCACGATCGGCCTCGGCAAGGACATCGTCGGCAACCCGGTCGTCGCCGACCTCGCGAAGATGCCGCACTGCCTCGTCGCCGGCACGACCGGCGCCGGCAAGTCGGTCGGCATCAACGCGATGATCCTGTCGCTGCTGTACAAGGCCGAGGCGCGCGACGTGCGGCTGATCCTGATCGACCCGAAGATGCTCGAGATGAGCGTCTACGAGGGCATCCCGCACCTGCTCGCTCCGGTCGTCACCGACATGAAGCAGGCCGCCAACGCGCTCAACTGGGGCGTGGCAGAGATGGAGCGGCGCTACAAGCTGATGAGCAAGCTCGGCGTGCGAAACCTCGCCGGTTACAACAAGAAGCTCGACGAGGCCAAGGCCCGTGGCGAGGCGCTGACGAACCCGTTCAGCCTGACGCCCGACGCGCCCGAGCCGCTCGAACGCCTGCCCTACGTCGTGATCGTGATCGACGAACTCGCCGACCTGATGATGGTCGTCGGCAAGAAGATC
>JACSRM010000188.1 GCA_014879745.1 Burkholderiaceae bacterium | reverse complement strand
TCGCCGCGGCCGACGAGCTCCGTGCCATTGACGCGGATGCTGCCGGCAACGATCGCGCTCTCGGGCAGCAGGCCGAGCAGCGCGAGCGCGGTGAGCGACTTGCCGCAGCCCGATTCGCCGATCAGCCCGAGCGTCTCGCCACGGTCGAGCGCAAAGCTCACGCCGCGCACCGCGTCGGCCGGGCCGCGGCTCGTCATCAGGCGCACGCGCAGGTCGGTCACTTCGAGCAGGGGCATGCGCGAAGTGTCGCCCAAAGTGCGGTGCATGCCGCCGGCATGCCAGTGGCCGGCGACGACAACGATGGCGGATACTGCGGCACGCCCAAGGAGCGAAGCGATGAGACTCGAAGGTTCCTGCCATTGCGGCGCGGTGCGCTTCAGCCTGGAGAGCCGCGGCGCCGCACCCTACCAGCGCTGCTACTGCTCGATCTGCCGCAAGACCCAGGGTGGCGGCGGCTTCGCGATCAACCTCGGCGGCGACGCGAAGAGCCTGCGCGTCACGGGCCGCAAGGCGGTCTCGGTCTATCGCGCCTTGCTGCCCGCCAAGGACGGCCGGCGCCGGCTGCGCAGCACGGCCGAGCGCCATTTCTGCAGCCTCTGCGGCAGCGTGCTGTGGGCGTTCGACTCGCGTTGGCCCGCGCTGATCCACCCGTTCGCCTCGGCGATCGACACGCCGTTGCCGCTGCCGCCGCAACGTACCCATCTGATGCTCGGCTCGAAGGCCGCTTGGGTCGAACCCGAGATCCGCGCCGGCGACAAGTGCTTCGACGGGTACCCGGACGAGTCGATCGCCGACTGGCACGCTCGTCACGGCCTGGCCACGCCATAGCCGTGGCCGCGGTTACGGCGCGGCCTGCCGAGTTCCGTCTGCCGCCGCGCCGTAGAAGATATCGAGCGTCGGGAAGCGCGCCTGCGCCTGCACGCAGTCCCACAGGTAGATCGCAAAGCCCGGGTCGCCGGTCCACAGCGAATAGCGCAGCTGGCCGTAGCGCGCGGCGTCGGCCTCGAATTGCTCGATGCCGTGCATCGCGAAGGCGCGGGCGCGCTCCAGCCACAGCGGGTCGCGCGTGCGCAGATAGAGCTTCAGGAATGCGTAGCCGTTGCCGCCGGTGCCGTGGCACAGGTTCGAGCCCTTCGCGAGCGGGCCGGCGGCCCAGGTCGCGCGGCCGGCGGCGAGCAGCAGGGCGTCGAGCTCGGCGTCCGGCCAGTCGCCGAGGCAGATCACGAAGCCCGGCGCGCCGTGGCAGAACTGCATCAGCTTCTTGCCTTCGAAGGGCACGTCGAGCAGCGGACGCCAGCTCGCCCGGTCGCCCTCCCAGGTCGCGGTGCGGGTGACGGTGTCGGCGATGCAGTCCCGCCACGCCTCCCAATCGCCGGACGCGAGCAGGTGGCGGCCGCGGATCAGCGGGCTGGCGGTCGCGACGAAGCCGTGCACCGCATCGAGGTAGGTGCTGCGCTGGCCGTAGAGATCCTGCGTCCAGTAGCGGCAGCGATGCGCGTCGGACCATTCGAGCCGCGACCACAGCCTTTCCGCCGTTGCGCGAAACAGGTTCGCCCAGCGCACGTCGCCGTCGCGCTCGTGCAGGAAGAGGGCCGCGAGCAGCGTGCCGGGCGCGCCCCACATCAGCTCGCGAGCCGGATGGTCGATATTGCCTTCGATCAGCGCGGCGAGCCGGTCCGCCAGCCCGGCGCCGGGCTGCCTGCCGTAGGCCATCAGCAGGATCGGCGTATCGCCCATCAGATACGAGGCGAAGTCGCGGCTGCCGGCGCTGTTCAGCCATTCGCGGTTGCGCTCGAGCAGGGTATCCGGATCGGCGAGCGGATCGCCGCCCAGCGCGGCGGCGCCGACCGCCTGCAGATAGTCCAGCGCCCACATCACGCCGGCCGCGCCGAAATACAGCGGCGTCGCGATCGACGCCGCGTCGTCGCCCGGATCGAGGTCGAGCGGATGCGCCGGCCAGTAGCGCTGCGGCGAGAAGCGCGCCTCGGTATCGGCGACGATGCGCGCGATCACCGCGCGCGCCCGGGCCGCGTCCCAGGCGATGGATCGCAGGGCTTCGTGGCGGTCGGGTTCGTGCAGCACGGCAGGGGTATCTCTAGGACTTGCCGGCGAATGGCAGCGGCGCGAGCGATCGCAGGTAGGCGATCAGCGCGGCCATTTCGGCATCGTCGATATTCTTGTAGAACCAGAACGCCATCGGCGGCTTCAGCGGCTGGCCCTTGCGGTCCAGCCCGCTGCGGATGGTGTGGGCGATCTGGGCGTCGGTCCAGTCCTTAAGGCCGCCCGGACCGGGCGTCAGGTTTCGCGAGATGCTCACCCCCCACGGGCCGGGAATGGCCTGCCCACCGGCGCCCCACTGGGCACGCATCAGCATGCCCTTGTCGTCGCGCGGCGTGTGGCAGTCCATGCAGTGCCCGATATTGGCGAGATATTCGCCGTAGCGCACCTTGTCGCTCTGCGGCGGCGCCGCCACGCTGCCGACCGCGGGGCCGTAGTTCGGCGGCAGCGGGATACGGTAGACCGACTTCGGCACCTCGTTGCGCACCGCGGGCTGGGCACGCAGCCAGGCGATGATCGCGGCCAGATCGGCATCCGCGATGTGGCGGTAAAAGCCGATCGGCATCGGCGGCCCGATGAGCCTGCCGTCGCGGCCGATACCCTCGCGGATCGCCTTCCCGAGCTCGGCGTCGGTCCAGCCGCCGATGCCGGTCGCCACATCCGGCGTGATATTCGGCGCGTAGGCGGTGAACGCCCGATCGTCGAACTTGAAGCCTCCCGCGAGCGGCTTGCCGAATTGCGGCTCGCCCTGCGGCGAGACCGCCATATGGCAGTTGCCGCAGGCGACGATGCCCTCCATCAATTGCTTGCCGCGCGCGAGGGTCGCGGCATCCGCCGCGCGCGCCGGACCGGCGGCGGCGAGGCACAGCAGGGAGAGTACGCAGACAAGAGCCTTGTGCATTGCAGCCTCCAGCAAGTCGGAGCGGAACGCGTTTGACGGATGTCAAGCGCACGAAGAGCGCCACTGTGCGCCCGCCGTGCGCGCCTCGAAACGGTGGAAATACGCATCGGGCGCCGGGCTGCGCGATCCGGCCGTGGCTGCCACACTACGACGATTCGCGCGCCACGCAACGAAGCCATGCCGCCGACCCCCGTCAAGCATCGATTGACCGCGATCCTCGCGGCCGACGCGGCAGGATTTGCCAGCCTGATGGCGATCGACGAGGCGGCGACGCTGGCCGCACTCGACGCCGCGCGCGCCGTCTTCCGGGAGCGGATCGAAGCCAGCCGCGGCCGGGTCATCGACATGGCCGGCGATTCGGTGCTGGCCGTCTTCGAGACCGCGGCCGGCGCGGTCGACGCCGGGCTGGCGATCCAGCAGGCGCTTTGCCTCGCCGAGCCCGCGGTGCGCGGCACGCGGCTGCAATTCCGCATCGGCGTGCACCTGGGCGACGTCATCGAAAAGCACGACGGCACGGTCTACGGCGACGGCGTCAATATCGCCGCGCGCCTGCAGGCCATCGCCGAGCCGGGCGGGGTGGTCGTCTCCGATGCGCTGCGCAGCGTCGTCGGCGGGCTTGCGGGCGCAAGTTTCAGCGACAAGGGCCGCCAATCGCTCAAGCATATCGGGCGGCCGATCGGCGCCTTCGCGGTCCGCCCGGCCAACGCGGCGGACGAGGCTTCCGGCGCCGGGGGTCGCGCTGCGCGTGGCGAAGCCGGCGCACAGCGGCCGGCTGCAGCCGCGGCGACGCCGGCGCCGGACGCCCCGGAGACGGTCGCGCCGCGCGCCGGCGAGCGGCCCCGCGCGCTGTTCGTCGGACGCACGCCGGAGCTTGCCCAGCTGTCGGCGGCGCTCGGCACGGCCCGCAAGGGTTTTGGCCGCGTCGTGCTGCTGGCCGGATCGAGCGGCATCGGCAAGACGCGCTTGGCGCAGCAGATCGCGCAGCAGGCCGAGCGCGAAGGTGTGACGGCCCTGTGGGGCCGATGCCTCGAAGAGGCCGGTGCGCCGCCCTACTGGCCGTGGCGGCAGCTGATTCGCAGCCACCTGCGCGGCGCCGGGGCCGCCGACGCCGCCCAGATCCTCGGCAGCGGCCTGGCGGAGATCGCCGGCATCGTCCCCGAAGTGGCCGAGCGCTTCGAGGTGCCGGCGCCGCCTGCCACGCTCGACGCGGCGCACTCGGCGACCCAGTCGCGGTTTCGCCTGTTCGACGCCGTCGCCGGCTTCTGGCGGCGCGCGGCGAGGCGTGCGCCGCTGCTGCTGATCTTCGAGGATCTGCACTGGGCCGACGCGACGTCGCTGCGGCTGTTCGGCTTTCTCGCCGGCGAGCTCGACGATATCGCGATGCTGATCGTCGGCACCTATCGCGATACCGAGCTATCGCGCAGTCATCCGCTGTTCGAGACGCTTGCCGACCTGACGCGTTCCACCGCCTGCGAGCGGATCGAACTGAAGGGCCTGAGCGTCGCCGAGAGCGCGGCGTTCACCGCCGCCGCGAGCCACGGCGCGGTCGGTGCCGGCTTGGCCCGGGCCCTGCACGAGCGCACCGAAGGCCACCCGCTATTCCTCGAGGAGACGCTGCGCTACCTGATCGCCGCACGCACGCCCGGCGCCGCCGAGGCGGGCATCGACGATGCGCAGCTGCTGACGAAGATTCCGAGCGGGGTGCGCGAAGTGATCGGCAAGCGGCTGAACCGCCTGTCGCTGCCGGCGGTGCGCCATCTGTCGATGGCGGCCTGCATCGGGCGCAGCTTCGACCTGTCGCTGCTCGCCGAACTCGAGACGGAGAACTCCGAGGACGCGCTGCTGGCGGCGCTCGAGGAAGCGCTCGCCGAGCACTTGATCGAACCGGTGCCCGACAGCCACGGTTTCCGCTTCGCCCATGCGCTGATCCGCGAGACGCTGTACGACGAGATGCTCGGCGTGCGCCGCGCCCGGCTGCACCTGCGCATCGGCGAGGCGCTGGAGCGGCGCCGCGGGCGCGACGACGCCGGCGCCTGGCCGCAGCTCGCCTACCACTTCAGCGAGGCGGGGGCCGGCGCCGCGGCCAAGGCGCTCGACTACGCCCGGCGCGCCGGAGAGCACGCCGGCCGGCTGCTCGCATTCGAGGAAGCGGCGCGCCTGCACGAAGTCGCGCTGCAACTGCTGCAACGCGATTTCGTCGCCGACCTGGCGCAGCGCTGCGACGTGCTGCTCGCGCTCGGCGATGCGAGGCGCTGGTGCGCGACCGCCGAAGCGGCGAGCGACTGCTACCTCCATGCCGCCGCGCTGGCGCGTCAGATCGGGCTCGGGGCCGCCTTCGTGCGGGCGACGATCGGCTATTCGTACAGCAGTACCCAGGCGGGGCATTCGGGGGAACCGGCGGCGGCGCTGCTGCGGGAGGCGATCGCACAGCACCGCGGCGACGACACGGTGAAGGTCGAGCTGACCGCCCGTCTGTGCGTGGCGTATGTCTACTGCGACCGCGCCGAGGAAGCGATGCAGGCGCACCGCAGCGCCGTCGCGCTGGCGCGCGAGATCGGCGACGCGCGCAGTCTGTACCTGGCGCTGGCGTCGATCGCCACCGCGATCTACTGGCCCGCGCTGCTGCGCGAGCGCCTGGCCGCGGCCCGCGAGGCGTGGGCGATCGTCGAGGCACGCGACCTGCGCGGGCAGGAGCTGCTGCCGCTCGTGGCCTACTATCTGTGCGACCTGATCCATGCCGGCGACGTGGCGCGGCTGGCGCAACTGCGCGCCCAGTCGCTGCGTCTATCCGCGCAATGGCGCGCGCCCTACTGGCTTTCGATCTGCCGCCATATCGAGGTGCTGATCGCAATCAACGAAGGGCGTTTCGACGACGCCGAGCGCTGGGCGCTGCTGGCGCTGCGCGAGGGCCGCGGCGTCGCCGAGGACAAGGCGATCGGCGCCTACGGCATGCAGATGTTCTGCCTGCGCCGCGAGCAGGGCCGGCTGCGCGAGGCGCTGCCGATGCTGCAGCAGTTCGTGCGCGACACGCCCGATGCCCAGACCTGGAAGCCGGGCCTCGCGCTGGTCTACGCCGAGCTCGACATGCGCGAGGCCTGCGCGGCCGAGTATGCGGGCCTCGGCTGGCAGCACATGGCCGGCTCGCCGACCGACGCCGGCCGGATGACGACCGCGATCTTCGCGGCCGAGGTCTGCGTCCATCTTCAGGATGGCGAGCGCGCGGCACTGCTCTACGAGACGCTGCGCGGCCGCGCCGGGACGAACCTGCTCGGGGATACCAGCGGGCCGTGCCTGGGCAGCGCCGACCGGCTGCTCGGCAGCCTCGCGACGGTGATGGGCCAGTGGGACGCTGCGCAGCGCCACTTCGAGGCGGCGCTCGCGATGGACGCCGCGACCGGCTGGAAGGTGTGGCTCGCGCACAGCCACTACCGCTATGCGCAGATGCTGCATCGGCGCGCCAGGCCGGGCGACACGGAGAAGGCGCGCGCACTGCTCGCGCAAGCGCAGGCGCTGGGCAGCGCGCTCGGCATGCAGATGCTGGTTGCGCGCGTCGAGGCGCTCGCCGGCCTGCTCGGCGCGCCGCCGCCCGCCTATCCCTGCGGCCTGAGCGAGCGCGAGGTCGAGGTGCTGCGGCTGATCGCGATCGGCCGCAACAACCGCGAGATCGGGCAGGTCCTGTCGATCAGCCCCAACACGGTCGCCAACCACGTGCGCAGCATCCTCGCGAAGACCTACACCGCGAACCGTACCGAGGCGGCGGCGTTCGCCAACCGCGAGGGGCTGATCGGCTGAAGTCAGGCGCCCATCTTCTTCAGCATGTGATCGATGACCGCGCCGTGTTCGTGCTGCGGACTGAAGAGGACGACCTCCGCATCCCGCCCCACCTTGACGGTATGCCCGGGCGGCCAGTAGAAGAGGTCGCCGCCGTTCGTCGTTTCGGCCGAACCGTCCGCATAGGTCACGGTGAGTTCGCCGGCCAGCACGTAGCCCCAGTGCGGCGCGTGGCACAGGTTGCCCTCGAGCCCTTGCAGCAGCGGCGAGATGTCGGTGCCGGCACCGAGCGAGAAGTATTCGCCGCCGATCTTCCCGAACCCCGTCGCGTCGCCGAAGTCCGTCTTCTGGCGCGCGATGGCGCCCGGGGCGTTGATTCGAACGGGAATGTCTTGCTTGGCAATTCGCATGGCTGTCTCCTTGATCGCTGGATCGGGGTCGAACCAGGATTTCGACGGGTCATGATCCCGCGCGGCGCGCGGGACCGCGGGCCGCCTTCAGTGCGGCCGGATGTTCTGGTTGACGCGAAACAGGTTGTCCGGGTCGTAGCGCTTCTTCACCGCCGCGAGCCGCGCGTAGTTGTCGCGGTACGAGGCGCGCACCCGGTCGTCGCCCTCGTCGTCCATCATCATGTTGACGTAGGCGCCGCCGGCCGAATATGGATGCAGCGCGTCCGAGTAGGCCTTGGACCAGGCCGTGATCGCCGGCACGTCCGCCGCATCGGGGCTGACGCCGGCGAAGACCGCGCCCCAGTTCGCGTCGCGGTACGAGAACGCGGTATCGCCCGGCTTCATGCGATGCGCCGCGCCGTCGATCGGGTACAGGTGCATCGTCGACTTCGGCGTCGGCATCGCGGCGCCGAACTTCACGTGCTCGGCGATCGCCGCGTCGCTCAGCTCGTTGACGAAGTCGGCGCGCCAGTACCACTGCTCGCCCGGCGGATACAGGCCGTCGAAGACGCCTTGCAGCGCCGGGAACGGCAACTCATGCACGCCATGCAGCAACGGCGGGCCGAAGGCGGCGACCGGCGCGAAGACGTTCGCCGCGTCGTCGCCGGTGTAGCACCACACGACGCCGCACACCTTCTTGCCGTGCAGCGCCTCGGGGAAGGGCGGGCCGGACGGCACCGTCAGGAAGGCGAAGAAGCCGTTCAGGTCCGGCGGCGCCGAAACGATGAAATCGCGGTACCAGCGCAGCACATCGGCGGCGCGCTCGAGCGGCCAGAAGGTCGGCCCGGCCGTCACCATCTTCACCGGGTGGGCGCGGAACAGGAACGAGGTGACGACGCCGAAATTGCCGCCGCCGCCGCGCAGCGCCCAGTACAGATCGGGGTGCTGCTCGGCATTGGCGGTGACGAGTGTGCCGTCGGCGAGCACGACGTCGGCTTCGAGCAGGCTGTCGATCGTCAGACCGTACTTGCGCGTCAGGTGGCCGAGGCCGCCGCCGAGCGTGAGCCCGCCGACGCCGGTCGTGCTGATGATGCCGCACGGCACGGCCAGCCCGAAGGCGTGCGTCGCGTGGTCGACCTCGCCCCAGGTGCAGCCGCCTTCGACACGCACCGTGCGCGCCTGCGGGTCGACGCGGATCCCTTTCAGGTTGCGCAGGTCGATGACGAGGCCCTGGTCGCAGGTCCCGAGCCCGCCGCCGTTGTGGCCGCCGCCGCGCACCGCGAGCAGCAGCGACTGCTCGCGCGCGAAATCGACGCAGCGCATCACGTCGGCGACATCGCGGCACTGCACGATGACGCTCGGGTAGCGGTCGATCATCGCGTTGTAGACGCGCCGCGCGACGTGATAGTCGGTATCCTCGGGCTCGACGACGCGCCCACGCAGCGTGGCGCGAAGCTCTTTCACTCTCGCTGGGTTCAACATGGTCTTTCTCCGGTTCGTGGCACGCCGGGATGGCGTGCGCCGATGACCATGTTCTAGGCGCCGGGCGGCCGCTTTGGAATAGTTCGTTCTGACCATCGGCGGCGGCGCGCGCCCGGCCCGGCCGCCGCGGGCGCCGTCCGGACGGCGCCGTCGGCTGCGGTTCGGCGCAAGGCGCTTTCGCTCAGCCCGCGGCCGGCGCACCGCGCTGCGCGGCCGCGATCGCATCGCCGAAGATCTGCGATACCTCGACGATCACGTCGGCCGGCACATTGGCCTTTTTCGCCGCCTCGCGGATCGCTTGCGGATTGCGCGCCTCGTACAGGCAATAGGTCTTGCGCTTGTCGGCGCTCAGGAACGAGAACACCCAGTTGACGCCGATATCGCCGTTGATCTTCGAGATCGCGGCGACACCGTCGGCGTTCAGATCGAGCTGCTCGGCGAAATTGCGTTCGATGATGTAGAAGGGCACGCTGGCCTCCTTGCGCAAGCGGCGCTGCGTCCTCTCGCGGCGCCGCAACCCGGCCGGTCGCGCAACCGGGATTGCGCCGTTTAGTATGCGCTCATCCGAGGATTGCCGCGCATCCCGCGCCCGGACGATTGCCTCCTACGCCGCGGCGCTGCGTCGGCGCACGCCCGCCGCGACGAGGCTCAGTCCGGCGAGCAACAGGGCCCAGGTTTGGGGCTCGGGAACAGGGGGCTTGACGAGTTCGAAGCCGACATTGTCGAGCCCGATGACGGCGTTGTTGCCGAGATCGCCGTTCGCGCGGCCGAGAAACGCCAGTTGCGCCGCCGTGCCGTCGGCGATCCAGTCGAATCCGAACGTGGCCCAATTCATCGGCGCCTTGGGGTTGTCGGCGAGCGACGTGTTCGCGAAAAGCTGCTCCGCGCCGCCGTTGATCGAGACGCCGACCGTCGACCTGCCGAACGGCATGTAGTTGCCGATGTCGAAGGACACGCGGTAGGTTGCCCCGAGCGTGGTCGCGAAGGCATCGGAGCGAACGCCCTTGTCGTAGCCGTAGACGCCGGTCAGATCGAGCCACTGGTGGCCGTCGCTGGCCTGCAGGCCCAGGTAGGAGTCCGGCGTGTGCTGGATATCTTCGCCCGGCGCTCCAAGCACGGTCCAGCCGGTAATGGCGGTCGAGCCCGCTGTGTGCAGCACGTAGATGCCGCCGGCGCGAATATCCGGCGTCTCGAACGAACCGTTCGCGACGAGGGTCGCTGCATGGGCCGAGTTCAGACACAGGCCGGTCATGACGATGGCGGCGGCGATGGGGCGAAGGGCGGTCATGGGTATCGTGGAAGGCTGTGACGAGGGCGCGAGTCTATGGGTCAGTGACAACCGCCGGCATCCCCGGAATCGGGGGTCGGCAGCCGAATTGCGGACCCACATCACGATCCACACCCGAACCGTGCGCGATGCGACCGGTCAGGCGGCCCGCATTCGAGCGGGCCCGCGATTCGACCCGGGCTGACGGGGCGCCACCGGCCCGATCGCCCGCGGCAGATCCGCCCGCCGGCGCCCGTCGCGTCAAGGCATGCCCGAGGCCCCGAAATCCCGCTTCAGCGCGCGCCAGACGCGCTCGGCGGTGAGCGGCATCTGTACCCGCTCGGCGTCGCGCCCGAGGCCGCTCGCGGCGAGCGCGTCGACGACCGCGTTGACGACCGCCGGCGTCGCGCCGATCGTGCCGAGTTCGCCGACGCCCTTGGTGCCGAGCAGGTTGGTGGTGCACGGCAGCGAGGTGTCGAACGCGGTCTCGAAGCCGATGAAGGTATCGGCGCGCGGCAGCGCGTAGTCCATGAAGCTCGCGGTGAGGAGCTGGCCGCTTGCGGCGTCGTAGCGGACCTGCTCGCACAGCGCCTGGCCGATGCCCTGCAGCGCGCCGCCTTCGATCTGGCCGCGCACGATCCCGGGGCTGACGATGCGGCCGATGTCGTTCACCGACGCATAGGCGGCGATCGCGACGGCGCCGGTCGCGGGGTCGATCTCGACTTCGCAGACGTGGCAGGCGTTGGGCCAGCTCGGCGCGCCGGCCGTCGCCTCGCCCTGCGCCGTGATGCGCGCGCCGGCCTGCTTCGCGGCCAGTTCGAACAGGCCGATGCCGATATCGGTGCCGATGACCGAGAAGCGCCCGCCGCGGTAGTCGATATCGGCCGGCGCGACTTCGAGCGCTTCGCCGGCCAGCTCCTTCGCGTGGGCGACGGTGCGCTCGGAGGCAACCTGCACCGCCGCGCCGCCGGTGAAGAGCGAGCGCGAGCCGGCGCTGCCGAAGCCGTTCGCGCGGTCGGTGTCGCCCTGCACGATGCGGATGCGCTCGATCGGAACGCCGAAGACGTCGACCGCGAGCTGCGCATAGCTCGTCGCGATGCCCTGGCCCATCGCCTGCGTCGCCGAGACGACTTCGATGATGCCTTCGGGCAGCACATGGATGGTGACGCCTTCGGCCAGCGTCATGCCGCCGGTCCACTCGAGGAAGGTCGCGATGCCGCGCCCGCGCAGCAGGCCGCGCGATCGCGACTGCGCGCGCCGGGCGTCGAATCCGCCCCAGTCGGCGAGCGCGAGGCCCTGGTCGAGGATGCGCTCGAAATCGCCGACGTCGTAGACCTGCGCCATCGGGTTGGTATAGGGCATCTGCGCGCGGCGGATCATGTTGCGGCGGCGCAGCTCGGCGGGATCGAGGCCGATCTCGCGCGCCGCCGCGTCCATCAGCCGCTCGACGGTATAGATCGCCTCGGGCCGGCCGGCGCCGCGGTAGGCGCCGCTCGGCGTGCAGTTCGTCAGCACCGCCGTCAGGTGCAGCGAGATCACTGGGATGTCGTAGATGCTCGTCGTCACCCACGGCCCGACGAGCAGCGGAATCGCGACGCCGGTGACGGTCGCGTGCGCGCCGACATTGGCATACGCGCGCAGCCGCAGCGCGAGCACGCGGCCATCGGCGTCGAGCGCAAGCTCGGCACGGCCGGTCTGATCACGGCCATGGACCGAGGCACTGAACTCCTCCAGCCGCTGCGCGCACCACTTGACCGGGCGGCCGAGGCTGCGCGCGGCGTGGGCGACGACGACGTCCTCCGGATAGAGCCCGGTCTTCATGCCGAAGCCGCCGCCGACGTCGTGGACGCGAACGCGCACCTCTTCGGGCGTGAGGCCGGGCAGCGCGGCGGCGATGCCGTCGCGCACCGCGGTCGGCATCTGGCTCGATAGCGTGACGACGATGCGGCCCTCGACGATCTCGGCCAGCACGACGCGCGGCTCGATCGAACTCGGCGCGAGCCGTTGGTTGACGAGGTCGAGCGCGACAACGTGCGCCGCGCGCGCGAAGGCGGCGTCGGCCGCCGCGGCGTCGCCGTGGCGCATCTCGGCCGCGATATTGTCCGGCGCGGCGTCGCACAGCACCGGTGCACCGGGCGCGAGCGCGGCGTAGATATCGACGACCGCGGGCAGGTCTTCGTAGTCGACGCCGATCGCCTCGATCGCATCCTGCGCCGCCGCGCGGCTTTCGGCGACGACCGCGGCGACCGCCTCGCCGACGTGGCGCACGCGGTCCACCGCGAGCGCGTGACGCGCGGCCGTCGCGCCGGGCTTGCCGTCGGGCCGCGGAAACGGCAGCGGCGCACCGATCGGTTTCACGCCGGCGGCGACGAGCTCGGCCCCGCTGTAGACGGCGAGCACGCCCGGCAGCGCGCGCGCGGCCGATGCATCCAGCACGCGCAGCCGCGCATGGGCATGCGACGAACGCAGGAAGACGAGGTGCGCTTGCATGTCGCGCGTCAGGTCGTCGGTAAACCGGCCGCGGCCGGTGACGAGCGCCGCGTCCTCGATGCGGTGCACGCTTTGACCGCTGCCGAAGCGGCCGACTTCGAGCGGGGCATTCATGGCGCCATCCTCCACGCGAGCGGGCAGACGCGCATCGTAGTCAGCTTGCCGCAGGCCTGCAGCGCCCGGCCGCAATGCGCGCCACAATGAGGTCACAAGTGGCATCGAGGTGGCGGCCATGACGACTCTCGACGAGCATATCGCGCAGCGGTTGCGCGAAGCGCAAGCGAGCGGCGAACTCGCGCAGGCGAAGAGCTACGGCAAGCCGCTCGATTTCGGCGACGGCTATTTCGAGACGCCAGAGGAACTGCGCCTCGGCTACAAGATCCTGAAGGACGCCGGCTACGTGCCGCCCGAGGTCGCGATGTTCAAGCAGGTTGCGGCGCTGCGCGAGGCGCTCGCGGCAACGACCGACGAGGCCGAAGCCGCGGCGCTGCGCGCGCGCATCGTCGACCTCGGCCAGCGCATCGCGCTGCGCATCGAGAAGCTGCGCGGCACGCGACGGCGCTAGCGGCACGCGCAGCGTCAAATCGTGAAAGGCTACCGCCGGCGCCGGCTGGCGCGCCGCGCGTGGCGCGCCGGCCGCCGGTCCCTGTGCGAAGCTTGCGCCTTCGCGTCCGGGCGTGCGGTTCTTCGCGCGCCCGATCGACGCCGAAGCCAGCCACGCTGTTTGATGACCTCCGTTTCGCCCGCCTCGCACGAGGCCGATTCGCTGCGCGACGCGAGCGCGTCCGATCCGACCGCGCACGGCTGGATGGAGGGTTTCCCGCCGCCGCCGGATCGGACCATAGGCGCCGCCGACGGCAGCGCCTGGGCGTTCCCGCGCACACGCTGGGCGTTTTGCCACATGCGCGAGCTCTACCCGACGGCCAACGTCCCGCGCGGCGACGCGCCGGTCGCGCTGCTGCCGCGTGCCGAACGGGACGACCTCGACGCGGTCGAGTTCACGACGCTCGACGGCCGGCGCATGACGTGGGGGCAGTCGCTCGCCGCCAACTACACCGACGGCATCGTCGTGCTGCATCGCGGCGTGACGGTGCAGGAGCGCTACTTCGGCGCGCTGCAGCCCGAGTTGGCGCATACCGCGATGTCGGTCACCAAGTCGTTCGTCGGCACGCTCGCGGCGATGCTTGCCGACCGCCGCGTGCTCGATCCGCAGGCGGCGGTGACGCACTACCTGCCCGAACTCGGCGCCGGCGCGTACCGCAGCGCGACGCTGCGCCAGTTGATGGACATGACGGTCGGCGTGCGCTACTCGGAGGTCTACGCCGACCCGCAGGCCGACATCTGGCGCTACGCGCGCGCCGGCGGCATGCAGCCGCGCCCGGCCGGCTACGACGGGCCGCAGACACTGTGCGACTACCTCGCGACGCTTGCACAGGAAGGCACGCACGGCGAGGCATTCGCCTACAAGACGGTGAATACCGAGGTGCTCGCCTGGATCATCAAGCGCGCGACCGGCCAGCGGCTGGCGACGCTCACGTCCGACCTGCTGTGGTCGCGCCTGGGCGCCGAGCACGACGCGCACTACGCCGTCGACAGCGTCGGCACCGAGTCCGGCGGCGGCGGCCTGAATACGACGCTGCGCGACCTGGCGCGCTTCGGCGAGGCGATGCGCCAGGACGGCTGGTTCAACGGCCAGCAGATCATCCCGGAGCGCGTCGTCGCCGGCATCAAGGGCGGCGCCGATCGGGGCCGGTTCGAGCGGGCCGGCTATGCGCTGCTACCCGGCTGGTCGTACCGCGACATGTGGTGGGTGACGCACAACGCGCACGGCGCGTATACGGCACGCGGCATCCACGGCCAGGCGATCTGGATCGATCCGAAGGCCGAGATGGTGATCGCGCGCTATGCGTCCCATCCGCAGGCAGCGAACTCGCCGCACCTCGACCCGACCTCGCTGCCGGCCTACGAGGCGCTGGGCAGGCACTTGCTGCGCAACGCTTGAGCGCGGGCGCGGCGGCGCCTGATTCCGGTGCGCCGCGATCGCCGTCTCGGGTGCCGACGCGAGACAAGCCGCGGCCGCAACGCCCAAGGGGCAAGCGTCATCGGCGATACTGCGCCGCCGCGCGTCGGCACGATGCGGCGCAGCGCGTCCCGACGCTGACCGTAGCTCGCATTTCCGGGTCCGTGCGGACCCCGACAACGATGAAGAACCTCCTTCGCTGGATCAAGACCGCATATGGCCTGAACACCGTCGGCGTGATCGCCGGCCTGCTCGGCTTTGCCGCCGCGATGACGCCGTCGCTCTTGCCGCGCCCGCCGCTGTTCACCGGCGTGCTCGCGGCCAGCGGCTTCATGCTCGGCTACGGCGCCGGCATCGCGATCTACAAGCTGTACTACTGGACGCTCGACAAGCCGCCGCCCGGCGATGGGCGCCATACGCCGGGCCTGCTGCTCTACCTCTTCGCGGCGGCCGTCCTCGTCACCGGCATCATCCTGTCGCAGGTGTGGCAAAACCAGGTGCGCGAGCTGATCGGCGTCGAGCGCGCCGACGGCATCGCCCTCGT
>JACSRM010000264.1 GCA_014879745.1 Burkholderiaceae bacterium | reverse complement strand
AATACCCGGCTGCAGGTCGAGCACCCGGTGACCGAGCTGACCACCGGCCTCGACCTGGTCGAGTGGCAGATGCGCGTGGCCGCCGGCGAGCCGCTGCCCTGGCAGCAGCACGAGCTGCGCCAGCAGGGCTGGGCGATCGAGGCGCGGGTCAACGCCGAGGATCCGGCGGCGCGCTTCGCGCCTGCGCTCGGCCCGGTGCTCGACTACGCGGAACCGGCGCTGAACGGCGTGCGCATCGACAGCGGCATCGACGCGCGCAGCGAAGTCACGCCGCACTACGACTCGCTGGTGGCCAAGGTGATCGGCCACGGCGCGACCCGCGCCGCCGCCCGGCGCCGGCTCGAACAAGGCCTTCAGCAACTGCGCGTGGGCGGCCTGAAGACCACGCAGCCGCTGCTGCTGGACGTGCTGCGGCACCCGGCCTTCGACGACGTGCTCGACACCGGCTTCCTGCCGCGCCACTGGCCCGAGGGTTGGCAGTCCGAAACCACGCTGCTGCACGAGGCACGCGCCGTCGCCGCCAGCGCCTGGCTGCACGCGCAGCGACCGCCGGGCGACGACCGCCCGCTGTCCGCGCTGCAAGGCTGGCGCATCACGGCGCCGGTCGATGGCCCGGGGCGTTGCCACCTCGCGGTGCACGACGGCGCGCAGGCGCACACGCTCGTGCTGCGTGTCAGCGCGGCGGGCACCGACGTGACCTGCGACGGCGCGGCGCTGCGCGTCGAACACGGCGCCGACGGCCACTGGCGCTGCGCCGGCAGCGAGCGCGCGTTCCGCGCGCAGGTGGCGGCGGATGCGGTGCGGCTGTGGTGCGCCGGCTGGTCCGCCACGCTGCAGGTCGGCACCGCGGTGGCGCGCGCCGCCTCCGCAGCCACGGCCGCGACGCAGGAGCACGTGCTGCGCGCCGACCTGCCCGGCGTGCTGGCGCAACTGCTGGTCGGCGCCGGCGAACACGTGCGCGCCGGTGCGCCGCTGGCGGTGCTGGAGGCCATGAAGCTGTTCCACACGCTGAACGCCCCTTGCGACGGCGTGGTGCGCGCGCTGCCGGTGGCGCCGGGCGCCACCGTCGCGCAGGGCGCGACGCTGATCGAGTTCGAACCCCTGACCCTGGGAGACGCCTGATGCCCGGCCTGTACTACGAGGAGTTCGCCGTCGGCCAGCACTTTGCCCACGAGTGGACGCGCACCGTCACCGAGATGGACAACGTGCTGTTCTCGACGCTGACGATGAACGTGCAGCCGCTGCACATCGACCGGCATTTCTCGGCGCAGACCGAGTTCGGCCAGCCGCTGGTGAACAGCCTGTTCACGCTCGGCCTGGTGATCGGCATGTCGGTCAACGACACCACCTTCCGCACCACGGTGGCGAACCTGGGCATGAGCGAGATCGCCTTCCCGGCGCCGGTGTTCGCCGGCGACACGATCCATGTGCGCACCACGGTGCTGGCCGTGCGCGACAGCCGCTCGCGCCCGCAGGCGGGCATCGTCGAGTTCGAACACGTCGGGCTGAACCAGAAGGACGAGGTGATCTGCCGCTGCAGGCGTAGCGCGCTGATGCACAAGCGGCCGTCCGCCGCGGGTCGGTCATGAGCGGCGCCTCGCTGCTGTTCGTGCCGGCGAGCCGGCCCGAGCGCTACCTGAAGGCGCAGCAAAGCGGCGCCGGCGGCTTGATCCTCGACCTGGAAGACTCGGTGGCCCCTGCGGCCAAGGATCAGGCGCGGCGCCACGTGGTGCAGATGCTGGCCGCGCAGCCGGCGCAGCTGCCGGTCTGGGTGCGCGTGAACCCGGCCACGTCGGGGCTGCTGCTGAGCGACCTCGCCGCGGTCGTGCCGGGCCGGCCCTTCGGCATCGTGCTGCCCAAGTGCGCCGGGCAGGCCTCGCTGGCGCCGCTGTGCCACCAGCTCGACGCGCTGGAAGTGGCTTTCGGCGTGCCGCGCGGGCACACGCGCATCCTGGCGATTGCCACCGAGACCGCGGCGTCGATATTCCGGCTCGGCGAGCTCGCCGGCGTCAGCGAGCGGCTGTGGGGCATTGCCTGGGGCGGCGAGGATCTTGCAGCCGACATCGGCGCGCTCGCCAACCGCGTGGACGGCCGCTTCACCGAGCCCTACCGCCTGGCGCGCTCGCTGTGCCTGTACGCGGCCGCCAGCGCCGGGGTGCGCGCCGTGGACACGGTGAGTGTGGCCATCGACGCGCCGCAGCAGGTGCAGCACGAGGCCGAAGAGGCGCGGCGCGACGGCTTCGTCGCCAAGATGGCGATCCACCCGAGCCAGATCGCGCCCATCGAGCGCGCCTTCGCACCCAGTGCCGAGCAGCTGCGCTGGGCGCAGCGCGTGGTGGCGGCCTTTGCCGCGCAACCCGACGCCGGCGCGCTGCAGCTCGACGGCCAGATGCTGGACCTGCCGCACCTGCGCCTGGCGCGCCGCCTGCTGGGGCAGTGACGGCGCCGATCCGTCGGCGCCCGGTATGGGGGCGGCGGCTGTGGCTCGGGAATCGTCGCTTTCGTAGGTGACCCGAGGCACGGCGCGCATCGAGCATCTTTGCGACGCGCGTCCCGGCCGGATCGGTCCCACGCGCCGCACCGCCACAGCAGATTCGGCTGCGCGCGGGGCCTCACTCTTCCCTCTGGCGCTACTTCCAATGCACCATCGGCAGCCCGGCCACCGGCGCGGCGAAGTACGCAATGGTGGTGCCCATCAGGCTGCCGATGTAGACGGTGCGCAGTTCGGGCCCGCCGAAGGTGACGCTCGCCATCCACGGCGCGAGCGTGCCGCGCGCGCGCAACATGTCGTCGGCCGTCAGCGTGCCGGCCGCCATCTTGTCGAGCACGGTCTTCGAGGCCGCAGCATCGCCGTCGTCCAGCAACAGCAGCTTGTCGCCTTGCGGCGTGAGGGCGATCAACTGATCCACCATCACCAGCGTGCACCACAGGTTGTCGTGGCTGTCGAAGGCAAATCCATCCGGAAAGCCGCCCAGGTGGGTGGGGCCGAAGACTTCGCGATCCTTCGATTCGACAGCGTGCCGTCGCGCTCGGCCAGGATGCACTCGGGGCGCTGCAGATCGTGGCCGATGGTGCGGATGCGCGAACGGTCGACGGCGAAGCCCTGCAAGGGATTCGTCGGCATGGTCAACCTCCTGGAGGCCGAAGCAGGATCAGGCTCAGCTGCGGCACGAAGATCAGCAGCAGCAGCACCAGGAACATCATCAGCGTGAACGGGGCCGCGCCGCGGAAGATGTCCACCAGCGTGATGCGCTGATCGTCCAAGGTGCTCTTGATGACGAACACCGACAGCCCGAACGGCGGCGTCAGCAGGCCGATCTCGACCGCCACCACGGTGACCACGCCGAACCAGATCAGGTTCATGCCCAGCTGCTCGGCGATCGGCACCATCAGCGGCAGCACGATGAGCAGGATCGACGACGAGTCGATGATCATGCCGAGTGCGATGACGACGCTGACGTAGATCAGCAGGAAGCCGGTCGGCCCCAGCCCCAGCTGCGTCATCCATTCGACCAGGAACTGCGGCATGCCCGACATCGCCAGCATGCGCGTATAGATCGTGGCGCAGATGATGAGGAAGCTCACCGCGACCGTGACGTGGCCGGTCTCGGTGAGCACGCCCCACAGCGACTTCCAGTCCAGCTTGCGGCGCAGCAGCGCGATCGCCAGCGCCATCGCCGCGCCGGTGGCGCCGGCCTCGGTGGCGGTGAAGAAGCCCGCGTACAGGCCGCCGAGGATGGCGGCGATCAGCAGCACGCTGGGCAGCATCTTGGCGACCAGCGTGGTCAGCGGCAGCAGCGTCTCGCCCGCCACCGCCTTGGCCTGGCCGGAGGCATACACCGAGCGCGGCCAGCACGTGGCCATGACCACGATGCCGGCCGCATACGCGAGCGCCAGCACCAGCCCCGGCAGGATGCCGGCGGTGAACAGGTCGCCCACCGACTGGTTGGCGAGAAAGCCGTACAGGATCATCAGCAGGCTGGGCGGGATCAGCATGCCCAGCACGGAGGAGCCGGCGACCACGCCGACCGCGAAGCGCGGGTTGTAGCCGAAGCGCTGCATCTCGGGCACGGCGATGCGCGTGAACACCGCCGCCGACGCGATCGAGATGCCGGTGATCGCGGCGAAGACCGCGTTCGACGCGACGGTCGCGATGCCCAGGCCGCCGCGGATGCGCCGCAGCAGCTGGTTGGCGACCTCGAACGCATCCTTGCCGACATCGGCCCTGGCCACCAGGAAGCCGGTCAGCACGAACAGCGGCACGACGCCGAAGATGTGGCTGGCCACCGCGTCCTGCGCGGCCGCGGCGAGCAGGCTGGCGGCGACGCCGACGTCGCCGCGGATCAGCCACACGCCGGCGAAGGACACCACGGCCAGCACCACCGCCACGTGCATGCCGGCGAAGATCAGGCCGAGCATGACCAGCAGCGACGCTGCCGCGACGGCCAGCGGCGTCATGCTTGCGCGCCCGCGCGCAAGGCGCGCATCCGGCGCAGGTCGAGCCAGGCGAGCAGCACGAAGGTGACCAGCGTCACCACCATGCCGACCAGCATGATCACGCGCACCGGCCACACCGGCGCGGTGAAGTCGCCCACCGCGCCGACGTACTCCTGGATGCGGATCGACTCCATCAGCGGCGCCCACGACGCCCACAGGATGACGCCCATCAGCAACGCGCCGACGAGGTGGTAGAGCGCCTGCAGCGCCGCCGCCAGCCGGGGCGTGGTGCGCTTCAAGTGGTCGAGCAGGATGTCGGCGCGCGTCATGCGGCCGACGGCGAGCGTGTCGCCCAGTTGCAGGAAGACGATGCCGACGATCGACAGCGCGACCAGTTCGGTCACGCCGCGCACCGGCGTGTCGAACAGCTCGCGCCCCAGCACGTCGGCGTTGATCAGCAGCATCAGCGCCACGATCCACAGCGTGCCGATGGCGTTGAGCGTTTGCGTCAAGCGCTCGAAGCGGCCGGGCAGCGCAAGGCCGTAGGAGTCCTGCGGGGGCGCCGTGGTGTCGCCGGGCGTGGCTTGCGCGGCGTGCATGGCGGCGCAGTCTTACCTGACCGCCCAGTCGCGCGCCACCTGCACGCCGGCCTTCTTCAGGCCCGCCATGTAGCCCTGCAGCACCTGGTCGCCCGGAAAGCCCTTGGCCTGCAGGTCGGCGGCCCAGATCTTGCCGATCGGCGGCAGCGTGTCGGCCCAGCGCTTGCGTTCGGCCGCGGGCAGCTCGCTGAGCTTGGCGCCGGCGTCCTGCATGCGCTTCATCATCGTGACCGCGGCCTCGGTCTGCGCCTGCGCAAAGCGCTGGGCGTAGCTGGCGCCGGCATCGCGCAAGGCCTTCTGCAGTTCGGGCGGAAACTTGTCGAAGCGGCTCTTGTTGACGCAGATGCCGCCCGCAAAGGGCGCGCCGAAAGTCACCTTGGTGATGTAGGGCGCCACCTCGTGCACCTTGGCGCCCCACGCGCCGGTGGCGAAGGTGACGACGCCGCTGGCCACGCCCGACTTGATGTCCTCGTAGTAGGTATTCAGGTTGCCGGCCACGGCCACCGCGCCGGTGTCCTTGATCCAGTTGGCCGCCGGCCCCGGTGCGATGATCTTCTTGCCCTTCAGGTCGTCCACCGTGTGGAGCGGGAAGTTGGTCCACATGTTGTAGCCGTCGAGCGCGGCGCCGCCCAGGTAGACTAGGCCGTTCTTGGGCCACGACTGCGCCATCGCCGGAATCGAGTCCTGCATCTCGTTGACCAACCGCGTGACCAAGGCGATATCGTCGGTGGTGAAGGGAGTGGCGTAGCAGACGTTTTGCATCGGGAACTTGGCGGCCTCGAAGATCGTGCTGACGAAACCGATGTCGGCCACGCCGTCGACGATGCCCTTGGACTCGCCGCCGAGCTTGACCAGGGTGCCGCCCCAGGCCTTGGTCCATTCGACCTTGGTCTTGCCACCGCTCGCGGCGAGCGCATTGTCGACCTCGGGGATGAAGACCTCGTCGAAATACTTGACCCACAGGAATACCGGCGGGTGACCTGCCACGGCTGTGAGGCGGATGACCTGCTGGGCCCTGGCCGCGGTGGCAAGGCCGGAGGCGGCGAGCAGGCCGGCGGCTGAGAACTGGCGACGACTGATCATGGTCGGGTCTCCTGGTGCTTGCGGGGCTTTGCGGGAAGAACGGCTTCGACGCCCGCGGTGACGAAATCGATGAACAGGGGCGCGGCAGCCGGGTCGCCGGGCAGGTTGCGGCTGCGCGACAGGCGCTGCATCCGCACGTCGACCATGCGATGCACCCGCGCCCCGGTGGCGAACTGGTAGGCCCAGGCGGCGCGCGCGCGCGGCCAATGCGGCCGCAAGCGGTGCAGCGCATCGATGAAGCGGTGTGCCAGCGGGTCGAACATCCCGGCCAGCACGCCGCTGCCCTCGTGGGCGGCGTTGTGGGCCGTTTCGCGCGCCACCAGCACCGCGTAGTAGTGGCCTTCGCGGCTGGCGCGCAGGGCCAGCACCGGCTCGACGAAAGCCTGCATCACGCGGCGCAGCGCCGGCGGCTCGGGCCCGGCGGCGCAGCGCAGCGGCGCGCCCGTGGCGCAGGGCAGGTCAAGGTGGCTGGCACGCGAAGATTGGACGAGTGTTCAAGCCGCTTGTACACGCGTGCCAACCCTAGGCTTGTTCCCTCCCTGGCCGGCCCGACCGCTGCCGATGAACAGTGGTGCGGCGCGATCGCGTAGATCGCTCCCTCTGCTGCGTGTTCTCCTCGGGCGGCTCGGCCGCAGGTCCGACCGCCGACCGGCCTCCTCGCAACCCGGCGCGGTTCAAGCAGCGCCTTCGGAATCTGCGGCAGCGCCGCGGTTCTCGCGGCGATCGCGGTGCTTTCCATTCACCTGCGCCCAGAATGCCGTCTTGCGTCCATGCCGGGCGCGGATACCTGCCTCGAACTCCTCGTGCGAAGGAAGTGGCGACAGGCTCGCGCCGCTTCCCGCGATCTCGCCGAGTCGGGCCCAGTAGCGCGCCGCGTGGCCGTAGGCACGCGCATGGGCGCGCTCCAGGATGCCCTTCAACAGCGCCCGGTAGACGACGGTCTCGCCGCGCGGGCAATCATCGTCGCGCAAGGCCTTGGCCAGTGGCGCGAGGCGTCCGTAGTCGTCGCCGTCGATGCGCTCGGGCTCTGCCACCAGCCTGTCCTCGGCGGCGGCCGGGTCGCCGAGATGCAGCAGCAGCGTGGCAGCCGCCGTCAAGTCGTCGTGGCCGAGCGCGAGTTGCCGGGCATGGGCGACGGCCGCTGCACGCGCGCCATCGGGCAGGTGCTCAAGCCAGCGCTGCAAGCGAAAGTCCGACGGCGTGCGTTCGAACATTCGTTGCCGGATCGGCGAGCTCTCCTCGAAGCGGCCGAGCCGCTCCAGCGCATCGGCCAGCAGATCCTGGCGGCTGTCGTCGAGGTGGCCCCAGGGGTCCTGCAGCCACGTCAGCGCGTCGGCCGGCCGGTCGGCGTCGAGGTAGGCTCGCGCGAAGGACTGACGCTGCACGGGGTTGGGATTCGGGCTGTAGCGCAGCGAGGCGCGCACCATGACGTCGGGGTCGCGCAACGATTCGGACAGCAACGACAGTGCACCCGAGATGCGGAAGACTTCCATGGGCAGGCTCGTGCCGCCCGGCGAGGTCTCGAGCGTCTGCGCCAGCTGCGCGTCGAGCCGGGCGACCAGCGCGCGCTGTGCCGGCTCGTCGAGCAGCAGATCGGCGCGCCGCAGCAACGCGTCGCGAGCGCCGTACTCGTCGGCCTCGTAGAGCTTCAGCAGGCGCTCGGGCCAGACGTCGCGCGGTGTCTCGCAGCGCGCGGCGGCCTCCAGCCAATGGCGGCAAGCCGCCCGCACCGCGTCGCCGATCACGCCGTCGGAGTCGTCGGCGCGCTCGAACCAGGCGGCGTCCGCGTCGATGAAGGCCTCGAAGAGCGAGAGTGCGGCCGGCGGGTCCTTGGGCAGCAGTTCGCGCGCCACCTGGTCCAGCCAGCCGTCGAGCATGCGGCCGAACTCGCCCGCCTCGCGGTAGCCGTAGAACTTGCGCGAACGCCGCCAGCCGGCGAGCGTCTTCTTGAAGCCGGCGGCGAGCTTGTCGGGCCGGTCGGCCAGCTGCATGCGCGCAAGGCGTGCCTGAACGGCCTCGTGATCGTTGGCGAGTTCGAGCAGTACGGCGACCAGATCCTGCGCGTCCTGGCGGCGGAGGAAGGTTTCCAGGTCTTCGATCGGTGGTTTCGGCATGGCGTGGAGATTGTCGGCCTGACCCGGCGGAGCCGCTTCACGCCGAATCAGGCCGCGCGGATGCGCGCTGCCGCCGCGAGCCGGGCCTCGGTGATCGATGCCGCGCGCCCTCGCACTTGCGCCACCAGCTCGGCTGGGGCTGACGCGGGCGATCCGCAGTCGAACGGCGGACGCGGGTTGTACTCCATGCCGAGCTGCAGCCCCTTCGCGACGGCCTCGCCATGCAGTTGCGCCGCCACCGTCAACCCGAAGTCGATCCCCGCGGTGACGCCGCCGCCGGTGATGCGGTTGCGATCCACCACCACGCGCTCGTGCACCGGCTCGGCGCCCAGCAGCGGCAGCACCTCCATCGCGGTCCAGTGGGTCGTGGCTCGATAGCCGCGCAGGAGTCCCGCCGCGCCCAGCACGAGCGCGCCGGTACACACTGAGGTGATCCATTGCGCCGCTGGCGCATGCTCGCGAAGGAAATCGAGCACATCCACATCCTCCATCAGCGCAGTGGCTCCGGGACCGCCGCCGACGAACAGCATGTCGAGCGCCGGCGATTCGGCAAGCGCGAGCTGCGGCAGCACCGCCTGGCCGATGTCGGTGAGCACGGGCGCCCGTTCCTTGCCGAGCACATGTATCTGCGCACCGGGCATGCGCGCAAGCACCTCCAGCGGTCCGGCAAAGTCGAGCTGAGTCATGCCGGGGAAGACCAGCATGCCGATGTGAAACGGGGGCGGTTGCGTCATGCGGTGTCACTCCGGTTCGCGATGGGCGGCAGGTTAGCGCACAGCGAGCTTGCAGATGGGTACGGTGCGTTGCGGCCGGCGCACGCATCTCTCACCCATTCTCGTCCGACGGCGGCGTGGGCCCGAGCCACACCTCGAGGAAGCCGATCCGCGTGCGCACGCGCGACGAGCGCGTACGGTTCGGCAGATGGACGTGGTGGATGGCGCATTCAGGTACAGGCCCGCGCTGGCGCAACAGCGCGACCGGTTGCCCATCCCGCGGCGCATCTCCCGCCGTGCAGACGGGGAGGCATGATCGCCGTGGCACCCGCCACGGCACGGGCACCGAGCCAGGGCGTCGCCAAGGCATCGCAGTGACCCCTGGGCGTGGCCTCGTATGCCGCCTCGAGCAGCAGAGTCGCGAACCGCCGCCGGCGCTCGGCAGGAACCCGCAGACGCGCGTTGCTGACCGGCAGCGCCGGACAGAAGGACCGGGACACGCAGTGACCGGGCTGCGCCCGCCCGCTGGCTTCCACGTTCCAGTGAACTCCGATGCGAAGCCGGGTTCCGGACGTGCCGATGGTCGGCACCGATCCAAACTCGAGCCAACTCGCTTCGGTTGGCGATATCCAACGGCGATCCCGGCGCGCTTGCTCGTCGGCTGGTGCCTCCTCGGGGTCATCGGGGCGCGACGCGAAGGGGCGCGGGCGCGCGGGAAAGCGCGGCTGCCCGAGGGTCGCGCAGACGACCGCGCAGGAGGCGCTGCTGATCTTCACGAAACCCCGCAAGTCGGCGTGGGGCATTGCTGGCACCATCAAGCCTCGTTGCCGGACCGATGTCATGAGAAGCCTGCTCGTCGTCTATCACAGCCTGACCGGCGGCACGCGCCAGATGGCCGAGGCCGCGGCCGATGCCGCGCGCGCCGAGGACGGCGTCGATGTGCGCCTGCTGCGCGCCATTGACGCCGGCCCTGCCGACGTGCTGGCGGCGGACGGCTACTTGTTTGCCGCGCCCGAGAACCTGGCGTCGCTGGCAGGCTTGATGAAGGACTTCTTCGACCGCTGCTACTACCCGGTGCTGGGCCGGGCCAACGGCCGGCCCTACGCCGTCATGATCTGCGCCGGCAGCGACGGCGGCAATGCGCTGCGCCAGCTCGAGCGCATCGCCACCGGCTGGCGGCTGAAGCAGATCGCGCCCGGCATGATCGTGTGCACCCACGCGCAAACGCCCGAGCGCATCCTCGCGCCCAAGGTCATCGGGGCTGACGACCTGGCGCGCTGTGCGGAGTTGGGCGCGGCGCTGGCGGCGGGCCTGGCGGCAGGGGTGTTCTGACGGACGTCCCGCCGTCTGCAGCACTCGGCATGGATCCTTGCGGTCGGGGTGAACGGGCCGGCGTGGCGCTGTCCGCCGTGTCCGATACGACGCTTCGCGCCGCCGCGGCCGTGACCCTTCACATCGCCGCAGTCAGGCGGCGAGCGCCGCGAGCGCGCGCGCCCCGTCGCCGAACAGCGGCCAGCCGTCGCCGACGAGCACGGCATCGAGCCGCGGATGGGCAGCGACGATGCGCTGCAGCGACGCGAGCGCCGCCGCGCGGTCATGCAGCTTGGCGTCGGGCAGCAGGTTCAGACGTCCCGCCGCGTGGCCGCGCACCAGATCGCCGCAGACGAGCGTCGTGCCGTCGATCACCAGCGCGAGCTCGCCGGCGGTCTTGCTGCCGTGCAGTTCGTGCACGTGCAGCCCCGGCAGCGGCTCGTCACCGTCGCCCAGCCAGCGCGCGCAGCGCAGCGGGAAGGTCTCGCGCTCGGCGCGCGGGCCGCACAGCGTGGCGCCGAAGGCTTCGGCCAGGGCCTGCGCAGCGCGGACGTGGTCGGAGTTGGTGACGACGACCCACGCCGCGCCGCCCAGCGCCTGCAGGTGCGCGCGATCGTGTTCGCTCATCGGCAGCGGATCGATCAGCACGTTACCGTCGGGGCGGACCCAGACAACGCCGTGGAAATCGACGTTGCGGGCCTCATCGAAGTGCGACCAGGCGAAAAGGTCGGGACGGTGCAGAGACTTCATGGTGACGACCTCCGGCCGCTGCGCGGCGGCTGACTCGGTTGCCCGCCAGTATTCACCAACGCCCGATCGAAGTCGATGCAGATTGATCGCCCGGCGCGCGGTTCAAGCGGATGGTTGCGATGGAGCGGTTCACCGTACAGGTCGGGCGCCCCTGAAGCGGCCGGCGCAGCGCGACATCGCGCCGCCGACGCGCGACGGCGTTTTCGAGCGGGTCGGGCAATCCCGGCTTCGAGCGGTCGAAATCCGGTTCGGCCATCCGCTTCTCGCTTCTTCGGCTCGGGCGAGTGCATCTCCATCTGCCCGCGGCGACCACTGCACGGGCGAGTTCGCACGGATGGATGGCGCGCAAGCTCGAAGGCGCGGTCGGGCCTGCTGCGGGACTCCCCGCTGTCGCGAGCAGAGCGTGCTGCGCTACAGTCGATCCGAACAAAACGTCGAGGAGAGTCCGAATGCGTCGTACCCTGATTGCTGCCGCCTTGGCCCTGGCTTGCGGCCCCTTGCTGGCCGCGGAGTCTGCCTGGATCACGGTCGGCGACGACGCTTGGCGCTTGATCGCCGCCGAGGCTGCCGACGCACGTCTGTTGTCGTCCCGCGAGGTCGCCGTCGATGTGCCGGCGGTGCGCGGCAGTGCTGCGCTGGTGCGGGCCGTCGACCGGGTGCACGCGGTGGAGATCGACGCCGACTGGCTGCCGCGGCTGTCGGTGCGCGTGCACGAGGCGTTGCGCCGCTGCGGCGGCTTCGTGCGCCATGACTCGCCTGCGGAGGCGCTTGCGGAGCTGCATCGGCTGCAGGGCAGGGTGGAGGCGGCGCTCGCGCCGAGCTATGCGATCGACGACGCGGCGGAGGTCAACGCCAGCCTGCCGCTGACGCAGGACAGCCGCATCCTGGCGACGATCCAGCGCCTGTCGGACTTCCAGAACCGGCTCTACGACTCGAGCCACGGCGTCGCCGCGTCGGACTGGCTGGCCGGCGAATGGCGCGGCATCGTTGCCGGCCGATCGTGGATGAAGGTGTCGCAGGTGCGCCATTTCGGCTGGCCGCAGAAGTCGGTCAAGCTGGTGATTCAGGGCAGTGGGCCGAACGCGGCCGAGACCGTGGTGCTCGGCGCGCACCTCGACTCGACCGCCGGCAGCGGCAGCAGCGAGGTGCGCGCGCCGGGCGCCGACGACGACGCGAGCGGCGTCGCGGCGCTGACCGAAGTGGTCCGCGTGTTTGCCGAGCGCAACTATCGGCCGCAACGCACGATCGAGCTGATCGCCTATGCCGCCGAAGAGGCGGGCCTGCGCGGCTCGCAGCAGATCGCAAAGCGGTACCAGCGCGCCGGCAAGCCGGTGGTCGGTGTGCTGCAGCTCGACATGACGGCCTTCCAGGGGGACGCGACGGACCTGTGGATCTTCACCGACTATACGAACGCGGCGCAGAACCAGTTCGTCGCCGACCTCGCCGCGGCCTACCTGCCGCTGCTCGGCGTCGGCTACGACCGCTGCGGCTATGGTTGCTCCGACCATGCCTCCTGGACCGGTCGCGGCTTCGCCGCTTCGTTCCCGTTCGAGGCCAGCTTTGCGCATTCCAACCACGCGATCCACACCGCCAACGACACCACCGCGACCTTCGGCAACCAGGCGCTGCATGCGCTGAAGTTCACGCAGCTGGCGCTCGCCTATGCGGTGGAATTGGGCAGCGATTGAGCCAGCGGCACCTGGCGCGCGAATCGGAACCGCCAACACCGGCGACAAGGCCACGCCACGCGCCGGGCGGTAGAGCGGCTCGGCGTCCACCCGTCGATTCGCCTGCTCGGGCAGCGATGCCCGAGCCCTTGCTTCTTGTGGCGAACCCGGCTGGCATGAAGCGGCAGCCCGCGCGACCCGAGGCCAGTGGCCTTATGCTTTCGCCATGCACGAGACGACACCCAGCGCCACGTTCGGGCCGGTGACGGTCTATTTCGGCGACAAGCAGGGCAAGTATCCGGACGGCAACCTCGTCGTCGTGCGCGGGCGGGACGCGACCGCGGTATTCGACACCCCGCTCGTTGCCAACCGGCTGCCGCAGGTGCTGGCCGAAGCGGACCTGTGCATCCTCGGTCACGTGCACGAGGACCACATGGCCGGGCTGCACCGCCTGCAGCACGTCCCGCTGCACGTGCACGAGGCCGACGTGCAGGCCGCGCGCAGTTGGGAGGGGCTGTCGCGGCACTATGGCTATCCGCCGCAGGTGCTGAGCCTGGTGCGCCAGAAGATCGAACGCCAGTTCGCCTACCTGCCGCGGCCCGACGCGCTGGCCTACGCCGACGGCCAGTGCTGGGATCTGGGTGGCGTGCAGGTGCGGGCCGTCCACCTGCCGGGGCATACCGCGGGCCATTGCGCGCTGCTGGTGCAGCCGCAGGGCATTGCCTTCATCGGTGACATCGACCTGTCCGGCTTCGGCCCGTACTATGGCGACTGCACTTCGAGCCTGGCGGACTTTCGCCGCTCGCTGGCGCGGCTGGCCGAGCTGCCGGCCAGCGTGTGGATCACCTCACACCACAAGGGCGTGATCCGCGAGCGTGCCGATTTCGACGCCAAGCTGCGGGCCTTCGCCGCGAGGCTGGACGCGAACGCCGAGCGCCTGCTGCAGATGCTGCAAGCGGGGCCGCGCACGCTGGACGAACTGGTGCGCCAGCGGCTGCTCTACCCGCCAGGCTACGAAGAACTGTGGATCGACGCCGCCGAGGCGCGCAGCATCGCCCAGCACCTGGACGAACTGCAAGCCGCCGGACGCGTGCACGCGCAGGACGACGGGCGCTTTTCATTGGCTTGAATCCGAGGAGGCCGAGATGATTCCCGATACCTTCGAAGCGCTGCTGATCGAGCGCGATGCCGAGGGCCGCGCCCGCGGCCGGCTGCAGCCGGTATCCGCGGCGCAGCTCGATCCCGGCGAGGTGACGATCCGCGTGCGCTGGTCGAGCATCAACTACAAGGACGCGCTCGCCGCCACCGGCGCGGGCAAGATCATCCGGCGCTTCCCGTGCATCGGCGGCATTGACCTCGCCGGCGAGGTGATCGCGAGCGAAGACGCCCGGTTCGCCGCCGGCGACGAGGTGCTGGCGACGAGCTTCGACCTCGGCGTGTCGCACCACGGCGGCTATTCGCCGTATGCGCGGGTGCCGGCCGGCTGGGTGCTGCACCGGCCGGCCGGGCTGACGCTGTTCGAAACCATGGCGCTCGGCACCGCGGGCTTCACGGCCGCACTCGCGATACAGCGCATGGAAGACAACGGACTCGCGCCGGCGAACGGGCCGGTCGTCGTCAGTGGCGCCAGCGGCGGCGTCGGCGGCCTGGCGATCGACATGCTGGCGCGGCGCGGCTATCACGTGGTGGCACTGACCGGCAAGGCCGACCAGGCGGCGCACCTCGAGAGCCTGGGCGCGGCCTCGGTACTGCCGACCTCGGCGATAGATCACGCCAAGGTGCGCGCACTGGAGAGCAGTCGCTGGGCGGGGGCGGTGGACAACGTCGGCGGGCCGATCCTGCACTGGCTGCTGGCGACGATGAAGCAGGCCGGCACGGTGGCCAGTGTCGGCAATGCCGCCAGCGCCGATCTGCACACCACCGTCTACCCCTTCATCCTGCGCGGCGCCTGCCTGCTGGGCGTCGACTCGGGCTATATCGGCTTTCCGCTGCGCCAGCGGCTCTGGGAGCGGCTCGCAGCCGATCTGAAACCGGCCCATCTGCATCGCATCACGCGCACGATCGGCCTGCGTGCGCTGCCGGCGGCCTTCGACGACTTCATCCAGGGCCGCGCCAGGGGGCGCACGGTGGTGGCGATCGACGGCTGAACCCGCATTCGGATGCGCGGCGTGCGGGAGGATCCGAGAGCACCCCCAAGGGCCGGGCCTTGCCCGTCCCGGCCCCCCGCCGGGGGCGCAAGAAAACTTGGGGCGGCCCGGCGTTTTCTCGAGAGCAAAGGCCCTGCTGCGCAACCGCC
>JACSRM010000332.1 GCA_014879745.1 Burkholderiaceae bacterium | reverse complement strand
ACGAAGCGGTCTGCGGTGCCGGGCGGTAGTGTGCCTATCTATCGTCGCCGAAACGTTTCAATGAACGCCAGCCTTGTAAGGCGCCGGCGGCAGTGGTAACGGCGTGCAAGCCGTTTCTGCTAACGGCTCACCGCAACGCCTGACCGGGAAGGGAATCGGACTGCGCCCCTTCTGGCGTAAGGCGCCAGGGTCGGCTCACGCCATGGACGGCACCTGTCGTCAAATGCGTAGAAGAGACTCTAGGCGTCAGCCAGGACGGCGCGACGCGTGCCAAGCGGCAGAACCACGGGCAGGAAGTTGGCGCGCGGGTACAGGTAGTCGTCGCCTGACTCGTCGACAACGCGAATGAGCCGGTGAGCCTGCGCCTCGCTATCTTCCACGACGCGGTAGATCTTTCGCCGCTCGAGCGATGCCTCGTACCCCTCATTCCTGATGCAGATGACAAGCACCCCTGCCCGCCTTCCCGCGAGCCGTGGCTCTGTCTTAGAGGAGACGTTTGATCTTGAACTCTTTCTTTCAGATGCCGGTTGCTTCATACCAATGCACCTCAGCGAGATGAATGCTGTTATCGGCCAATCGCACTCGCGCTATGCCCTTGCGCTTGCGCCACCGTCCGCGTCCGTAAAGCTTGCGCAGTCTCTCCACTTCCCGTATGTCGGCGCCGACAGCGAAAGTCTCGATGTGCGTGATCGCGCCAACGACGGTGAAGAACATATGTGCATCTTAGCGAAGCGGGGGGGTTTGGACTTGCCAACGTGCCCCGCCCGCAGGGACGCCGGGCGTTCATCCTGATGGGCAAGCCCATCACGGCAAGGCCGAAGGATCCGCGTGAAATCACGGGAGTTTTGGACCAAGCGCCGAATGCCGGATGGGCTCATCAGACGCTGGGCAATGGTGAAGCGGTCTTGAACCCGTTGTAGACCAGGCTCGTGGACCAGACTTGGCACGGCAGTTGCATCGCCTGCGCCGTCTCGGTCGAAAACATCGACCACATCGCCCCGGCCATCCTGCCCGACTGCTTCTTCTTCGAAAGGCAACCCGGCGCGTGAGCCGGCATGCCTCGATTGCCCGCGCCCGGCCGCGCAATGCGCCCGCGCGCGTACCGATCAGGCCGCGCCGCCGCTGACGGGCCAGAACTCGTCGATCAGGCTCTTCGTATGGCGGATATTTGCGCGGCTCGAGGCTCCGAAGACGATAGCTTCCACCTTGGGCAGGCCGCAGACGTACGAGATGGCCTCGCGCGGCGTGATCGCGCCGGAGGCAAGCACCGACATGGCCACCGGACGGAAGCGCCGCTCGGCAAGCGTCTTCTCGTACAGCTCGATGCCGCCGCACATCCGAAAGCCGATCTTGTTGATGTTGGAGCAGACGATGGGGTTGTCGATGCCTAACGCGTCGAGAACGTCCAGCAGCATTGGCGTATTCATCGTGATGAAGCCGGGCTCGGCCTGGTACTTCTCGCGCACGTGGTCATGGAAGATGCGAAGCGAGCCCTTCATGCCGACGCCCAGCAGCAGGTCGGTGATGACGTTTTGCATGAAGATGACCGGCGTGGCGAGCCCGTGAAACATCTTCATCTCGGCGTCGATCAGCAGCCGCATGATGGCCGCGACGTCCTTGTTGGCGAGCGCCAGCCCGCCCTTGACCATGGCCCCGACGGCGCCGTCGTCGGGCAGGAACTTGCGCAGTGCGTCGATCATGCCGTGCTCGGTCACCGCGTTCGCATACTTGTGCGCGTAGGGCATGCACGGGAAGAACTCGTAGTCCGGGTACTTCGCCCGATTGGCGCGGAAGTAGTCGCACACCTCGGCGACGCGGTCGTGCGTCGTGCACATGAAGGTGCGGATGCCTTCCTGGTACGCGCCATCCAGCACGTCGATGATGGCCTGGGTGTCCTGAAAGCGCATCTGCTGCGCGCGCGCCTTCTCTTCGGACATGTGGTTGACGCCGAAGAACTGGTTGTCGCCGAACAGAACACGGTCCATAGCTTGCTTGATGCCTTGCCTTCGCAGGGATGATTCAGCCGAAGAGCCGCTTCCACAAACCCGCTTGCGCGGGCGCGGCGGACGGCGCTTGCACTGCCGCCGCGCTGGGTGCGGCGGACAGGCCCTGGGCGACGATCATCGAGACGATGCGGTCGGCCTCGAGTGCAGAGCGGAAGCTGTTCTCGCCCTGCACACGCCTGGTTTCGATGCTCTTGACGAAGTAGTCGATCTGTGCCGAATACTCCTCGCCGCGCAGGTAGTACCAGACCGGTTCGGTCAGGTCGGTGGTGTAGTGGACGTTCCAGCCTGCGTTCAGGTCTGGCGCGGAGTCGGCCTTCTCGCGCAGATAGGTCTGGCACTCCTGCCGATCGGCGGTCACGCGGCCGTTCGTGCCCCAGACCGAAATCTTGGTGCTCATCTTGCGAAAGCTCTCGTCGCTCCAGTTCACGCACAACTGGCCGCTGGCGCCGCTCGGGTAGTAGAGCGAGCAATAGATCTCGTCCTCCACGTCGCGCGAAAACACGCTGTGGCGAACGACGCCGCCGACCGATGCAGGGGCCCCCGCGACGAAATTCACGAGGTCGATCGCGTGGCAGGCGTAGTCGTACAAGGCGCCGCCGCCCTCGCTCTTGGCCAGCCGCCACGTGCCGCCCTTGGGGCGCAAGACGACCGGGCCGTAGGCCTCCGCGCGCACATGGTGGACGGCTCCGAGCGCGCCGGACTTGACGATTCGCGCGGCTTCGCGGAACGCGCCGACGAAGCGATAGTGGTAGCCGACCTGCGTCACCAGGCTCTTGCTGTCGGCCAGCGCGACCAGACGCTCGCCGTCGTTCACGTCCAGCACGAAGGGCTTCTCGCAGAAGACGTGCAGCCTTTTGTCGAGCGCCTGTTGCACCATGGCCGCATGCAGCTTGGAGGGCGTCGAGATGACGACCGCATCCAGTTGCTCGTTGGCCAGCATGCGGTCGAAGTCGGGGTAGCACGTGAGCCCGGCATGCTTGGACAGCACGTCCGTCAGGTAGCTCGAACTGTCGCAGCCGGCGATCAATTCGATCTGCGGATGCGCGCGCACGATGGCAAGGTGGGACAGGCCCATCTTGCCGAGCCCGACCATTGCTACTCTGACCACTCAACCCCCTGAATTGCTCGGTACTGCTGCCGAACAACCGGCATCAATCGGCGGCGAGTATCGCATGCTTGATCTGGGCATAGGCCTGCTTGCCCTTGTTCAGCAACTGGCTGTTGGCGGGCCGGCGATCGGCGCCGCCGAGAAACTCCAGCAGTGCGGCAGCCGTCAACTCCGGTTGGTGGGAGAACGCGCCAAGCTCCAGCAGATACCTATCGACATCCAGCAACGCGTCTTGATAGACGGAGATCGTGGGCACGCCCAGCACCGCCATTTCGCGCGTCATGGTTCCGCCCGCGCCGACGAAGAGGTCGCAATCGGGCGCGATCTCGGCGATGTCGAGGGCCGTATCGACGATCCGGATTCCGGCGAACCTCGGCGCCCGGTAGTGTTCGCCTTGCGCCTTTCCGCGCGGCAGCAATGTGACGTCGACGTGATCCTTGATGCCGAGCAGCACATCGTCGAGGAAGTCCTTGCCGCCCTTGTAGTACTGCGCCGTCCAGGGCTCGGGCCGCACATAGACCGCTGGCCGGCCGGACGGCTTGGCCCGTATGCCGCGCTGGTCGAGACGTTCCTGCAGCCCCCAGAGGTAGATGCCCTCCTTCACGCCGGGGTAGCGAACGACCTTTGCGGGGTTGGCCATCTGCCGCTTCAGGTTTGCCAGCGAGAGAAACTCGGGCACCATGATCTTGCTGGCGCTCAGGAACGACGGCACGTTGCCGAGCGCGTGCTCGTTGTCGTTCATGTAGATCGATCGCACGCCCAGGAGCCGCGCCACGACCGGGGAATGGAAGGAGCTTTGCGAGATGGCGACATCGATGCGCTTGGGGGCGAGGTAGGCGCGCAGCTGCATCACCCGGATCGGATAGCCGAAGAGCTTGCGGTAGAAGTTCGCGCCGTAGTGCTCGCCCACGACTTCGTACCGAAAACCGTGCAGATCGAGCAGGTCGATCGTATTGGCCAGCGGGCGGCAGGTGATGATGACCTCGTGCCCATCCGCCTCCAGCTCACGGATCATCTGCGCGAACAGATTGATGTGAGGCGAGTTGGAAAGATCGACCCAGACTTTCATTGCAACCTTCGTCTCGTCGCCGCTTGCGAGCGGCAGGCCGGCCTACGAAATCAACCCCAGCCCGCGCAATTTGCCGATCACCTGCTCGGCCGCCTCCTCGGCGCTGCAGGCCGCGGCGTGCACGCGCAGTTCGGGATTCTCGGGCGGTTCGTAGGGCGAATCGATGCCGGTGAAGTTGCGCAGTTCGCCGCGCCGGGCCTTCTTGTAGAGGCCCTTCACGTCGCGCGATTCGGCGACTTCGAGCGGGGTGTCGACGTGGACCTCGATGAACTCGCCTTCCGCCAGCAGGCCGCGCGCCATCGCGCGCTCGGCGCGAAACGGCGAGATGAACGCGGCGATCACGATCAGCCCGGCGTCGACCATCAGGCGCGCGACTTCGGCGACGCGGCGCACGTTCTCGACCCGGTCGGCGTCGGTGAAGCCGAGGTCGCGGTTCAGGCCGTGGCGCACGTTGTCGCCGTCCAGCAGGTAGCTGCGCCGGCCCATCGCGTAGAGCTTCTTCTCGACCAGGTTGGCGATCGTCGATTTGCCCGATCCCGACAGCCCCGTCATCCAGATCAGCGCCGGCCGCTGGCCGTTCAAGGTGGCGCGCGCGGCCTTGTTGATGTCGACGTACTGCAGGTGGATGTTGTGCGCGCGGCGCAGCGCGAAGTGCAGCATGCCGGCGCCGACCGTGTTGTTGGTCAGACGGTCGATCAGGATGAAGCCGCCGGTCTCGCGGTTCGCGGTGTAGGGATCGAAGGCGACGAGCTGGTCGAGCGACAGGTTGCACACGCCGATCTCGTTCAGGGCTAGCGTCTTGGCGGCCAGGTGCTCGAGCGTGTTGACGTTCACCTTGTGCTTGGGCTCGGTGACCGTCGCGCTCACGCTGCGGGTGCCGATCTTCATGACGTAGGCGCGGCCGGGCAGCATCGGTTCCTCGCCCATCCACACCAGCGTCGCCTCGAACTGGTCGGCCACTTCGGCCGGCTTTTCGGCATCGCTGATCATGTCGCCGCGCGAGATATCGACCTCGTCGGCCAGCGTGAGGGTGATCGACTGGCCGGCGACGGCGAGCGGCAGGTCGCCGTCCGCAGTGACGATGCGCGCCACCGTGCTTTCGCGCCCCGAGGGCTGGATGCGGATGCGGTCGCCGGGCTTGACGCTGCCGCCGGCGATGGTGCCGCAAAAGCCGCGGAACTCGTGGTTCGGGCGGTTCACCCACTGCACCGGCAGGCGGAACGCACCGGCCTGCTGGCGCAGATCGTCGACCTCGACGGTTTCCAGGTAGGCCATCAGCGTCGGCCCGTGGTACCAGGGGGTGTGCTCGCTCTTGACAAGGATGTTGTCGCCGCGCAGCGCGGAGAGCGGGATCGGCACGATGTCCTGCAAGCCGATCTGGTCCGCGAAATCGCGGTATTCGCTCTCGATGGTGCGAAAGATCTCTTCCGAGTAGTCGACGAGGTCGAGCTTGTTGATCGCGAGCACCACCTTGCGGATGCCGATCAGGTGCGCCAGGTAGCTGTGGCGGCGGGTCTGCGTGAGCACACCCTTGCGGGCGTCGATCAGGATCACGGCGACTTCGGCGGTGGAGGCGCCGGTGATCATGTTGCGCGTGTACTGCTCGTGGCCCGGGGTGTCTGCGACGATGAATTTGCGCCGCTCGGTGGCGAACAGGCGGTAGGCGACGTCGATCGTGATGCCCTGCTCGCGCTCGGCGGCCAGGCCGTCGACCAGCAGCGCGAAGTCGATCGCATCGCCCTGCGTGCCCCACTTGCGGCTGTCGGCCTCGACCGCGGCGAGCTGGTCGTCGTAGAGCATCTTCGATTCGTAGAGCATGCGCCCGATCAGCGTGCTCTTGCCGTCGTCGACGCTGCCGCAGGTGATGAACCGCAGCAGGCCCTTGTTCTCTTGCGTGCTCATCAGAAGTACCCTTCCTGCTTCTTCTTTTCCATCGACGCCGCGGCGTCGTGGTCGATCATGCGGCCCTGGCGCTCGCTGCTGCGCGAGTGCAGCATCTCCTGGATGATGGCGGCGAGCGTATCGGCTTCGCTCTCGATCGCGCCGGTCAGCGGGTAGCAGCCGAGGGTGCGAAAGCGCACCTTGCGCATCACCGGCACCTCGCCGGCATTGAGCGGCATGCGCTCGTCGTCGACCATGATGAGCGCGCCGTCGCGCTCGACGACCGGGCGCTCGGCGGCGAAGTACAGCGGCACGATGGGAATGTTCTCGGCTTCGATGTACTGCCAGACGTCGAGCTCGGTCCAGTTCGAGAGCGGAAAGACGCGGATCGATTCGCCCTTGTGCTTGCGCGCGTTGTAGAGGTGCCAGAGTTCGGGACGCTGGTTCTTCGCGTCCCAGCGGTGCTGGTTGCTGCGAAACGAGAAGATGCGCTCCTTGGCGCGCGACTTTTCCTCGTCGCGCCGCGCGCCGCCGAAGGCGACGTCGAAACCGTACTGGTCGAGCGCCTGCTTCAGGCCCTGCGTCTTCCACATGTCGGTGTGGATCTGCGAGCCGTGGTCGAACGGGTTGATGCCGAGCGCGGCGGCCTCCGGGTTCTGGTGGACGAGCAGCTTCATGCCCGACTCGGCGGCCATGCGCTCGCGCAGCGCATACATGTCGCGGAATTTCCAGGTCGTATCGACGTGCAGCAGCGGAAACGGCGGCGGCGACGGATAGAAGGCCTTGCGCGCGAGGTGCAGCATCGTCGCGCTGTCCTTGCCGATCGAATAGAGCATCACGGGGTTGTCGGCTTCGGCGACGACCTCGCGCATGATGTGGATGCTCTCGGCTTCCAGTTGCTGCAGATGGGTGAGTTTCATGGGCAGTGAATCGGCGCTCGCCGATCGGTGAATCGATGCTTTCGAAAGTGGTGCGGCGCCGCCCGCCGCGGACGCCGAAGTGCGCCGCCGGCGCGGTGTCGGGCCGGCAGGGCAGGCGCTGACGGTGATCTCGGGATGCTGCTGCAGCCAGCCGTCGAGCCCCGCGGCCCGGAAATCGATCCCGTGCAGCAGGATGTGGTGCGCGCCCGGCCAGGTGGCCAGCAGGCGCTCGAGGAAATCGGCATAGGTACCGACGCTGTAGGCATCGGCCACAGGCAGCCAGGCGGCGCTGTCGCGCAGGGTCTGCGCCACCAGCAGGCGCGGGCTTGGGCCCGGCAGGCTGATCTGACCGCACCACGCCAGGCTCGCGCCGCGCCGGCGGGCGTCGCGGGCGAGGCGCGGCAATCGGGCTTCGCGCCATTGCGCGAGAGCGGCGTGTCCGCGCGCCAGTTCGGCCATCGGCTGGAGGTCGATGCCGGCGCGCGCCAGCACCCGCGTCAGCGCGCGGCCCTGCGGGGCATGCCCGAATGCCGACTGCGTAAACTCGCGCACCGCATCGGCGGTCCACAGTCCGGTCGCGATGCCGGCTTCCTCGGGCCGGGCGGCGCGCATGAAGCGCTGCACTTCGGCTTCTTCTTCCGGCGTCAATCCGCGGCCCTGGCCGACGCGGCGGCCGCGGGCCGGGGTTGCGATGCCGGACCAGCCCTTGTTCAAGAATGCGTTGTAGGCACCGATCACGGTCGGGATGCTCAGGCCGGTCTGGCGCCGAATCTGCTCCAGCGTCTGCCCCGCAAGGCGCAACTCCACCGCGCGCTGGCGGCGGGCGTTGAGCTGCTGCAGGGGCAGGTGCGGCGCTTCGGGCATCGAACGGCGGGTGGCGGGAAATCGGGTTGCCGAGGATACTAAACTTTTATTGGACAATACATGCAAATGTCTGCAACCGACCGTTCTGGTTCGAGGGGAAACTGATGTCCGACGCCGAATTGCTGGAATCGATCACGAAGATCGCGCGCCGTGCCGGCGAAGTGATCCTGCAGGTCTACGCGACCGACTTTGCCGTCCGCGGCAAGGACGACGCGTCGCCGGTGACGCAGGCCGACGAGCAGGCCGAGGCGCTGATCCTCGCGGCGCTCGCCATCGTCGCGCCGGAGATTCCGGTCGTCGCCGAAGAGTCGGTTGCCGCCGGACGGGTGCCCGACCCGGCGCGCCTCGGCGGCCGCTTCTGGCTCGTCGATCCGCTGGACGGAACGAAGGAATTCATCAGCCGCAACGGCGAGTTCACGGTCAATATTGCGCTGATCGAGCGCGGCCAGCCGCTGCTGGGCGTCGTGCTGGCGCCGGCGCTGGGCCGGCTCTTCGGCGGCTGCCGCGGCATCGGCGCCTTCGTCGAGGACGCCGCCGGGCGGCGCCCGATCGCCTGCCGCGCGGTGCCCGATGCCGGGCTCACCGTGGTCGCGAGCCGTTCGCATGGCGACGCCGCGGCGCTCGATGCCTTCCTCGCCGGCCGCAAGGTGGCAAGCCTCGCGAATGCCGGGTCATCGCTCAAGCTGTGCCTCGTCGCCGCCGGCGAGGCCGATCTGTACCCGCGCCTCGGGCGGACGATGGAGTGGGATATCGCCGCCGGTCACGCCGTGCTGGCTGCCGCCGGCGGCAGCGTGTGCCGCATCGATACCGGTGAACCGCTCGCCTACGGCAAGCCGGGTTTCGACAACCCGCATTTCGTCGCGGCGGGTCTCGGCTGAGCAGGACCTATCCGGGCGTGCGGCCGTAGTTGTCCTCGAAGCGCACGATATCGTCCTCGCCGAGGTAGCTGCCCGACTGCACCTCGATGATCTCGAGCGGCAGCTTGCCGGGGTTGGCGAGGCGGTGCACGGTGCCGAGCGGGATGTAGGTGCTCTGGTTCTCGGTCAGCAGCATCACCTGGTCGCCGTTCGTCACCTCGGCCGTGCCGCTGACGACGATCCAGTGCTCGGCGCGGTGGTGGTGCTTCTGCAGGCTGAGCGACGCGCCGGGCTTGACCATGATGCGCTTGACCTGAAAGCGCGGCCCGTGGTCGATGCTGTCGTACCAGCCCCAGGGCCGGTGCACCTGCCGGTGCAGCGTATGTTCGCTGCGGCCGGCGGCGCCGAGCGTGGCGACGATGTGCTTCACGTCCTGGCTGCGATCGCGGTCGGCAACGAGCACGGCATCCGACGTCTCGACGACGACGACGTTGTCGAGGCCGACGACGCCGACGAGCCGGTTCGATGCATGCACCAGCGAGCCGTGGCTGTCGCGAAACAGCACGTCGCCGCGCCGCGCGTTGCCGTCGGCGTCCTTTTCGCTCACCTGCCAGACGCCGTCCCAGGCGCCGAGGTCGCTCCAGCCGGCGGCCAGCGGCATCATCCGGATCGGGAACGCGGCCGAGCCCGGGCATTTCTCCATCACCGCATAGTCGACCGATTCGGCGGGAATCGCCTCGTATTCGGCGCGCCCCGGCCGCACGAAGGGTGCATCGACCGTCCTTGCCTGCCACGCGGTGCGCGTCGCATCGGCGATATCGGGGCGCAACGCGGCCAGCGCCGCGAGCCAGACCGATGCGCGCATCACGAACATGCCGCTATTCCAGTAGAAATGGCCCTGCGCCAGATAGCGCTGCGCCGTCGCGAGGTTGGGTTTTTCGACGAAGCGCTTGACGGTGTGCGGCGCCGCGCCGGTGGCGTCGGCTTCGATATAGCCGAAGCCGGTCTCGGGCCGCTCGGGCTGGATGCCGAGGATCACGATGCCGCCTTGCGCCGCGCTGCGGATGGCGGCCTGCAGCGCCTGCGTGAAGGCGGGTTCGTCAGTGACCGTCTGGTCGGCAGGGGTGACGACGAGCACCGGGTCGGTGCCGGATTCGGCCGCGTGCAGCGCGGCGAGCGTCACGGCGGGCGCGGTATTGCGGCCGATCGGCTCGAGCAGGACGCTGCAGCCCTCGCGCGAGACTTCGCGAAGCTGGTCGAGCACGAGGAAGCGGTGTTCCTCGTTGCCGACGATGCACGGCGGCGCGACGGCGATATCGTCGGCGCCAAGCGCGGCAAGCCGCGATACGGCCTGTTGAAACAGGCTGCGGTTGCCCTGCAGCACGAGAAACTGCTTCGGATGCTGGGCGCGCGACAGCGGCCACAGCCGGGTGCCGCTGCCGCCGGCCATGACGACGGGCTGCGCGGCGATGGGGGAGGGCGATTGCGTCATGGTGCGGGATCGGCGGTGTGCAGTGCGGACTGGTCGGCGAGGTAGTCGCGGTACGCGATGCGCAGGCCGTCGGCGAGCGAGGTCTTCGCCGTCCAGCCGGCGGCTGCCAGCAGGCTCACGTCGAGCAGCTTGCGCGGCGTGCCGTCGGGCTTGGAGGGGTCGAACACGATCTCGCCTCGATAGCCGGTGACGTCCTTGACCAGCAGCGCAAGCTCGGCGATCGTCAGATCGACGCCGGTGCCGACGTTGACGAGCGGCGGCTCGAAGCGGCCGCTGACGGATTCGTCGCTGCCGAGCAGGGCGTCGAACTTCGCATCGGGCAGGCTCATCAGGAAGACGCAGGCGGCGGCCATATCGTCGCTGAACATGAATTCGCGCCGCACCGTGCCGGTGCCCCAGACGACGACGTTGTCGGCGCCGCTTGTCTTGGCCTCGTGAAACTTGCGCAGCAGCCCCGGGATGACGTGGCTGTTGCGGGCGTGATAGTTGTCGCCCGGGCCGTACAGGTTGGTCGGCATCGCGGCGAGATAACGCGTGCCGTACTGGCGGTTGTAGCTCCAGCACATCTCGATGCCGGCGATCTTGGCGAGTGCGTAGGGTCGGTTCGTCGGCTCGAGCGGGCCGGTCAGCAGCGATGACTCGCGCAGCGGCTGCACTGCCAGCTTCGGGTAGATGCAGCTCGAACCGAGGAACAGCAGCCGCTTCACGCCGCACTGCCACGCGGCATGGACGACGTTGGTCTGGATCGCGAGGTTGTCGCGGATGAATTCGGCCGGGTAGCTGTTGTTGGCGACGATGCCGCCGACCTTGGCGGCGGCGAGGAAGACGTACTCCGGCCGCTCGGCGTCGAAGAAGTCGCGCACCGCGCGCGCGTCGGTCAGCTCTAGTTCGGCGTGTGTGCGCAGCAGCAGATTCGCGTGGCCCGCCGATTGCAATCGGCGAACGATCGCCGAGCCGGCGAGGCCGCGATGGCCGGCGACGTAGATGCGGGCGTCGTGCTTCATCGCCCGCGTCACTCGTTGTAGTCGTAGGCCTTGAATCCGGCCTGCTTGACGAGGCTGTCGCGGCGTGCGGCGGCGTAGTCGGCTTCGACCATCTCGCGCACCAGCTCGGCAAGGCTCGCCGCCGGCTTCCAGCCGAGCCGTTCCCTGGCCTTGCTCGCATCGCCGAGCAGGGTCTCGACCTCGGTCGGCCGGAAGTAGCGCGGGTCGACGCGCACGATGACCGCGCCGACCTGGCAGTTCGCCTTGATCTCGCCACCCACCGGGTCGATGCGCGCGACGGTGCCGATCTCGTTCCTGCCTTCGCCGCTGAATTCGATCGTGATGCCGAGTTCGCGCGCCGCGAATTCGACGAACTGGCGCACGCTGTATTGCACGCCGGTCGCGATCACATAGTCCTCGGGCGTGTCCTGCTGCAGCATCAGCCACTGCACCTGCACGTAGTCGCGCGCATGGCCCCAGTCGCGCAGGGCCGACAAGTTGCCGAGGTACAGGCAGTCCTGCAGGCCGAGCGCGATGCGCGAGATCGCGCGCGTGATCTTGCGTGTGACGAAGGTCTCGCCGCGCAGCGGGCTTTCGTGGTTGAAGAGGATGCCGTTGCAGGCGTACAGGCCGTAGGCCTCGCGGTAGTTGACCGTGATCCAGTAGCCGTAGAGCTTGGCGACGGCATACGGGCTGCGTGGGTAGAACGGCGTCTTCTCGTTCTGCGGCGTCTCCCGCACCTGGCCGTAGAGCTCGCTCGTCGAAGCCTGATAAAAGCGCGTCTTCTTCTCGAGGCCGAGGATGCGGATTGCTTCCAGCAGCCGAAGCGTGCCGACGGCGTCGGCGTTGGCGGTGTACTCCGGCGTCTCGAAGCTCACCGCGACGTGGCTCATCGCGGCGAGGTTGTAGATCTCGTCGGGCTGCACCTGCTGGATGATGCGGATCAGGTTCGTGCTGTCGGTCAGGTCGCCGTAGTGCAGCGTGAAGCGCTGATGCTCGACATGCGGGTCCTGGTACAGATGATCGATGCGGTCGGTATTGAAGAGACTCGCGCGGCGCTTGATGCCGTGCACCTCGTAGCCCTTGTCGAGCAGCAGTTCGGACAGGTAGGCGCCGTCCTGGCCGGTGACGCCGGTGATCAGCGCGACCTTGTGTTTCGGACTTGTCACAGCAGAGTTTCCTTGATCGCTTCCGCGGGCGCAAAACCCTGCGGATTCATGCTCTGCCAGCGCCAGCTGTCTTCGCACATGGTGTCGAGGTCGCGCACGGCCTGCCAGCCGAGCGTGGCGCGGGCGAGCGCCGGGTCGGCGTAGACGGCGTCGACGTCGCCGGGGCGGCGCGGCGCGAAGCGGAAGGGCACGCCGCGGCCACTCGCACGCTCGAAGGCGTGCACGACGTCGAGCACGCTGTAGCCGCGGCCGGTGCCGAGGTTGACGGTGAGCGACCCGTCGTTAGCGAGCAGCCAGCGCAGCGCAGCGACATGGCCCTCGGCGAGGTCGGTGACGTGGATATAGTCGCGCACGCCGGTGCCGTCGGGCGTGTCGTAGTCGTTGCCGAAGACCTGCAGCCATTCGCGGCGGCCGACCGCGACCTGCGCGACGAAGGGCATCAGGTTGTTCGGCGTGCCGCGCGGGTCTTCGCCGATCAAGCCGCTCTCGTGCGCGCCGACCGGATTGAAATAGCGCAGGCAGGCGGTCTGCCAGCGCGCGTCGGCGCTGCCGATATCGCGCAGCAGCGACTCGCCGATCAGCTTGGTCGAACCGTAGGGGTTGCTCGCGCACAGCGGCGCGTCTTCGCGGATCGGCAGCGTCTGCGGCTTGCCGTAGACGGTCGCGCTCGAGCTGAATACCATGCGCCTGCAGCCGTGGCGCTGCATCGCGGCGCAGACCGTCATCAGCGCGCCGACGTTGTTCGTGTAGTAGGCGAGCGGCCTGGCGACCGATTCGCCGACCGCCTTGAAGGCGGCGAAGTGGACGACGGCATCGATCCGGCGCTGCTCGAAGATCTGCTCCATCGCCGCGCCATCGCAGACATCGGCGCGCACGAAATCGGGCGCGCGCCCGGCGAGGCGATGCAAGCGCTCGAGGACGGCGGGCGAGCTGTTCGAGAAATCGTCGACGCCGACGACGTGAAAGCCCGCACGCTCGAGCGCGAGCCAGGTGTGCGATGCGATATAGCCGGCCGCGCCGGTGAGGAGGATCGTTGCGCTGGACAAGTTGCGATCTCTATACGTACCAACTGCCAGCGGACAGCCCGGGTTTCGCGCCGCGCTGCAGGTTCATTGGAGGACCAACTGCCCCGAGCAGCTGAAGGTCGTCGTGCTGTATGGATAGGACATGCCCCAGCGCAGTGCGTTGTCCGAGACCGAGCGATCCAGGTAGCCCACATTGCAGGAAAGCTGGCTGTTGCGGGTCGGGGCGTAGCTCACCCCCAGACTGCCTGTCGTGACCAGGTCCGAGCCTTGTTGCGTGCTCGAGAAGATCGTCTGCTCCAGATAGTCCTTGGTGAGGCTCAGGTTCCAGGTGAACTTCGTCTTGCCCGTCGCGAGATAGGTGCCGTACCAGCGAATGGTGCGGGCGAAGCGGCTGGTGTCGACGCGGGTCGGCTCGCCGATGAAGGCATAGAAGGTGGATGAGTCGCCGGGGGCGCCGATGAGGGTCAGGCCCGAGAAGATCTTGCCGGTCGGGCGCCATGTCCAGGTCAGCGAGCCATTGAATCCGTTGAAGTCGCGCGCCTCGTTGACCTCGTAGTTGATATCGCTGTAGGACAGGCGTACGTCCACCGTGCTCAAGCCGCTGGGCACCCACTTGATCGTGAAATCGAAGTTCTTGCCGTCACCGGTGTCGCCGAGTTCGGTGCTCGGGAACGGATGCGGGTAGAAGGGATACTCGGTGCGGTTGAAGCGGAAGGCGGCGCCGTAGGTCCAGATGCCGTGGCTGCCGTAGGAGAGGCCGATGCTGCCCGTATTCTGGTTGTATTCCTCGTAGGCGTACTGCTCGAGAGAGAAGTTCACCCGGCGGTAGGTGTAGCCGAGGTTCAACGCGATGTCGGGCGAGATGCCGTAGCGGCCGGTCAGCTCGGCCTGGCTGAGATTCTGGATATTCTTCTGTTGCGCGTTCGGCTGGCCACCGCCGATGTCGTAGTAGACGAGGCTCTGGTTCGCTGTCAGCCGGGCCGTGCCGGAAAGCCGGTTGATCGTTTCCCAGTCCCAGCCTACGTTCACCCCGTAGCTGTTGCTGTCGAGATTGCGGGCCTCGTCGTTGAAGAAGTAGTTGTAGCCGAAGTTGCCCGATCCGTAGAAGCGCTGGCGCCCGACGGGCTGATCGAAGCCGCCGACGATGCTGGTCGTCGAATACCAGCTCGACAGTTCGTTGCTCTGGGTCGAGTACAGGTTGGAGTTGTACGAGAACGCCTGGTTGACGCCGATGTAGTAGGGGCTGGACTGGGCGAGCGCGGCACCGCTGAAGGCGAGGCCAATGCAGATGCTCAGGGTGCGGGCGGTTCGATGCTGCATGCGAGAAGTCTCCGCGGAGGTCGGGCGGGCGGGCTGCCGTCCAGGTTCAGTAGGCGTGTCGGTCGAACAGAACGAGGCGAATGGTACGCACAATGATCTGCAGGTCCAGCGCGAGCGACCAGTTGCGCAGATATTCGAGGTCGTATTCGACGCGCGCCCGCATCTTGTCGAGCGTGTCGGTCTCGCCGCGGTGGCCGTTGACCTGCGCCCAGCCGGTGATGCCGGGCTTGACCTTGTGACGCACCATGTAGGCCTTGATCATCTCGCGGTACATCTCGTTGTGCGC
>JACSRM010000083.1 GCA_014879745.1 Burkholderiaceae bacterium | reverse complement strand
CGCCTCGGCATAGGCGAGCGGCAGCAGCTCCAGATAGCCCGCCCGGCCGGCGAGGCTCTGGCTCACCGCAGCCGACAGCAGCAGGTTCTGCGAGCCGGTGAGCACGACGCGGCCCATGCCGGGGTGCGCGTCGACCGCGGTCTGCAGATACGACAGCAGCGCCGGCACGCGCTGCACCTCGTCAACGAGCAGGCCGCCGTGGTGGCGGTCGAGAAAGCCGCGCGGGTCGGCCGCGACACGCTCGCGCACGTCGGGGTCCTCGAGCGAGACGTAGGTGTGACCGGGAAACGCGGCGCGCGCCAGCGTCGTCTTGCCCGACTGCCGCGGCCCCGTCAGCACGACGACCGGAAAGCCGCGCGCGAGGCGCAGCACCCGGGCGCAGGCGTGGCGGTCGAACATCGATTTGCTGATTCAGCTTTAGAAGCTGAAATTGTAAACAATCGGTGAATACTTCCGTGAAGACGAGAGACGCGCTTCGCGGGCTCGAGCCGCCCCCTGCTCGAGCTGGCATCGCGCCTCGGCCGGCAGCGCCGGCGCTTGCGCAGCAAGTGCATCGCGCAATGCGGGCAGGAGGTCCGGCGCCCCAGCCCAATGCGCGAGAACACCTGATTCGGCTACAGCTTGATGGCGGGCAAGGTTGACCATCAGGACAAACACCAGTCACCCCCGAAACGCGGGGTTGACAGTTCGGGGGGGGGGGATTCTCGACGCCCTGGGTGCACAGCCCGGCTCGCCGTGGCGAAACCCTGCCGCCGGGCGGGAAACTGACACCGCAGGGCATTCGAGGAGACCTGTTCGATGAAGAAGACGAAGAACACCCTGGCGCGCATCATCGCGACCGCAGCGGGCGCGAGCGCACTGCTGATCGCGGGCACGGCGCAGGCCGCGCTGCAAGACCGGGACCTGGACGGCAACGGCGAAGTAGACGCCTTCTACGACACTGATTTCGACATCACCTGGCTGCGCAACGCCAGCGTCAATGGGTACATGGACTGGTACGGGGCCGTCGCCTGGGCGGATGGCTTCAGCTTCGCCGGCTACGACGACTGGCGGTTGCCGACGACTCTGCAGCTTGATCCAAGTTGTGATTACCAGGATGACGCCTTCAGTTCGGGCTTCAACTGCACCGGCAGCGAGATGGGTCACCTGTGGTATGTCGAACTCGGTAACTCGGCCGGCTCGATGACGAACCATGGCAACTTCTACGGCTTGGAGGCGGGCGTGTCCCTCTGGTCTGGTACGGAGAGCACGTTGGACGAGCAATGGGCCTGGAGATTCGTTGCCGAGGACGGCTTTCAAGACTTCAGCAGTAAGCGCTTTCGCTTCCACGCGATGGCTGTTCGTGATGGTGATGTGCCTGCGATTCCGGAGCCGGGGACCTACGCGCTACTGCTCGCCGGCTTGGCCGCACTCGCGCTGGCGCGGCGGCGTCGTTCAAGCTGATCCGTTCTCCTGTGAGGCCTGCGTTTCCCAGTGCGGCGCAGATGCACTGCCAGTTGTGGCCGTGGTCGTTGGAGCGGGCCCAAGACCTGCCAGCGGCCACCTCCCTTCGCATCGCCAGGCACCGCCGCCACTGCAAGGGCGCGCCTGGTCAGGCCGCGGCGCGCCTATGCGGCGCCGAGAAGCGCAGGGTCCACGGCCCGCGCGCGAGAGCGCGCTTCGTGATCTGACTCGTCGCGATGTCCGAGCAGCGCGAACGAAGTGAGCGCAGCGAGTTTCGCGACGGGGACGTGGACCCGAGCATCGCAGGGAACCCGCCCGCAGGGCGGGCGCCGCATCGAAGCGTCGCGGCTTGGCCGGGCGCGCCCTTGCCGCTCCAGCCTCGGCACGACGACACCGACCCCGCCAACCCGCTGCGTCACGCAAGGCGCAACTACAGCGTGTGGCTCCGATCCCCTTCGACAAACCCGACCGCGTCGAAGTTGCAGCCGCGCGCGAACCCGATCACCTTGAACAACTCGCCCATCTCGTGCTCGTCGACCAGGCGCCGGGCGTGGGTGCGGGTCGCGAGGCTCGCCGACTGCAGCATCGGGAGCAGGCCGCAGTTGAAGAGGAAGCGCGCCTGCGAGGTGTAGCCCAGCACTTCCATCCCGGCGTCCTGCGCGGCGAGGGCGATCGCGGTGAAGTTCACGTGCGCGGTGATGTCCTTCTCGCCAACCTCGGCGAGCGGGTCGGCGTCGGCGCGGTGCGCGCGGTGGCACATCAGCGTGCCGCCGCGGCGCTGCGGGTGGTAGTACTCGGCCTCGGGGAAGCCGTAGTCGATGAAGAACGCCGCGCCGCGCACGAGCCGCTCGGCGAGCGTCGCGACGAAGGCGCAGGCCTGGGGGTGGATCTCGGTGACGTAGCCGGGCGTGAAGTGCCGCTCGGGCTGCGCCACGTCGAGCGGTGGCGCAAACTCCGTCGGCCGGTCCTGCCACGCGAAGCCACCGCCGGCGCCGGCGGCAACACCGCGTTCGAGCCAGCGCGCGCCATCCCAGGCGAGCAGCTTGACCGGCATCGCATCGAGCACCTCGTTGCCGACGATGACGCCGTGCATCGCGTCGGGCAGCGCCGAAAGCCACTGCACTCGATCGCCGAAGCGCGCCAGGCGCTCGCGCTGGCGTTCGCGCAGCGTGGTCGAAACGTCGACGATCGCGTAGCGCTGTACGGGCACGCCCATTGCTTCGAGCGCATCGAGCAACTGCGCCGCGAGCGCGCCCGACCCGGCGCCGAACTCGTAGACCGTGTCGGTGCCGCTTGCCTGCAGCGCCTGCGCGACCTGCACCGCGAGC
>JACSRM010000312.1 GCA_014879745.1 Burkholderiaceae bacterium | reverse complement strand
AAGCACTTGCGAGTGCAAAACGGCTCGATTCCCGGGAAAGCAACGGCGAGTTGAGAAAGACGGGCTAGGCGCGATCGCTCTCGAGCAAATGTGGCTTTGCCACTTTGCTTGACCCCCACGGGGGGCGGGCCGGGCTTGGCCCGGCCCTGGGGGCCCTCATGAGCCGAGCAGTTCGCCGATCGGCTTGAGTTCGTCGATGCGGTCGCAGACCGCCTTCACGACGAGCAGGATCGGCATGCCCAGCAGCAGCCCCCAGACGCCCCACAGCCAACCCCAGGCGATGACGCCGAGGAATACCGCGACCGGGTTCATGCGGCTGGCCTGGCTCGTGAGCCACGGCGTCAGCAGATACGCCTCGATGCCGTGGATCACGAACGACACGCCGGCGATGAGGATCGCCATGTCGAAGCTGCCGAACTGCAGGAAGCCGACCAGGCCCGAACTGGCGCCGATGACGACGAGGCCGATATAGGGCACCAGATCGAGCACGCCGGCGGCGATGCCCCACACCGCGGCGTGGTTGAGCCCGATCCACAGGAAGGCGAGCCAGCTCGCGATGCCGACGATGATGGCCTTGAGCAGCTGCACCAGGAGGTAGAGCTGGATCTGGATCGTGATCTCGTCGAGCGCCTGCACCGTCAGCCGGCGGCGCGTGAAGGTCGGCCCGGCGATGCGCACCAGCTTGCGCCGGAAGGTGGTGCCCGAGGCGAGCAGGAAATAGGCGATGAAGGTGACCGCGATCACCTGGCCGACGGCGCCGGCCAGGCCGAGCGTGCCGCTCCACATGTAGTTGCTCAGGCTGAAGGTCGCGGCCTCGATCTGGACCCGGGTCACGCCCTGCGTCGGCGGCGGCGCCGGTGTCTGCTTGGTCGCCGCGCGTTCGATCTCGGCGGCCGCCTTCTTGACCTTGCCGATCGTCCCCTGCGGGTCGCCCTGCTGCTGCTCGAAGGTATCGCGAACCTTCTGAATCGCCTCCGGCAGCGCTTCGACGAGCAGCGCGGCGTCGTCCGACAGGGAGTAGACGGCATACGTGCCGGCACCGAGCGCGCCGAGCAGCAGCGCTGCCGCCCCGAGCGCGCGCGGCACGCGAAGTCTGCGCTCCAGCGCGGCCACGATCGGCGACAGCGCGACGCTGATCATCACGCCGAGCATGATCGGGATGAAGATCGCGCGCGCCCAGTACAGCGCCAGGATGCCGGCGAGAATCGCAAGAAAGAGCAGCGAGCCGCTGCGCAGGTCGACCGGCGCCGAAGGCGGGCGCGACCGCGTCGGAGCGGGCGCGGGGGTCGAGATGGGTGGGCGCGCCGGCTCGGCGCCCGCGCCCTGGGGTTCGGTGCTCACGCCGCGCGATCGGCGCAACGGGGGCCGGTCCGCCGGCCGCCGCGACGGCGGCGCGGACCAGGAACTGCACGTGGGATCGGTTCGGCGCGGACGGATCGCATCTTTCGGCACTCCTCGGTTGGCGGCGACTGTAAGCGCCGTCGCGACGGCCCGCAATCGGAACTCGCCGCAACGCGCCAGGGCCGAATTTTTTGGTTGCCGGTAACGCGCCGGTAACGCACCCCGGCGCTATGATGTGCCGCCGGTTCATCCAGTTACATCGTTGCCGAGCCGGGCCCGGAGGACGAAGCATGAAGACAGTACGCTGCAATCGGCCATCGTCAGCCGCCATCTTGCGCTGCATCGCGGCGCTGGCGGCGCTCGGCATCGGGGCCGCGACCGCACAGGAGATCGGCGGCGGCAGCAAGGGCGCCGTCACCGGCGCCGCGGGCGGCGCGACGTCGGAGGGCGCCAACAGCACGCTCGAGCACTGCGACCAGACGCTCGGCACGATCGGCGTCGTCGAGGACCAGTCCGCCGGCTGGTACCGCACGCTGCAGAGCTACAAGCTCGGCTCGACGGTGCCGGTGCTGCGCATGATGATCCAGCAGTCCAACTGCTTCGTCGTCGTCGAGCGCGGCGCGGCGATGCAGAACATGCAGATGGAACGCCAGCTGCAGCAGTCGGGCGAGATGCGCCAGGGCAGCAATTTCGGCGCCGGCCAGATGGTGGCGGCCGACTATACGATGAGCCCGAGCATCCAGTTCAGCCAGAATACCGGCGGTGTCGGCGGCGGCTTGGCCAGTGCGCTGGGCGGCCTGAGCCGCAGCCTGGGCGCGATCGCCGCGATCGGCGGCGGCATCAAGACGAACGAGGCGTCGACGACGCTGATCATGATCGACAACCGCTCCGGCGTCCAACTCGCCGCGGCCGAGGGCTCGGCGAAGAATACCGACTTCGCGCTGTTCGGCGCCACCTACGGCTGGGCCGGCGGCGGCGGCGCGGGCGGCTATACGAGCACGCCCGAGGGCAAGATCATCATCGCGTCGTTTGCCGACAGCTACAACCAGCTCGTCAAGGTGGTGCGCAACTACCGGGCGCAGACCGTCAAGGGCGGCCTCGGCACCGGCGGCGCGCTCGGCGTGCAGGGCGGCACGACGCCGGCATCGCAACAGCAGCAGTAGGCGCGCGGGCGCCTCACAGCTCGCTTGCCTCGCCGAAACCGAACATCGCGGCGACGAGGCGGGTCGGGAACTGCCGCACGCTGCGGTTGTGCTGCAGCACCGTGGCGTTGAAGCTGTCGCGCGCGGCCGAGAGGCGGTGCTGGGTCGCCGAAAGCTGCTTCATCGCGCTGCGCAGCCGCGGGTCCGATCGCAGCGCCGGTTGCGTCTTGACGAGCGTGATCAGCCTCGACACTTCGACGCGCAGCGCATTCTCCGCCATCGCCAGTTGCGCCAGCCGGTCGGACTGCTTCGCCCGTTTCGCGACATGATCGGCGGCGCGCCGCGCCGCGAGGCGGGCGGCCTCGACCGCGGCCACCGCCTCGGGGGCATCGGCCTGCAGCGGCGCCACAGCTTCGAGCAGTTCGCCGAGCTGTTCGTGGCGCTGCCGAAGATGGACGTCGACCTGCGCGAAAGCGTTCGCGACGGTCTGGCGCAAACGCACGAGCCGGTTGTGCGCACCCAGTATCCAGAAGCCGAGCACGGCGACGAGCGCGAAGCCGGCATGTTCGGGAGGGATATTCAGCATCGCGTCGGCGTCACCCGCGTGCGGCCGGCACCGGCGGCGGCCGCCGCGCGCGATCAGGTCCGCACTTCACCGTGGCCGAGGACGACCCACTTCAGCGAGGTCAAGCCCTCGAGGCCGACGGGCCCGCGCGCGTGCAGCTTGTCGGTGCTGATGCCGATCTCGGCGCCGAGTCCGTACTCGAAACCGTCCGCGAAGCGAGTGCTCGCATTGACCATCACGCTCGCCGAATCGACCTCGCGCAGGAAGCGCATCGCGTTCGCGTGGTTCGTGGTCAGGATCGCGTCGGTATGGTGCGAGCCGTAGCGGTTGACGTGCGCGATCGCCTCGTCGAGGCCGGCGACGAGCTTGATGCTGATGATCGGCGCGAGGTATTCCTCCGACCAGTCGGCTTCGGCCGCGTCGGCGAGCTTCGCGCCAGGCACCGGCGTAAGCAGCGCCTTGGCCGCGGCGTCGCAGCGCATCTCGACCCCCTTGGCGGCGAAGATTGCGCCGATGCGTGGCAGGAACTCCGCCGCCGCCGCCTCGTGCACGACGAGCGACTCGGCGGCGTTGCAGGGGCTCACCTTCTGCGTCTTCGCGTTGTCGGTGACGCGCAGCGCGAGTTCGAGGTCGACCTGCGCATCGACGTAGACGTGGCAGTTGCCGTCGAGGTGCTTGATGACGGGCACCGTCGCCTCGCGCGCGATGCGCTCGATCAAGCCCTTGCCGCCGCGCGGAATGACGACATCGACGCCGTCCGGGTTCGTGATCAGCAAGCCGACGGCGGCGCGGTCGGTCGTCGCGACGAGCTGCACCGCGTCGGCCGGCAGCCCGGCCGCCGCGAGCGATTCGCGCACCAGATCGGCGAGCGCACGGTTCGAGTGCATCGCCTCCGAGCCGCCGCGCAGGATGCAGGCATTGCCGCTCTTGATCGCGAGCGTCGCGGCGTCGATCGTCACGTTCGGCCGGCTCTCGTAGATCATGCCGAAGACGCCGAGCGGCACGCGCATGCGGCCGACCGAAATGCCGCTCGGGCGCGGGCGCAGTTCGGTGATCTCGCCGATCGGGTCGGCGAGCGCGGCGATCTGCTCGGCACCGAGGGCCATCTGATCGATCTCGCGATCGCCGAGCCGCAGCCGATCGACCATGCTCGCGGCAAGGCCCGCAGCCTGCGCCGCCTCGACATCGATCGCATTCGCCGCGAGCAATGCCGCGCGCGACTCGCGCAGCCTGCGGGCGAGCGCGAGCAGCGCCGCATTTTTCGCCGCGGTCGGGGCCGCGGCGAGCAGGGCGGAGGCGGCGCGCGCCGCGCGGCCGACGCCGGCCATGTAGGGTGCGAGTTCGGCATCGATCATCGGGCGCATTTTCGCACCGGCGGCCCCGGCCACGCGCCCGCTACCTGTCGGCGCCGAACGTACTGTCGCCGTGCGGCGCGGCGATGAATTCGGCGAGCCCCTCGCAGCGCGCCGAATAGGCACGCAGCGCCGGGTAGTCGCCGGCCGCAACGACCTCGGGCAGCAGCGCCTGGGTGAAGTGCCAGACGACGGCCGTCGTCACGCCGGCCTGGTCGATCGTCGCGCTGTCGGCGGCGAGCGGATGGGCGAGGATCTGCGCTTCGAGCTGACCGAAGGCGGCGCGCACCTGCTCGGTGATGCGCTCGAGCCAGGGCTCGTGCGCCTTCTCCGGCGGACGGGTGGTGCGCTCGTAGTAGATCTGCACGCTCTTGTCGCAGGCGGCAAGTGCCAGGCCGATGGTGCGCAACGCGGCGCGGCGCTCGGACTCGGCCTGCGGCATCAGGCTGCGCCGCTTGCCGGCGAGACCTTCGGCATATTCGAGGATCAGCGTCGAATCCATCAGCACCGTGCCGTCGTCGAGGACGAGCGACGGCGCCTTCACGACCGGGTTGATCTGGCGGAATTGCTCGTACGTGCGAAAGACCGACAGCGACTGGTGCTCGAAACGCAGGCCGAGCAGCTGCAGCGAGACGGCGACGCGCCGCACGTAGGGCGAATCGAGCATGCCGACGAGACGCATGATGACTCCTTCAGGAACTTGATCCGCGCCGGACGAGGGCGACTGCGGCTTGTTCTATCACGCGACGCATCGCGCCGCGATACCGTTGCTCGGTGCGATCCGCACCGTTCATCGGTTGCGCGCCGGTCGCGTCAGCGCCAGCCGAAGTGCGCCCGCACCGCTTGCGCGGTGACGTTGATCGGCTCGGTGGAAGCGTAGGGGAACTGGCGCAGCCTGGGCGCGCGCACGCCGCCGCCGTTCTGTCCGAGAACGGCGATCGACTTCACCGCCCAGCCGGCGGCGCGGAACTGCGCGAGATAGCTGTCGGCACCGGGCAGGCGGTCCGGGTCGATCGGATTCGCATCCGGCGTCAGGCACACGAGCACCGTATCGCAGCGCGCCGCGGAGACCTCGGCGACAAAGTCGGCCGGACGGGTATTCGTGAACTGCAGCGCGCGGGCGCGCGCATAGACGCGCCGCGGCCGTCCGCCCGCGGCGGGCTGGATATCGCGCAGGCTGCGGTTGAAGCAGCCGGTGAGGCTGCGCACGACCGATGACTTGCGCGTATTGGCGTTGCCGATGATGACGAAGGCGTCCATTGCGGGGTATCGGAGAGTGTCACGCCGGCCCGCATCGGACCGAGACACCTCCGAGCATGCCACGGTCGCGCTGCAAAGACCGGGCGATCGGTCTCAGTCGACCGCCTCCATGAATCTTGCGAGGACGCTGTGTTCCAGCTTGATCCGATGGATGACGCGATCGATGCGGCGGATCCTGCGCCACGAGTGGAGGACCAGATAGGCGCCGAACAGCATCAGCACGGCGCACAGCGCGGCCAGCGGAAGCAGGAATCCCAGCACCGCGAGCGCGTCGTAGTACCGCGACGTCGCGACCAGCACGCTGAAGACCGACAACGGCAGCGCAAGGATGGCGATGCCGGTACGCATCAGCGACAAGGCGGTGCGAACCTCCGAGAGCAACAACTGCACCTCGCCGATCGCATCGGCGTCCGATTCGATCGCTTCGCTGACCATGCCGCCGCCCCCGTCTTTCGTGGCCGGGCGGATGCCACGCCGCCACCGGCGCGCACGGGTCGCCTACTTGCGCCAGTAGTTGTTGGCCGCCGCGATGGTCTGAAAATTGATCGCGACGACCTGTGATGCCGCCGTCAGGCCGTCCGCCGATTCGGCATAGGCGCCGCGCAGCTTCTTGAGCACATCGGTGTCGGGTTGCGTGTACTTGACGCCGCGCCGGCTCAGGGTGATGGCCAGTTCGAAGCCTTCCTGCGGGGTGGCGGTCAAGAGAGTCGGGAGCCAGCTTTCGGCCATGATCGATGCCTCCAGAATTTGCGAAGGGACGTCGGTGCGCCGGCGCTGCAGCGTGGACGACAGCGCAGGCTGCAGCGCGGCGCTCATCCAAGTGCGCCAGCACTCCGGTTCAGCTTACCTCACTCCCCCTCGTCGATGACGCGGCCGAGCGCGTTGTCCACGACGAGAGGAGTCTCGAAATAGACGATCCTCGGCTCGCTGCCGTACTTCGCCCGGACGCCCTGGCGCCACGCCTCGCCGTGCGCCGCCTGTGCGCTCGCCAGGTTCTTCCAGAGGTAGAAGGCGCCGGTCTGATGGGCTGCGGCGTCGTAGACGAAGGTCTTGCGGATCAGATCGGCTTCGCTGCGCCAGCGCGGCGCGACCTCGCGCATGGCGGCCACAACCTCGTCGCGTGAAATGCCTTCGGGCAAGGAGAAGAGGACGTATTCGGTGATCATGAGGCTTCTCGCGTGGACAAGGTATTGCTCCTGCCGGCGCTTGTCTGGCGCAACGCGCGTCCGGCAGCGGATTCAGGCGATCATGACCTCGCCCTCGATCTCGACCGGGATGTGGAACGGCAACTCGGCCATGCCGACCGCGCTGCGCGCATGCGCGCCCTTGTCGGGCCCGAAGACCTCGATGATCAGATCGGAAAAGCCGTTGATGACCGAGGGCTGGCGGTCGAAGCCGGGCGCCGAGTTGACCATGCCGAAGATGCGCACCCAGGCCGAGATGCGGTCGAGGTCGCCGAGTTCGCGCGCGAGGCTGCCGAGGATCGCGAGCCCGACCTTGCGCGCCGCGGCGTAGCCCTGCTCCAGCGTCAGTTCGGCGCCGACCTTGCCCAGCGGCTGCGCGAGCGTGCCATCGACATTCGTCGGCCCGTGGCCCGAGATCAGCGCGCGCGAGCCGACGATTCGCACCCAGGGAAACGGCAGCGCGGCACCGGGCGGGAGTTGCAGCGGCGCCGGCAGCTCAAGGCCAAGGGCTTGCAGACGCTGGGAGATCTTGGACACGGCAGTTCCTCCGCATCGCGACAACGAGCCGGGCTGGCTCGACGCGCGGGCGAGTGCGAGTTTCGCGGCTGAACCCCCTGCGGGTCAATGCCGGATTCGAATTCGGCGCACACTGCGCCCGTCGTGCGCGCCTCCTGTCGTGCGTTGGAGATACCGATGAATACCGGCCCCGGTCCGGCGGGCGATCCGTTCGGGCTGCAGCGCTTTGTCGATGCGCAGAACCCGGTCTACGATCAGGTCCGCGCCGAGTTGCGCGCCGGCGCGAAGGCGAGCCACTGGATGTGGTTCGTCTTCCCACAGCTTGCGGGGCTCGGCCGCAGCGCGACGGCGAAATATTTCGGCATCGCCTCGCGCGCGCAAGGAGCGGCCTACTGGCGCCATCCGGTGCTCGGCGCGCGGCTCGTCGAGTGCACCGGCCTCGTTGTCGCGGTGCAGGGCCGCAGCGCGCACGATATCTTCCATTCGCCCGACGACCTGAAATTCTGCTCGTCGATGACGCTCTTCGAACAGGTCGCGCCCGAAGAAGCGCTGTTCGCGCGGGCACTCGACAAGTACTTCGGCGGACGGCGCGACGCGCGCACGCTCGAACTGCTGGCTTGAGCCGATCGTCGCGCGGCGGCGTTCAGGCCGCGACCGCCTCGTCGTCGTCCGCCACCTCGCCGAGGAAGCCGCCGCTCTGGTGCGCCCACAGCCGGGCGTAGATGCCGCCGGCGGCGAGCAGGCTGGCGTGGCTGCCGGTCTCGACGATGCGGCCGAGTTCCATCACGACGAGGCGGTCCATCGCCGCGATCGTCGACAGGCGGTGCGCGATCGCGACGACCGTCTTGCCCTCCATCAGCGTATTCAGGCTCTGCTGGATCGCCGCCTCGACCTCGCTGTCGAGCGCGCTCGTCGCCTCGTCGAGGAGCAGGATCGGCGCGTCCTTGAGCATCACGCGCGCGATCGCGATCCGCTGGCGCTGGCCACCGGAGAGCTTGACGCCGCGCTCGCCGACGTGTGCGTCGTAGCCGTGGCGGCCTTTCTGGTCGGCCAGGCCGACGATGAAGTCGTGCGCCTCGGCGCGTTCGGCGGCCAGCAGCATCTCGGCGTCGCTCGCGTCGGGCCGGCCGTAGACGAGGTTGTCGCGCACCGAGCGGTGCAGCAGCGACGTATCCTGCGTCACCATGCCGACCTGCCGGCGCAGGCTCTCCTGCGTCACGCCGGCGATATCCTGGCCGTCGATCAGGATGCGGCCGCTTTGCACGTCGTACAGCCGCAGCAGCAGGTTGACGACGGTGCTCTTGCCGGCGCCCGAGCGACCGACGAGGCCGATCTTCTCGCCCGGCCGGATGACGAGGTTCAGGCCCTCGATCACCTGGCGCGCATTGCCGTAGGCGAACCCGACATCCTCGAAGCGCACCTCGCCGCGCGTGACGACGAGCGGCTTCGCGTCCGGCCGGTCCACCACGCTGCGCGCGCGCGACAGCGTGCCGATGCCGTCCTGCACCGTGCCGACGTGCTCGAAGAGCGTCGCCATCTCCCACATGATCCATTGCGAGATGCCGTTCAGGCGCAGCGCCATCGCGCTCGCCGCGGCGACCGCGCCGACGCCGATCGCGCCCTGCTGCCACAGCAGCAGACCGGCGGCCGTCGCACTGCCGATCAGCGCCACGCTCAGACACTGGTTGACCGTCTCGAACAGCGTCACGAGCCGCATCTGCGCGTGGCCGGTGGCGGCGAACTCCTGCATCGCGTGGCGCGCGAAATGCGCCTCGCGCTGCGCGTGCGAGAAGAGCTTGACGGTGCCGATGTTGGTGTAGGCGTCGGTCACGCGCCCCGTCATCAGCGAGCGGGCATCGGCCTGGTCGCGCGCAACGCGCGCCAGGCGCGGCACGAAGTACGAAAGCGTCGCAACGTAGAGCGCGAACCAGGCGAGATAGGGCGCGAGCAGCCAGACGTCGAACGCGCCGAGCACGCCGAGCAGGGTCGCGAAATAGACGCCGACGTAGACGAGGATGTCGCTGAAAATCAGCCAGGTATCGCGCACCGCGAGCGCGGTCTGCATCACCTTGGTCGCGATCCGGCCGGCGAATTCGTCCTGGTAGAACGCCATGCTCTGCTCGAGCATCTGGCGGTGGAAATTCCAGCGCAGCCGCATCGGGAAGTTGATGAATACGCCCTGGTACTTCAGCAACCCGTAGAGCGCGGCGACGCCGATGCTCGCGACGAGCACCAGCGCGAGCAGTGCGAGCGTGTGGCCGTGGCGCGGCCACAGTTCGGCCGGCGCCACGGCGGCGAGCACATCGACGACATGCGCAACCATCGCGAACAGCAGCGCCTCGAACGAACCGATCGTCGCGCTCACGAGGGTGACCGCGAGCAGCAGCCCGCGCACGCCGCGCGTGCACTCCCACAGGAAGCGCAGGAAGTGCTTCGGCGCGGGCGGCGGCAGCGCGTCCGGGTACGGCGCGAGCAGCGATTCGAAACGGCGAAAGAGCAAGGCAAGACCTCGAGGTGAAGCCGCCGGCTGCGTGTCGGCGCACGCGCCCGGCGAGGCGCGGATTATCTGGCGATCGGGCGGGGCGCGCTGGCAGCGCGAAGCGTCGCGTCGGGCGCGCGCGCCGGGGCCCGGATGAAGCGCGGCCCGGGGGGTCAGGCCGCGGCCGTCACAGCACGAAGATCTTGCCCGGATTCATGATGTTCTTCGGGTCGAGCGCGCGCTTGACGCTTCGCATCTGCGCGATCGCGCCAGCGCCCGCTTCCTCGACCAGGAAGCCCATCTTGTGCAGGCCGATGCCGTGCTCGCCGGTGCAGGTGCCTTCGAGCGCGATCGCGCGGCGCACCATGCGCTCGCTCGCCGCCTCGGCCGTGGCGCGCTGGGCGGCGTCGCCTTCCTTCACGAGGTAGGCGAGGTGGAAATTGCCGTCGCCGACGTGGCCGACGATGTAGTAGGGCAGGCCGCTCGCATCGGCGTCGGCGATCGACGCTTCGATGATCTCGGCCAGGCGCGAGATCGGCACGCAGGTATCGGTCGTCACGCTGCGGCAGCCGGGGTTGGTCTGCATGCCGGCGAAATAGGCCTTGTGGCGGGCGGTCCACAGCCGGGTGCGCTCCTCGGGCGTGCTCGCCCATTCGAAGTCTTCGCCGCCGGCCTCGGTGGCGAGTGCCTGCACCGTCTCGGCCTGCTCCTTCACGCTCGCCGCGCTGCCGTGGAATTCCATCAGCAGCATCGGCGATTCGCGCAGCCCGAGCCTCGATTGCTTGTTCACCGCGCGCACCGCATTCACGTCGAGCAGCTCGCAGCGCGCGATCGGCACGCCGATCTGCGTGAGCTGGATCGTCACCTGCACCGCCTGCGCGATGGTCGGAAAGTGGCAGATCGCCGCGCTCACCGCCTCCGGCAGCGGATACAGCTTCAAGGTGACTTCGGTGATCACGCCGAGCGTGCCCTCGCTGCCGACGAAGAGGCGCGTCAGGTCATAGCCGGCGCTCGACTTCCTGGCCCGGGTGCCGGTGCGGATCACGTCGCCACCGGCGGTGACGACGGTCAGCGCAAGCACGTTCTCGCGCATCGTGCCGTAGCGCACCGCGTTCGTGCCGCTCGCGCGGGTCGCCGCCATGCCGCCGATCGACGCGTTCGCGCCCGGGTCGATCGGAAAGAAGAGCCCGGTGTCGCGGATCTCGGCATTGACCTGCTCGCGCGTCACGCCGGCCTCGACGGTGACGGTCAGGTCCTCCGGGTTGACGCGGATGACCCGGGTCATGCGCGAGACGTCGATGCTGACGCCGCCCTGCACCGCGAGCAGATGGCCCTCGAGCGACGAGCCGATGCCGAACGGGATGACCGGCACCGCGTGCTTGTCGGCGAGCTGGACGACGGCGACGACGTCGTCGGTGCTCTCGCAGAAGACGACGACCTCGGGCGGCGTCACCGGGAACGGCGACTCGTCGCGGCCGTGCTGCTCGCGGATCGCGGCCGATGTCGAGCAGCGCTCGCCGAAGCGGGCCTGCAGGGCGGCGAGCATCGCGGCGGGAACCGGGCGAATCGCGACCTCGGGCATGGCGTGGGAAGGAAGGGGTGCGTTCATCGTCGGCCTCCGGTCGCCGCCCGCGCGGCGGGCACGGCCCGATTCTAGGGACGCAACAGCCCGCGCGCATGCCGCGGTCATCGGCCCGCATTGCCATGACGCGAAGGGTGCGGTTCGGTCTGGCTACACTGACCGGCACCGAACCTTGCGGAGCGCACCCTTGAGAATCGAAACCATCGCCGTCCACGGCGGCCAGACCCCCGAACCGACGACGAAGTCCGTCGCGACGCCGATCTACCAGACCGTCTCGTACGCGTTCGACAATACGCAGCACGGCGCCGACCTGTTCGACCTCAAGGTGCCGGGCAACATCTACACCCGGATCATGAATCCGACGAACGCCGTCCTCGAGCAGCGGCTCGCCGAGCTGGAAGGCGGCATCGGGTCGCTCGCCGTCGCTTCCGGCATGGCGGCGATCACGTACGCGATCCTGACGATCGCCGAGGCGGGCGACAACATCGTGTCCGGCTCGACGCTCTACGGCGGCACCTACAACCTGTTCGCGCACACCTTCCCGCAGCTCGGCATTAACGTGCGCTTCGCGGACCACCGCGACCCGAAGTCGTTCGAGCCGCTGATCGACGCGCGAACGAAGGCGATCTTCTGCGAGTCGATCGGCAACCCGCTCGGCAACGTCACCGACTTCGCGCGGCTCGCCGAGATCGCGCACCGCCACGGCATTCCGCTGATCGTCGACAACACGGTGCCGAGCCCGTTCCTGTGCCGGCCGATCGAGCATGGCGCGGATATCGTCGTGCACGCCCTCACCAAGTATCTGGGCGGCCACGGCAACAGCATCGGCGGCGCGATCGTCGATTCGGGCAAGTTTCCGTGGGCGCAGCACAAGGCGCGCTTCAAGCGGCTCAACGAGCCCGACGTGTCGTACCACGGCGTCGTCTACACCGAGGCGCTCGGCGCCGCCGCCTATATCGGCCGCGCCCGCGTCGTACCGCTGCGCAATACCGGCGCGGCACTTTCGCCGATGAATGCCTTCCTGATCCTGCAGGGCATCGAGACGCTCGCGCTGCGCATGGAGCGCATCTGCGACAACGCGCTTGCGATCGCGAAGCACCTGAAGGGTCATCCCAAGGTCGGCTGGGTCAACTACGCCGGGCTGCCGGACCACGCCGACCATGCGCTGGTGCAGAAGTACATGGGCGGGCGGGCGTCGGGCATCATCAGTTTCGGCGTGAAGGACGGCCTGGCCGGCGGGACGCGGTTCCAGGATGCGCTCGAACTCTTCACCCGCCTCGTCAATATCGGCGACGCGAGGTCGCTTGCCTGCCACCCGGCATCGACGACGCACCGCCAGCTCGCGCCCGACGAGATGGCGAAGGCCGGCGTGAGCGCGGATATGGTGCGGCTGTCGATCGGCATCGAGCATGTGGACGACCTGATCGCCGACCTCGACCAGGCGCTGGCCAAGGTGTGAACGAGGAGGCACGAGATGGGAAACCGGATTTCGGCGGTCGCGACGCGCACCGGCGACGACGGCACGACGGGCCTCGGTGACGGTACGCGCGTGGCCAAGGATTCGCTGCGCATCGCGGCGCTGGGCGACGTCGACGAACTCAATTCGATGCTCGGCGTGCTGCGCGCCGAGCCGCTGCCCGACGACGTGCGCGCGCTGCTCATGGCCATCCAGGACGAGTTGTTCAATCTCGGCGGCGAGCTTTCGATTCCCGGCTACGAACTGCTGAAGGACGAGGCGCTGGCTCGGCTCGACGAAGCGCTCGCGCACTACAACGCGAAGCTGCCGCGGCTGAAGGAATTCATCCTCCCCGCCGGCTCGCGCAGCGCGGCGCTCGCGCACGTCGCGCGCACCATCGCGCGGCGCGCCGAACGCTCGGTCGTCGCCCTCGGCCGCGCCGAGGCGCTTCGCCCGTCAGCGCGCAAATATCTGAACCGGCTGAGCGACCTGCTGTTCGTGCTGGCGCGCGTCCTCAATCGCGCCAATCTCGACGGCCTGGCCGGCGACGATGTTTACTGGCAGAGCACGAAGCTCGCGGGCGGCACGAAGTAGGCTTACGCTGCCTGGCGGCCGGACACGGCCGCGGCGCGCCGCGCCGTCACGGCCTCGGACAACTGCGCGAGCACGGCGACCGACTCGTCCCAGCCGAGGCAGGCATCGGTGATGCTCTGGCCGTAGACGAGCCGGGCCGGATCGTCCTTGCCGGCGCTGAACTTCTGCGCCCCGGCGACAAGATGGCTCTCGACCATGACGCCGAAGATGCAGCGCCCGCCGGCACGCAGCTGGTCGCCGACGTCGCGCGCGACGTCGATCTGCCGTTGATGATTCTTCGCGCTGTTGGCGTGGCTGCAATCGACCATCAGCGTGCAGTCGAGCCTGGCCGCCTCGATCTCCTTGCACGCCGCGGCGACGTGCGCGGCATCGTAGTTCGGCGCCTTGCCGCCGCGCAGGATGACGTGGCAATCCTTGTTGCCGCGGGTCTGCACGATCGCGACCTGGCCGTTCTTGTGCACCGACAGGAAGTGGTGCGGGCGCGCCGCGGCCTGGATGGCGTCGATCGCGATGCGGATATTGCCGTCGGTGCCGTTCTTGAAGCCGATCGGCGCCGACAGGCCCGACGCCAGTTCGCGATGCACCTGGCTTTCGGTCGTTCGCGCGCCGATCGCGCCCCAGCTGATGAGGTCGCCGATGTACTGCGGGCTGATCGTATCGAGGAACTCGCTGGCCGCGGGCATGCCGAGGCGATTGATCTCGACGAGCAGGTGGCGCGCGATGCGAAGCCCCTCGTCGATGCGGAAACTCTGGTCGAGGTAGGGATCGTTGATCAGCCCCTTCCAGCCTATCGTCGTGCGCGGCTTCTCGAAGTACACCCGCATCACGATCTCGAGCGTATCGGCGTAGCGCTCGCGCTCGGCCATCAGGCGCTGCGCATAGTCGAGCGCGGCGGCCGGGTTGTGGATCGAGCACGGGCCCATGACGACGAGCAGCCGGTCGTCCTGGCGCTGCATGATCTCGCGGATCATCGCGCGCGTTCGGCCGATCAGCTTCTCGACCGGCGTGCCGGCGATCGGAAAGAAGCGGATCAGGTGATCGGGCGGCGGCAGCGGCGTGATGTTGTGGATGCGCTGGTCGTCGGTCAGGCTCGTTCGCTCGCCGAGCAGGTTGCGGCTGTCGGTTGCGGCAGGGGTTCTGGCAGTCATGGCGGTGGGTATCTTTCGGGATGCACCTGGCGGTGGGGTGCGGTCGGCGCGGACATAAAAAAACCGCCGGGTTCGGGCCCGGCGGTTTCTTCGGAATCGGTGCGCTTGCTTCGTCTATGCGCTTGCCTCTCCATCCGCCGGGCGGTGCGAGAACCAAAAGTACGCAAAAAAATACGTGGTCGAACGAGGCATGGGCGCAAATGTAGCACGCCGCGCGGCGGCCACCGCCCGCGTTGCCGGCGCGCAACTCACGCGGCGCCTGCGTTCGATCGGGCGCTCCCAAGCGTCTTGGCGACGGCGCCTCGCCGCATTCGCTCGCTTCGATCCCCGCTGCGCGGGGCCCCTCTTTCGCGGCTCATGCGGC
>JACSRM010000507.1 GCA_014879745.1 Burkholderiaceae bacterium | reverse complement strand
CAACGAGGAGTTCCGGCGCTGGCTGTCCGCCTACGCCCACCCGCACGAGCGCATGCAGCGCTACGACGAGGTGATGGCCCATCTGCGCGGGCGGTTGAAGGTCGGACGCAAGCTGACGCGAGACGAGATGAATGAGCGCTGATGTCTTCATCGACACCAACGTCTTCGTCTACCAACTGGATGCCACGGACGCACGCAAGCACGAGCTTGCCGAGCGCATCGTTCGCGACGCCCTGGCGCACCGCAGCGCCTGCATCAGTTTTCAGGTGGTGCAGGAATGCCTCAACGTCGCGCTGCGCAGGGCCGAGGTCACGCTCGGCGCCGACGAGATGCGCGGCTACCTCGACGCGGTCCTGCTGCCGTTGATGCAGGTGCCGGCCAGCGCGGCGCTCTACCACCGCGCGCTCGACGTCAAGCTGCGCTGGCGCCTGAGCTTTTATGACGCGCTGATCGTCGCCGCGGCGCTCTCCGCAGGCTGCCAGCGTCTGCTGAGCGAGGATCTGCAGCACGGCCAGCGCTTCGATGCTCTGACGGTGATCGATCCGTTTCGCGATTGAGTGCAGGCGCCGGCACGGCATGTTGTCGATCCGGATCGCGATCCGAAACAACGTCACCACTGTCCGCCGGCGCACCGAGTCGCGGTGCTGACGCGGCCGCGCGCTGCGTGATCCTGCTACCGACGGCCGCTGCCCGGAGGCGGCAATTCGTGCGGCACCGGCGCCGCGTCGAGCCACAGCTTGAGATAGCGCGCATACGAGCTTTGCGCATCGAGCGCGGCAAGCACGAAGCCGCGGCGGCCGTCGAGAAATCCGCGCCGCAGCAAGTACGACCGCAGAAAGGCCGATAGCCCGTGCGCGAGCGCCGCACCGAGCCCGCCGCTGCGGCCCTTGCCCCGCAGATCAAGCGCGCGGCCCGTCGTATAGCGGTTCATCTTCTCGATGCCGTCGTGCAGGCTCGTGATGCTGTTGTGCAGCAACAGGCCGGGCAGCGTCGGCCATTGCGCTGCGGCGCCGGCAACGATCAGTCGTTCGTGAACCTGATCGTCGGAGAAGCGCGCCTGGCCGCGGCGGAAAAGTCGCACGAGCCGGTCGGGGTACCAGCTTCCGGCGCGCATCCACTGGCCGCAGAAGGCCGACAGCCGATCGACCTGCAGCGCGGCGGGTTGGCCGGCGTCGTCGGCGAGCAGTTGCCGGATCGCGGTGGCAAGCTGCGCGTCGAGCCATTCGTCGGCGTCGATCGAGAGCACCCAGTCGCCGGTCGCGGCGTCGAGCGCGCGCTGCTTCTGCGGCCCGAAACCGGGCCAGTCGGCGGTCTCGATCACCCGCGCGCCGAGGCCGCGCGCGATCTCCTGCGTGCCGTCGCTGCTGCCCGAGTCGACGACGATGATCTCATCGGCGAAGGCGACCGACGCAAGGCAGGTCGGCAGACGCCCGGCCTCGTTCTTCGTGATGACGATGACCGACAGGCGCGCCGCCATCAGGCTCCCTCCTCGCCTTCGAGCAGCGCGTCGATCAGCGCGCGCGCCGAGTGCGCCTCGCGCAGCTGCTGCGACGCGCGTCGCGCACGCGCGGCGAAGCCGGCGTAGTCGGCGCGCACCGTCTCGATCGCGGCGCGCAGGCTTGGCGCGCCGAGGTCGGCGACGGCGACGCCGGCGCCGTGGGCGTCGATCAGGCGCGCCATCCACGTGCCTGCGGTCGCGACGACCGGGGCGCCGGCCGCGAGCGCGTCGAGCGTCACGCCGCTGACGCGATCGGCGAAGTCGGCCGCGCGGTAGGGCTGGACGACGATCGCGCCGCGAAACAAGGCGCGGTAGGCGTCGGGCGCGAGCGCTTCGGACCGCAGCACGAGCCCGGGAAGGGTCGAATGCCGCAGCCGGCCGAGCCATCCCGCCACCTCGGCGTCGCGCGCGTGCTGCGCTTCGGCCGAGGTCTGGATCGTGATCCCAAGGGTCGATCCCCGGGCCTGCATCTCATCGACGAGCGCGACGATGCGGTCGAGTCCCTTGTCCATCCGCGCGCCGCCGGCGACGAGCAGGTGCCGAAACGGTTCGACCGCGGCCGGCGTTTCGTCAGCCGCTTCGACCGGGTAGGGCACGAGGCTCGCCTCGAAGCCGCAGCGCGCGAACAGATCGACGACCGCCGGCGTCGGCCCGAAGACGCGCAGGTTCGGCTGGCGCTGCGCAATCCTCGCCAGCAGCTTCGTCTTCCCCGCCTTCGCACCGACCCAGTGGACGAACAGATGAAGTCTGTGCGGCGCGATCGTGCGGCCGGCGGCGGCGATCCCGGCGAGCGCGAGATCGGTCGTTCCGGCGGTCGCGATCAGGATCCGCCCCGGCTCGCGCAGCAGGCGGCGCAACAGCCACAGCGTCTGGATGCGGCGAAAGCGCCGATGAAAGACCGGCCGCAGCTCGCCCGGCCCGCGCCAGAACGCGGCCGACCCTGCGCCGCCCCAGATCGTGAGCCGCTCGCCCGCGCCGGCTTCGCTTGCAGCGCCGGCGAGCGCGCGCACGAGGCTCAGGCAGTGGCCGACTTCGTTGACCAGCCTCGGCTCGACGATGTGGATCGGCGCCGCGCCGCTCATGGTCCGGCCCCGCGGTCGCGCGCCGCGCGCAGGTCGGCGACGTGGCCGAGGAGGGCGTCGAGATGGACATCGACCGACGGGTCGTAGGCGAGTGCTGCGCGCGGGTCCGTGACGCGAAGGCTGCCGTCGCGCCAGCGGGCGAGCGCGACATCGATCGCCGCCTGCAGCGAGCCTTCGGTGTCGATCCGAAACGGGATCGCCGCCGGCTCGCGAATGACCTCCATGCAGCCCATGCCGGCCTCGCCGATGAGCGGCGTGCCGCACAGCACGGATTCGACGCCGACGAGGCCGAACGGCTCGAAGCGCGACGCCATCACGGTGCAATCGACGGCGCGGTAGACGTCCTCCATATCGGTGCGAAAGCCGAGTTCGCGCAGGTTCGGCGCGGCACGCCCAGCAGGCCGACCGGCGACGACGAGCAGCACCGGCGCGCTGCTGTGGCCGAGCGCATCGACGAGCAGGTCCAGGCCCTTGCGCGCATGGCCGGTCGAGGCGAGCAGGAAGACGGCGCGGTCGGCCGGCAGCCCGAGGCGCTCGCGCAAGGCCAGCCGCTGCGCGGCATCGACGGGACGAAATCGTGCCGTATCGACCGGCGGATAAAGCACCCGCACCTTGTCCGCCGCGACGCCGTAGAAGCCCTGCACCTGCTCGGCCATCAGGCGCGAATGGGCGACGACGAGCGCCGCGCCGGTAAAGTGGCGCCGCTCGAGCGAGATCGCGAGCCGATCCTTCCAGCGCGCGCGGCGTCCCATCGCGGCGAGAAAGCCGGGGTGCGTGCCGCCGCTGATCGCGATATCGGCGGCGGCGGTTTGGCTCAGCGCAATGAGCGGATACCAGCCGCGCTCGCGCTTCCTGCGGCGCAGTTGCCGGTCGAACCAGAGATCGCGCAGCGCGCCGCCCAGCCCGAGCGTATCGATCTCGACCGCGTCGACCCAGCCGAACTCGGGCAGCTTGCGATCGAAGCGATGGGCGACGACCGTCGGCCGCACGCCGCGTGCGTGCAGCGCATCGACGAGCGTCAGCAGATAGCGCTCGATGCCGCCCGAGTGCCGCAGGCCGTGATTGGAGAAGACGAGGTCGGCGGCCATGGGGTCGCGCCGGATTATCGGCCAGCCTCCTCGCCGCGCGGCTGCAGCAGGCGCTTGATCGCGAAGAGCGGCGCAAGCAGCGCCGGGCACAGCGCGTAGACGGCAAAGCGGATGCGCTGCGCGGCCGGCACCGCGCGCGCGCGCAGCAGCAGCCGCGCGCGCTGCGCGCGGCCAGCGGTTGCGAACAGATCGTGCACCAGCGTCTCGCGCGCGAGCTGCGCCGTGAGGGGCGCCTCGATCGCGGCAAGCTGCCCGGCAAGCCTTGCATCGGTCAGCAGCAGCGGCAGTTCGACGCGGCTGTGCCGGCTGTTGGCGAGCCAGCGCTCGATGACCTGGGCGGCGCTCAGTGCGCGGCGCCGGCGCGACAGCCCGCCGCGCCGGTAGCGCACCAGCGGCTCGGCAAGCGTCATCGCGCCACCGCTGACCACCGCGCGAAAGACCATCACCAGATCCTCGGCGACGACGCCGCTCGGCAGCGGACCGAAGCGATCGAAGACGCGCCGCGTCCACGCCTGCGCGGCACCGATCACGTGCGGCGGGCGCGCGACGAGGTCGGCCGCGCTGCGATACGCGCCGAGGTCGCTCGGCGTGATCGTCGCGTGGTCGATGCCGCTCGCGTCGGTATCGACGAGGGCGCTGGCGATCAGGTCGAGCCGCCGGCCCGACGCGAGCCAGGCGTGGGTGACGCGCTCGCAGCGCTGTGGCAGCGAGATATCGTCGCCCGCCGCGACGAACAGCAGTTCGCCGCGCGACATCGCGACGAGCTGGCTCAGGTGCGCGCCGATGCCGAGGTTGGCCGGATTGCGGTTGAGCACGATCCGGTGCGGTCCGCGATAGCCGGCGACGGCGGCCTGCATCGCGCCGAAGGTATCGTCGCTCGATGCATCGTCGGAGACGATGATCTCGAGCGGCGTCCAGGTCTGCGCGAGCGCGCCGGCGATCGCCTCGGCGATCGTCTGCTGCTGATTGAATGCGATCAGCAGGATCGACACCAGCGGGCGCATCTCTGCGCCGCCGCACTCGGGCGTGGTGTCGAGGATCGCAGTCTGCATTCTGGCGGTGGGCCCGATTCGCTATCGCACCAGCGGCTTGGTCCAGCCCGGATGCCGCCCGCGAAGGCGGGCCTGCGCGACCTTGAGCCACGAGATCTGCTCGGGGTACGAGAAGGTCACGAATTTGCGCAGCCGCCAGCCCAGCGGCAGCGCCGCGGCACCGGTGCAGGACTGCCAGCGCGTCCGGCGGTCCGGGGCGTCGATCATCGACGCGAGATAGCGCTCTCGCGCGAGCGTCGGCGCGAGCGCCGCGGCGACCTGCGCCTCGTATCCGGCGACGCGGGCGTCGCGCGTGTGCTGCTCGATCTCGGCGAGCACGCGCCGGTTCTGGCGCCGCGCCCTGGCGACCAGTTCGGCGCCGCTTGCGGCGAGCATCGGGCGCGAGCTGCCGCCGCTGCGGTAGTGGACGAGCGCTTCGGGCACCTTCAGCGCGCCGCCGGTCATGATCGCGCGCAGGCCCATCACGATATCCTCGTACCAGAGGTCGGCGACGAAGGGGCCGAAGCGCTGCATCATGCGGCGCGTGAAGGCATGCGTCGCGCCGATCGTGAACGGGCGCCGGGCGCACCAGCCCTCGACGCTGCAGCGGGCGAGGTCGTCGAGCACGATGCGCTCGCCGAGGGTGCCGTCCGGCGCCATCGAGATGCAGTCGCTCGCGATCAGTTCGGCGCGCTCGCCGCCGGCGCGCCAGGCCGCGACGAGGCGCTCGACGCGCTGCGGCAGCGAGATATCGTCGCCCGCGGCGGTGACGAGCAACTCGCCGCAGGTCTCCTCCATCAGGACGTTGTAATGGGCGCCGATGCCGAGATTGACCGGATTGCGCCGGGCGCGAACGAGGTGCGGCCCGCGATAGCCGTCGGCCACTTCGCGCAGCACACCGTACGTATCGTCGGTCGACGCGTCGTCGGACAGCACGACCTCGAGCGGCTCACCCTGCTGTGCAAGGCAGCTCAGCGCCGCCGCGCGTACGCTCGACGCCTGGTTGCACGCGAGCAGGATCAGACTGGTGCGCGGCGCCGCGGTGTCAGGCATCGCGTCGAACGCCGGCGTCCGGCTTGATCGCTTCGAGCTCCCACAGGAAGTAGACCATCTTGCCGCGCCGCTCGCGCCGCCAGCGGGCGAGGGACTGCTTCCACGTCAGCTCGGTCCTGGTGTAGGAGTGCTCGGGAATCACCCAGCGCGCAAGGCACACCTCGAAGCGCCCGCCAAAGCCATACATCCGCGCCAGCGGCTGCTCGCCGCAGAAATACTCATGCGTCCGGTCGGTGATGATATTGACGTGGGTCGGATCCATGAACGCCGGGGCGCTCGGAAAGCACGGCGTCAGCGCGTAGAACAGGCCGCCCGGCGCGAGCACGCGCCAGACTTCGTCCATCAGGCGGACGAACGGGAAGCAGGTCGTATTCGGCTCGCGTCCGTTGAGCACGCGCGGCACATGCTCGATGAAATCGAACGCCGAGACCGAGCCGAACAGGTCACTGGCGAACGGTATCGGTTCGAGCGCGAGGTTGGCCGCCGCGAACTCGAAGTCGACATCGGTCTGCGGCCGGTAGAGGTCGACGCCGTAGAGCTGGCGCCGGCCATACGGGTTGCGCGGGCGCGCGCCGCAGCCGAGGTCGAGATGGCGCTCGGCTGCGCTCTCGGCTTCGCTCATCGCGCCGACCCGTCGCCGAGCGATGCCTTCAGCGCGGCGCGCGCGGCACGCGGCCCATCAGGTAGAACTCGTCGTTCGGCTGCATCGACGTCGCGTTCGCCATCCGGTTCGACAGGCCGAAGAAGGCGGTGATCGCGGCGATGTCCCAGGCGTCCTCGTCGCTGAAGCCGTGCGCGCGCAGGGCTTCGAAGTCGGCTTCGGCGATCGACGCCGAATCGGTGCAGACCTTCATCGCGAAGTCGAGCATCGCGCGCTGGCGCGGCGTGATGTCGGCCTTGCGGTAGTTCACCGCGACCTGGTCGGCGACGAGCGGCTTCTTCTCGAAGATGCGCAGCAGCGCGCCGTGGGCGACGACGCAGTAAAGGCACTGGTTCACGCCGCTCGTCGCGACGACGATCATCTCCTTGTCGCCCTTGGTCAGGCCCGAGTCGCGCAGCATCAGCGCATCGTGGTAGGCGAAGAAGGCGCGGAACTCGTCCGGCCGGTGGGCGAGGGCGAGGAAGACGTTGGGCACGAAGCCGGACTTCTCCTGCACCGCGACGATGCGCTCGCGGATATCGGCGGGCAGGTCGGCTAGGTCGGGGACCGGATAGCGGCTGATCGGTTGGGGCATCTCTGGTCTCCGGTTGGGGTGGTTTCAATCGCCGTCAAGGCGGCTTCGTTGCATGGCGCGGCAAGGAGATAGGGGCTCAGCGCCTCGACATCGGGAGCGCGCCCCGGCGCCGGCTGCAGGGCCGAGGCGACGCGCTGCGGCGCCAACGCAGCCATGCACTGGCAGGCATCGTTCTGGCATTCTGCACGTACGCATCGGCTTTGCAACTGCACGCTCACTGCAGCGGGGCCGAGGGCCGCCCAGCGGCCGACGGCAACGCCCTTGCGCGGCGGATAAAGCCCGAGCGTCGGTGTGCCCAGGGCAGCGGCCAGGTGCAGCGGCCCGGTGCCGGAGGCCGCCATCGCACGGGCTGCCTGCAGCAGCGCGCACAGCTGCAGCAGGTCGAGCCGCCCGCAGGTGTCGATGACGCCCGCGGGCCGCGCTGCCTGCGGCCAGGCGCGCGCCAGGCGTTCGCCTTCGGCGGCGGATCCGGTGAACACGACCGGCACGCCTGCCTGCGCCAGCAGGTTCGCCAGTTCGATCCAGTGCGCCAGCGGCCACTCGCGGCCGTGGCCCATCGAGAACGGATGCAACACGACATGGGCCCGCGTCGGTACGTCGGGCGGCAGCGCGGTCGCCGGCGCCTGCAGGCGGCAGTCGCGCGCGAGTTCCTCGGCGCTGGCGGCCTGGCCGCAGCCGAACGGCAGCAGCCGGCGCAGGTAGCGCTGCGCCTCGTGGCGCGGATAGCCGAAGCGGGTCGCCTTGACGAGATGGTTCCACACTCGCGGCCTTTCACGGCTGCCCGAAGGGCCGATGCGAACCGGGACCTGCTCGACGCGCTCGATGCCGCCGAAGAACGCGGCGTCGAAGTCGGCGGACGCCACGATCGCGCCGAAGCGCCGCACGTCCAGCCGCGAGCGTTCGTCGCGGTCCTGAAAGGCGTCGACACCCATCATCCGGACTACAGGTTCGAGCTCGGCGCGCGCCATCCACGTCACGCGTGTGTGCGGCGCGGCGCGGCGAATCCGGCGCAGCGTCGGCAGCGCGACCAACGTGTCGCCCAGACCATGGGGCCCGACGTAGAGCAGCTCCTCGGGCCAAGCCAGCGGACGGCGCGCAGCGTCCAGCGGCGCGAACCAGCCCCAGTGCGTTCGTGCCGGCATCACTGCGTGTCAGCCGCGAAACTGCAGCTTGTGCAGCCGTGCATAGAGCCCGCCGCGCGCCAGCAGCTCGGCATGCGAACCCTGCTCGACGACGCGGCCGGCCTCGAGCGCGACGATGCGATCGGCGCCTTCGATGGTCGACAGGCGGTGCGCGATCACGAGCGAGGTGCGCCCGCGCATCAGCACCTCGAGCGCGCCTTGCACCAGGCGCTCGGACTCCGAATCGAGTGCCGAGGTCGCCTCGTCGAGGATCAGGATCGGCGCATCCTTGTAGATCGCGCGCGCGATCGCCATGCGTTGACGCTGCCCGCCCGAGAGCTCGCCGCCGTTGTGGCCGATCACCGAGTCGATGCCCTGGGGCAATGTGGCGACGAAGTCGCTCAGGTTCGCGGCGCGCAGCGCCGCGGCGACCCGCTCGCGGTCCAGCGGCGCGCCCAGGCACACGTTTTCGGCGACCGTGTCGTTGAACAGCACCACGTCCTGGCTGACGAGCGCGAACTGGCGCCTGAGGGCATGCACGTCCCACTCGCCGAGCGGCTTGCCGTCGAGCCACAACGAGCCGATCGTCGGCTCGATGAAGCGCGGCAGCAGGTTGACGAGGGTCGACTTTCCCGCGCCCGACGGCCCGACGAGCGCGACCGCCTCGCCGGCCCGCAGCGTCAGGTTCACCGCGTCGAGCGCCGGCGGCTGGTCGTCGCGGTAGCGCAGCGTCACGTTGCGAAGCTCCAGGTTGCCGCGTGAGCGGCCGGGGTCGAACGTGCCGCCGTTTTCGGGCGGGCTTTCGTCGATCAGCTTCACGCCGCGTTCGAGCGCGGCCATGCCGCGCGCGATCGGCCCGGACACGCCCGACAGGCCCTTGATCGGCGAGATCAGCATCAGCATCGCGGTGATGAAGGCGGCAAAGCCGCCCACCGTGCCGCCCGAACTGCCGGCCTGCCACAGCGCGACGACCAGCACGGCCGACAGTGCGCAGGCGGCGAGCACCTGCGTCAGCGGCGTCGTCAGCGACCCCGCGGCGACGGCCTTCATCGACAGCCGGCGCAGCCGGTCGCTGCTCGTCGCGAAGCGGTCCCGCTCGGTCGCCTCGGCGCCGTGCAGGCGCACGATCTGCCAGGCTTGCACGTTCTCCTCGACCACGTAGGCCAGTTCGTCGGTGGCCGCCTGCCCGGCGACTGCCAGCCGGTGAACGCGCTTCGTGATGGCGCGGATCGCCAGCGCGACGGCGGGCAACAGCACGGCGACGAAGAACGTCATCTGCCAGTTGAGCCAGAGCAGGTAGCCCAGCAGCGCAATCAGCGAAAAGGTGTCCTTGACGACGCCGACCACCGAGCCGACAAGCTGCGACGCGCCGTTCTGCGCCTCGTAAACGAGCGTGTTGGTGAGCCCGCTCGCGGTGTGGGTGCTGAAGAGACCGGGCTGGACCTTCAGCAGGTGCTCGAACATCGCCCGCCGCATGACGTCGAGCCCCTGATTGGCGGCCCACGACAGGGCATATTGCGCGACCCAGCCCGCCGCGCCGCGCAATGCGAACAAGCCGACGATCACGATCGGCACCAGCCACAGGGGGATGGCGCCAGCCTCGAAGCCCTCGTCGAGCAGCGGTTTCATCAGCGCCGGCAACACCGGCTCGGTGGCCGAGCCGACGAGTGACGCGACTGCCGCGACCGCGAAGCCTGCCCGCGCGTTGCTGAAGTACGGTGCGATGCGGGCGAGGCGTTGCTTGAGGGTCGGCATGAGGCTGTAGTCAGGACGGCGCGCCCGATTATCCGCTGCGCATCGGGCCGATCGGGTCCGCGAACTGGCGCTCGGAGCGAGGCTGCCTACAATGGGTGCTCAGTTTGACGCCCCATGAGCCGAGCGCAAGATATCGACAAGACCTCTGTCGTCCCCACCCGCATCCTCACCACGAGCGGCCAAGAATCGCACGTTGCTTGCGCGCCGGTCGGCGGCCACGCGAACCGCGCGGCGCATTTGCCGGCCAACTCGGGCGTGGAACTTTCGAATCGCGAACCGGTCACGCGGCTGCACGCCACGGCGTCCAGGCAAGCCGATGCCTGTCTCGCCAGGCCCGGGTTGGGCCCGCGCGCCGACGGCGACGAATCTGGAACGAACTTAATGCAACGAGACGAATTTTCTGCGGGGATGTGGTCGCGCCGCGGCGTGCTGGTGGCGAGCGCGTCGGCATTGACGCTGCCGTTCGGCGCGCAGGCGCAGTTCAGGGTCGAGATTTCGGGCGTCGGCGGCACGCAGTTGCCGATCGCGGTGACGAAGTTCAGGGACGAGGACAAGGCGCCGCAGCCGGTGTCGGCGATCATCCGTGCCGACCTCGAGCGCAGCGGTCTGTTCCGGCTCGTCGATGCGCCCGAAGTGATCGACGAGGCGGCGCAGCCGGTGCTGGCCGATTGGCGCGCGCGCGGCGCCGACGCGCTGCTGACGGGGTCCGCGGCGCGCCTGGCCGACGCACGCTTTGACGTGCGCTTCAGGCTCTGGGACGTCGTGAAGGGCGAGGCCGTGCTCGCGCAGAGCGCGGCCGTGCCGCCGGCCGATCTGCGGCTTGCCGCGCACCGCGTCGCCGACGCCGTCTACGAAAAGTTTACCGGCGAGAAGGGCGTCTTCTCGACCCGCATCGCCTTCGTGACGAAGGCCGGCAGGCAGTACACGCTGCGCATCGCCGACGCCGACGGCGAGGGCGGACAGGTCGCGTTGACGAGCCCGGAGCCGATCATCTCGCCCACCTGGTCGCCCGACGGCCGCGAAGTGGCGTATGTTTCGTTCGAGACCCAGAAGGCGGTTGTCTGGATCCAGGAGGTGGCGACCGGCAGGCGCCGCGCGATCGCCAATTTCCGCGGCTCCAACAGTGCGCCGGCATTCTCGCCGGACGGCAGATCGCTCGCCGTGACGCTGTCGCGCGACGGTGGCTCGCAGATCTACCTGATGGATCGCGCTGGCGGCAGCCCGCGCCGCTTGACGACCAGCCCTTCGATCGACACCGAGCCCGTATTCTCGCCCGACGGCAAGAACCTCTACTTCGTCAGCGACCGCGGCGGCGGCCCGCAGATCTACCGCATGCCGGCGGGCGGCGGCAGCGCGCAGCGCGTGACCTTTGCCGGCGCCTACAACGTGAGCCCGGCAATCAGCCCGGACGGCCGCAAGCTGGCCTATATCTCGCGCCAGGGCGGCGCGATGCGGCTGACGCTGATGGACCTTGCGGGCGATGCGCCGCCGCGCGCGCTGTCCGACGGCGGCAACGACGAGCGGCCGAGCTTTGCGCCCAACGGCAGCCTGATCCTCTACGCCAGCCGCGCGCAGGGCCGCGACGTGCTGATGACGACCACGCTGGACGGCAGAATCAAGACCACGCTCGCAGTGTCGCAAACCGACGTGCGGGAACCCGTGTGGGGCCCTTTCGGGCGCTGAGCCCACAGTTCACTCGAGGAGGAATGTTCCAATGAAGATGATGCAATGGCGATGGCTTCTGGCCGCGGCGGCCGTGGTGCTGGCGGGGTGCGCGTCGCAGACCAAGCTCGACGAGGGCGCGCCGGTCGAGACGCGCACGCCGGCGAGCACGAGCGATGCCGCTTCCGCTGCGGGCAGCGCGAGCGGCACCTCCCAATCGCAGGTCACCTCGGTCGACCTCACCAGGCAGAGCGCCGACGCCTTGAAGGCGACGCCGCGCGTGATCTACTTCGATTTCGACAGCTATATCGTCAAGGACCAGTACCGCGATATCGTCGAGCTGTATGCGAAGGTGCTGTCGGCCGACCGCAGCCGCCGTCTCGTGATCGAAGGCCATACCGACGAGCGCGGCAGCCGCGAATACAACCTTGCGCTCGGCCAGCGGCGCGCCGAAGCGGTCGCCAAGGCGATCGAGCTGCTCGGCGCGAACGCGTCGCAGATCGAGTCGGTGAGCTTCGGCAAGGAGCGCCCGGCAGTTCCCGGCAGCGACGAGGCGGCGATGGCGCAGAACCGCCGCGCGGTCTTGAAGCTGCAGTGATGACGCCGCTGCTGCAAGCTGCTGCGCGCCGCCGGGTGCGCGCGGGATTCGCGTTCGTTGCGCTCGCCGCCGCGCTGGCCGCGCCGGCGGCGCGCGCGGCACTGTTCGAGGACGACGAGGCGCGCAAGGCGATCCTCGATCTGCGCCAGCGCGTCGATCAGAACATCACGCGCCAGACCGATCAGAGCGCGCAGATCGAGCAGATGCGGCGCAGCATGCTCGACCTGTCGAACCAGATCGAGGCGCTGCGCGGCGAGATCGCCAAGCTGCGCGGCGCCAACGAGCAGCTCGCGCGCGACCTGGCCGACGTGCAGCAGCGCCAGAAGGACTTTGCGCAGGGCACCGATGCGCGCCTCGCCCGCTTCGAGCCGCAGATGGTCACCGTCGACGGCAAGGAGTTCAACGCCAGCCCCGAGGAGCGCCGCGCCTACGACGACGCGATGGCGCTCGTGCGCAAGGGAGACTTCCCGGCCGCCGTGACCGCGTTCACCGCCTTCCAGAAGCGCTTTCCGAAGAGCGGCTATACCGAGTCGGTGCTGTTCTGGCTCGGCAATGCGCAGTACGGCAAGCGCGACTATGCGCAGGCGATCGGCACCTTCCGCTCGCTCGTGACCGCGGTGCCCGACAGCCCGCGGGCGCCGGAAGCACTGCTTTCGCTGGCGAACGCCCAGCTCGAGCTGAAGGACGCGAAGGGCGCGCGCAAGACGCTCGATGATTTGCTCAGGACGTATCCGAAGTCCGAAGCCGCGCAGGCCGCGCGCGAGCGCATCGCGGCGCTGAAATAGCGAGCGATCGTGAACCCGCCGGCGCCCGACATGCAGGCGCTAGTCTGGCAGGTGCTGGCCTGCGCGTTCGGGCTCGCGGCCATCTTCGGCGCGATCGCGCAGCGCACGCACTTCTGCACGATGGGCGCGGTGGCCGATATCTTCTCCTTCGGCGACTGGACGCGCATGCGCATGTGGGTGCTGGCGATCGGCGTCGCGATGATCGGCTTCAACGCGATGGTCTGGCTCGGCTGGCTCGACGCCGCGCAAAGCCTGTACGGCGGCACCCGCTTCATGTGGCTTTCGGCGCTCGCCGGCGGGCTGCTGTTCGGCATCGGCATGGTGTTCGGATCGGGCTGCGCGAGCAAGACGCTGGTGCGCATCGGCGGCGGCAACCTGAAGTCGCTCGTCGTCGCGCTCGTGATGGGGTTGACGGCGATCGCGACGCTCAAGGGGCTGCCGGCGGTACTGCGCGTCGCAAGCGTCGATACGGTCTTCGCGACGCTGCCTGCGCAGCAGAATCTGCCGGCGCTCGCTGCGAACGCTCTCGGCGCCTCCCCGGCTTCGCTGTCGCTCGCGCTCGGGCTGCTGATCGGCGGCGGGCTGATCGCATGGGTCATCGCGCACGAGCAGGGACGGCGCGACGAGACGCTGCTCGCCGGTGTCGGCATCGGTCTGGCCGTCGTCGGTGCCTGGTGGGTATCGGGGCGGCTCGGCTTCGTGCCGGAGGATCCGAATACGCTCGAGCCGCTCTTCGTCGCGACCAACTCGCACCGCATGGAGGCGTTCTCGTTCGTCGCGCCGGTCGGCTACGGGCTCGACTGGCTGATGTATTTCAGCGACGCGAGCAACCGGCTGACGCTGGGCATCGTCGCCGTCGCCGGGATGATTACCGGCTCGGCGGCGCAGGCGGTCGCCGCCGGCACCTTCCGCTGGGAGGGCTTTCACGGCGCGCAGGACACGACCGATCACATGATCGGCGGCGCGCTGATGGGGGTCGGCGGCGTCACGGCGCTCGGCTGCACGATCGGGCAGGGCATCTCGGGTGTCTCGACGCTCGGCCTGACGAGTTTTGTCGCGCTGACGGCGATCCTCGGCGGTGCGGTGCTCGCGCTGCGGCTGCAGGCCTGGCGCATCGAGCGCAGCGCATGATCGACGTGTCGCCGCCCCTCGTCCAGGCCGCCGATCTGGAGCGCCGCTTCGGCGGCCTGCGCCGGCTCTACGGCGATCGCGAGTACGAGCGCATCCGCGCGGCGCGCATCGCGGTCGTCGGTCTCGGCGGTGTCGGCTCGTGGGCGGCCGAGGCGCTCGCGCGCAGCGGCGTCGCGATGCTCACGCTGATCGACTTCGACCACGTCGCCGAATCGAATATCAACCGCCAGGTGCAGGCGCTCGGCGCGACGCTCGGCATGGCCAAGGGGCGGGCGCTCGAGCAGCGCGTGCAGGACATCCATCCGGGCTGTGCGGTGCACGTCGTCGACGAATTCGTCGGCGCCGACAACTGGCCCGCACTGCTTGTCGAACCGGTCGACGCCGTGATCGATGCCTGCGACCAGTTGCGCGCCAAGCTCGTGCTCGCCCTCTGGGCACGCGACACCGGTGCGGCGCTCGTCGTTGCCGGCGCGGCGGGCGGCAAGCGTCTGCCGCAAAGCGTGGCGACCGGCGATCTGTCCGACGCGACGCACGACCCCTTGCTCGCCGCGCTGCGCCAGCGCCTGCGCAGGCATCACGACGCGCCACGCAGCGGCGCGCTCGGCCTTGCCTGCGTCTATTCGCGCGAGCCGGTGCACCGCCCGATCGCCGCCGACGGCGACGGCGATGGCGATGGCGATGGCGATGGCGATGGCGATGGCGATGGCGATGGCGATGGCGAAGCTTGCGCGACCGACGGCAGCCTCAACTGCAGCGGCTACGGTTCGAGCGTCAGCGTCACCGCGACCTTCGGCATGGTCTGTGCAAGCGAGGCGCTGCGCCTGCTGCCCGGCGCGTCGTAGCAGTCCGGCCAGCGGCGGGCGTGCTCTGCGGCGGGCGCGCGCAGCCTCACCGATATAATCGCCGGCTTGCCCGGGTTGTTAGCTCAGCTGGTAGAGCAGCGGACTTTTAATCCGTTGGTCGTGGGTTCGA
>JACSRM010000202.1 GCA_014879745.1 Burkholderiaceae bacterium | reverse complement strand
GCCGAGGTCGGCTGCCAGGGCGAGGTCGGCGTCGCCTGCTCGATGGCCGCCGGCGCGCTGTGCGCGGTGCTTGGCGGAACGCCCGAGCAGGCCGAGAACGCCGCCGAGATCGGCATGGAGCACCACCTCGGCCTCACCTGCGACCCGGTCGGCGGCCTGGTGCAGATCCCCTGCATCGAGCGCAACGCGATCGCGTCGGTGAAGGCGATCAACGCCGCGCGCATGGCGCTGCGCGGCGACGGCACGCACCATGTGAGCCTGGACAAGGTCATCAAGACGATGCGCGAAACGGGCGCCGACATGATGACCAAGTACAAGGAGACGGCGCGCGGCGGGCTGGCGGTGAATATCGTCGAGTGCTGAGCGACCGGCCGGCGCGGAGTGCCGCGGCGCCGAGGCCTCTGCGCGACAGGCTGTCGCCGCGGCGCTACCTGCGCGATGCCGCAAAGTCCACGTACCAGGCGAGCGATTGCGGATTCGCCATCGCCTCCCGGTTGACGACCTTCTCGAGCGGCTGGCCGAGCAGCAGCTTCTTGATCGGCAATTCCTGCTTCTTGCCCGAGAGGGTGCGCGGAATCTCCGGCACCTGCAGGATTTCGTCCGGGACGAAGCGCGGGCTCAAGGCGCTGCGGATGGCGTCCTTCAGCCGCGCCGCGAGCGCGTCGTCCAGCGCCGTGCCGGGACGCAGCACGACGAACAGGGGCATGTAGCTCGCGCGGCCCAGATATTCCAGGTCGACGACCATCGAGTCGAGCACTTCGGGCAGTGCCTCGACCGCGCTGTAGATCTCGCTCGTGCCCATGCGCAGGCCATGCCGGTTGATGGTGGCGTCCGAGCGCCCGTAGATCACGCACCACTCGCCTTCGCCCTGGTCGTCGCCGATGCGCAGCCAGTCGCCGTGGCGCCAGACGCCGCCGGCCTCGCCGGGCAGGTCGCCGCCGCCGGGCCTGCGCCCGTGGCCGCGCGGGTACATCTCGAAGTAGCTCGCCAGGTAGCGCGCGTCGCCGGGGTCGTTCCAGAAGCGCAGCGGCATGGATGGAATCGGCTGCGTGCAGACCAGTTCGCCGACCTGCCCCAGCACCGGCGCACCGGCTTCGTTCCAGGCTTCGACCGCGGCGCCGAGCATGCGGCATTGCATGACGCCGGGTTGCTGCGGTAGCTCGCGCGAACCGCCGATGAAGCCGCCGGCGAAATCGGTGCCGCCGGAGATATTCATCCACCAGATGTCGCGCTGCGCGTCGGTCTTTGCGATGCGCCGAAACTGCGCGCTACCCCACTGCTGCACCTCGGGCGACAGCGGCGAGCCGGTGGTGCCGAGGGCGCGGATGCGCGAGAGGTCGCCGCATTGCGCGAGCTCGACGCCGGCTTTCATGCAGTTGGCATAGAAGGCCGCGCCGGAGCCGAGAAACGTCACGCCGTGGCGGGCGGCAAAACGCCACAGCGTGGTCCAGTCGGGCGCATCGCGCGGGCCGCCGGGGCTGCCGTCGAAGATGACGCAGGTGGTCCCGGCCAGCAGGCCACCGACCTGCGAGTTCCACATGATCCAGCCGGTCGAGCTGTACCAGTGGAAGCGCTCGCCGAAACTGTTCGGGTGGTAGCTGCACCCGACGTCCAGGTGCAGCCCGCCGCAGAGCGAGACCACGATGATGCCGCCGTGCGAATGCACGATCGGCTTGGGCAGGCCGGTGGTGCCGCTGGAATAGACGATCCACAGCGGGTGCTCGAAGGGCAGCCACAGCGGCTCGAAGGCTGCGGTGGCGGCGTCGTCGCGGCTGCACGCGGCCGCGAAGTCGGCCGCATCCGGGAACTCGTTCGCAGCCTCGAGACCGCCGCGCTGGCGCAATACGGCCAGGTGCCGCACGCTGGGCAGTGCAGCGCGCATTTCCCGCAGCACGGCACTGCGGTCGATATCGCGCCCGGCCCAGGTGATGCCGTCGATGCCGATCAGCACCTTGGGTTCGATCTGCCGGAAGCGGTCCAGCACGGCATGGGTTCCCATGTCCGGCGCGCACAGGCTCCACACCGCGCCGATGCCGGCGGTGGCCAGGAAGGCGACGATGGTCTCGGGCGCATTCGGCATATAGGCCGCCACGCGGTCGCCCGGCTGCACGCCCTGCGCCTGGAGGTGCAGCGCGAACGAGGCGACCTGGCGCTTCAACTCGGGCCAGCTCAGCGCGCGCGCCTCGCCTCGCTCGTTGTCGCTGACGATGGCGGGCAGGCCGGCGGCATGAGCCGCGTCGACGTGGCGCAGCGCCTGCCGCGCGTAGTTGGCCTGCGCGCCGGGGAACCAGCTTGCTCCCGGCATCACATTGCGCCCCAGCACGGCCGTATGCGGCGTCGGCGATTGCAGCTCGAAGTAGTCCCAGATGCTCTGCCAGAAGGCGTCGAGGTCGGTCGTCGACCAGCGCCACAAGGCACGGTAGTCATCGAATCTCAGGCCGCGGTGCTGGTGCAGCCAGTCCTGGTACAGGCGAATGAGCGGCCGGTGCGGAGGCGGCGCCGATGGTGCTGCGACGTCGGTAGTCATCGGCACAGTATGGCCGCGAAGGGCAGCGCGGGTGCATGGGGCTTGTACGCGTGGACAGCGCAAACGAAAGTTCGCCCCCGCGGCCGCCCCACCATCATCGGCTTCGTCACCGCCGCGATCGGAAATCGCGCGTGCGGCCGCCGCCGGGATTCAGCAGCGCTCCGAACGAAGGTCCATCGTCCTGCGCGTCAGCGCAACGAAAAAGGGGCAGCAACCACCGGCTGCTGTCCCCAGGACTCTCGCTCGTTGGTCGGGACGGCGGGATTCGAACTCGCGACCCCTTGCACCCCATCCAATTGTCGTGAGATGTGGGGGGACGTTCTGAGATCATGAATGTTGTTGAATATCAATGGCTTAGAGGGTACGATCATTCCTTCAAGATTCCGGAATCGACCACACTATCCCGTACATGGTTTACCCCTCGGTTTACACCTGAGTCCGTACCTTCAGATGACGCGATATCCAAAGTCTGGTCGTGGGCGTCGCTGGACCGTGGCGGAACTGAAGGCTATCAGCGACCACTGGCGTGGCGACACCCTGGCCGACGGAGATGGTCTCTCCGGGACTGTGCGCGTGGGCAACGACAGCGCAATCACGGTCCATTGGCGCTACGCCTTCAAGCGTGACGGAAAGGTTGCCTGGCACTACTGCGGCACGTGGCCGGTTTCGACGCTGGAAACGGTACGCGCAGGGCGTGACGCGGCACGCGAAGCGCTCAAGCGCCGCATCGATCCGAATGAGAAGCGCGAAGCCGACCGAGTCGAAGCGCGCGAACGCATCAAGGCCGTCATCGCTGAGGACGAGCAACGCAAGGCCAACGACATTTCGGTCGAATCGTTGATCCGGGAATGGCTGAACTCCGGTGTGCTTCGCAAGGATGGCAACGCCGAGTTGGTGCGCGTATTCGAGAAGGACGTGTTCCCGAAGATCGGCACGAAGGCGGTGCGAGTGTTGACGGAACAGGATCTGCGCGAAGTCCTGGGTGCGGTTGTCGGGCGAGGCGCCAATAGACTGGCAGTGACCTTGAGCCGCGACATTCGTCAGGCCTTCCGCTGGGCCGAGAAGCGACAGCCTTGGCGCCGCTTGCTGCTGGAGGGCAACCCGGCCGAACTGCTGCAGATCGAAACCATCGTTGACCCCGCGTACGACCTGTCGAACGTGCGTACCCGCGTCTTGACGGAACGCGAGATCGTGGAACTGCGGAACACGCTCGCACGCATGGCGACCGACTACGCCGGGGCGCCCGACAAGCGAGCTGCACCTCGCCCCGTGCAGATGACCACCCAGCACGCCCTGTGGATCAGCCTGTCGACGGCGTGCCGGATGGGGGAACTGCTGATGGCACAGTGGAAGCACGTCGACCTCGAGGCAGGAACCTGGTTCATTCCCAAAGAGAACGTGAAAGGCGCGCGCGGAAAGAAGCAGGATCACCGCGTGTACTTGTCACCGTTCGCACTGCGCCACTTTCAGGCCCTTCATCACCTCACGGGAACGACCGCGTGGTGTTTCCCGTCGTCCGACGGCAAGACGCATGTCGATGTGAAGACTGTGAGCAAGCAGGTAGGCGACAGGCAGTATCGTTTCAAGAAGCGGGCGATGCTGCGTGGCCGCAGAAACGACGACAGCCTCGTCCTTGATCGAGGAGCCGGCGGGGAGTGGACTCCGCACGACCTTCGCCGCACGGCGGCGACCATGATGCAGGCCCTCGGTGTAGCGCCCGAGGTGATTGATCGTTGCCAGAATCATGTCCTTGCGGGCAGTCGCGTCCGACGTCACTACATGACTCACGAATACGACGAAGAGAAGCGCGCCGCATGGGGGAGACTGGGAGCGGCTCTCGAGACAATCCTCGCGCCGACGAAAGCGGCCAGCGGCCGAAGGCGCGCCGCTCGGCCGAAAGTCGGCACTCCGGACGGCGTCGTTCTCGCATAGGCATGCTCGCGCCAGACGCGGCGATCCTGGCACGCCCAAGGGCGCGGGAATCTGCCAGAAGCCCAGATCCATCGTGAAGGCCACACCAGTGCATCCGCCACGGCGAGGCATCGTCTTCCTGCCCAGTAGGGTGCGTCCGGCCATGGGGGTGCCAGTTTCCCGGATGACGCCACGCCGTCGTCGTGCCAAGATCGAACGATGAGTACCTCGACCTCCTCCTTCCTCTCCACGGCAGACGGCACCAGGGTCGTCACGTACTCCTGGACCAACGTGGCCGGCACACCTGCCGCAGTGGTGCAGATCGCCCACGGACTCGCCGAGCATGGTGAACGCTATGACCGCTTTGCGCAGGCACTGAACGCAGCCGGGTTCCTGGTTCACGCGGTCGATCATCGCGGACACGGGCGCACCGCCAACGGCCGGCTGGGTGACTTCGGCACGGCCGGGTTCGCGGGGCTGATCGCCGACGTCGCCCAGTTCGGTGCAGCACTGCGCGAGCAGCATCGCGGCCTGCCGCTGTTCCTGCTCGGGCACTCGATGGGCTCGTTCGCGGCTCAGGCGGCGATCCTCGATCACGCATCGACATGGTCGGGAGTGGTTCTGTCCGGATCGACCGCGCTCGACATGCTTGCCGCCGGCATGGCCAATGCGCCGCCAGGCGCGCCCTCTGGACTCGAGGCGTTCAACACCGGCTTCGAACACCGCACCGGATACGAGTGGCTGTCGCGCGACGACGCCGAGGTCGACGCCTATGTCGCTGATCCGTGGTGCGGGTGGGACATCCCGGACGATGTGATCCCGTCGCTGTTTGCGCCCGCGCCGCGGCTGGCCGATCCGGCGGTGCTGGCGGGCATCCGCAGCGACCTGCCGATCCTGATCGCCTCCGGCGACGCCGACCCGCTCGCGGGCGGCGGTGCGCTTGTCAAGCTTCTGGGGCAGCGCTACCGCGATGCAGGTCTGTCCGATGTGACCGTCAAGCTGTACCCGGCCGCTCGCCACGAGATCCTGAACGAGACCAATCGCGGTGAGGTGACTGCCGACATCATTGCCTGGCTGCGCGCCCGCGCAGCATAGGCGACGTTCCCGTCGTGACGGCGGGAGCGTCGCTTCTTTCGTTCCAACCCTCATCCGGCGGTCGAGTAAACAGGCCTCTGCGGGGCCTGCGGGGGCCTGTCCAAATCCAGCAAACACGGAGATCAGAAAAGGACAATAGCCGCCGCGGCGGCGACGGTTACGGAGCGGTCGACTGGGTGGGCGTTCGCAAGAGATAGTTCGGGAGGATGGCCCAAGCGTCGCGGCCCTCTCCTGCGACGAATTTCAGTCTGAAATCATCGCTTGAAGCAGACGAGGCAGGACTAGAGTTTCAGCATTCACTGGAGTGCTTGCTCATGCGCCATCCCGTCGCCAACTTCCGGATCGAGCAACCGATCAACGCCGCCGACCTGCTGCGCCTCCCCGCCGTCGTCAGGCAAACGGGGCTCAGCCGATCGACGATCTACAGACTGATGGCAGCGCGGCACTTTCCGCTGCCGGTGAAGCTGACGAGCCGAGCCGTCGGTTGGCGGCGATCGGACGTGGACCGGTGGAGCGACGCGCTGCCGCAAGTCGCGCACTGATGCGTAGCGCGCTACGCCATGAGCTTCAGCGCAGCACCTATCGCAAGCAGCACGGCGAGCGGCAAGCCGCAACGCCAGGTGGTGAACTGGTATCGCTCGTTGCGCCACAGCGCGCGCACGCAACGGCGAACGCCGAAGAGCACGCAGAGGGCCAGCGTCAGCGACCCGACGATGCCGGTCTGCATCGACAAGCTGCCGACCATCGCCGCGATCAGCCCCGGCCAGCCTAGCGCGTCGAGCAGCGCGAGAGGCCGACGGCCTGGCCAATATGGCGCATCAGGCACGGGGGCTCGGGCGTACAACAACCACATGTTCGGGTGCCTCCGCGGCGCAAAGCTTGTTCGGCCGATACGAGACATCCGGCCTTCGCTAAAGCCTACGACGCCCGTCGCCGAAACGGGGTACCGCACGGTAACCGCTTGTTTCTCTGCGGGACAAGGCAGCGCCGTGGTCGGGCCCTCGAACCTCGGCGCGCCAGCCACGATAGGCGGCACCCGTAACGAAGTGATGCAATTGCGATCTGGACAGCATGATTCGAGCGCGCTATATGTGCGCCGAATTCAGCCCGCGTCGCGTGTCTGCCCGGTGAAAGCGAGGTGCCTATGGACCTTGACGACTCCCCGAAGATTGCGTGCCTCAGCTTTGCCTGCCCGCATTGCAGCGCAGTCGAAGTTGACGATTTCGAAGTCCTCGAAGCCGACGAGATGCACGTGCTCCGCTGCGGCGCTTGCAGGAACCGCTTCCACCTGCTGATCGCCGAGTGCGACTACTGCGGCGAGGAATGCGTGCTGACGTGGCCAGCGGTGCCGACGCCCTCGCAGATCAGGTCGGCCGCATGCAGCCGTTGCGGCTGGCGGTTGTTCGATCATGCCGAAGACCTTCGCGACCTGGGCTCAGGCAGATAGGCCCGATGCGCTGACCTTGCGCAGTGGCGACGGCGTTCTCGTCTTCACGATGCGCCGGACTGCCGGCGGCCTGTTCGTCGAGCGCGTACTGCAGCGGCTCGAAGCTGCGCGAGTCGTCCAGGCCTCCGTGTTCGATTCCCTCGACGCGTTCCAACGATGGTGTGAAGCCGACCCGGATCGATTCGAGTATCCGCTGCTGTACTCCAGGCTGACCCGCGACGCCGGTGAACTCTTCGTCGATCATGCAGATGCACACGCCGCTGGCTGAACTCGCCCGTGCGCCGGCCTATTCCGAGACCGTGCTGGCCACCATTCGCTTGCTCGCGCAGGCGTCGGACGAGGCGCAGGCCGTGGACGTTCTGGCTGCGGCCTGCAAGCAGATGGGCGCGGACGCAGCGGCCTTCGTCAGCTTCGTGCGCGACGACTCGTCGCACGAGTCGTTCCGCTTCCTGCTGGCCTGCGATCCGGTCTGGTGTCTCGAGTACGAGCAACGCGCCTGGTACACCGACGACCCCTGGCTGCAGTACTCGCTAAATCACACCGAGCCGGCGCGCGGCGAGGACATCAGGCCCAACACCACGCAGCAGCGCGAGGTCATCGGCCTGGCGGCGCAGTTCGGCTTCAGGTCGGCGCTGATCGTCCCGGCGCCGTCGAGTGGTGCATTGACGCGCATCGGCGTGCTCTGCCTAGGCTCGTCGGCGCCGGCATTCTTCGATGACGACGGCTTCCTGGCGCTCAAGGTGCTGGCACGAACACTGGCCATGGAACTGCACGAATGGTGGATCGCCAGAATCAAGAACGAAGTGCTTGCCAGTGCGCGACTGTCGGACGAAGACCTTGTGCTGCTGATGCACGAGCGCCTGGGCCATTCCACCAAGTCAATCGCCGCCAAACTGAACATGTCGCCCAACGCCATCAACTCGCGGTTCCAGCGCATGAACGCGAAGCTTGGCGTGCCGAACCGCAAGTCGGCAGCGCAACTCGCGGCCGAGTACGGGGTGATCTGAACTGCAGGCCCACCGAGCGGAGGGATCCTCATGGAAAGGCAATGGTTACCGGCCGCCGGCTACCTGATGATCTTCTTGATGCCGGCGCTCTTTCTGCTTGGCGCCCTCCTTCAGGAACCTTGGCTCGCCTTCGGCGTCGCGATCCTCGTCTTCCCGCTCGCGCGCGTCGTCTTCGGCGCCATACCCGCGACAGGCGCGCCCCTTTGGCGCGAACGGATCGCCACGCTGCTGCATCGCCTGCCGCTGGCGTTCGCCTGCGTGCTTCCGGCGTGCGTGCTGGCCGCACTGGTCTTGACGGCCCGATCGCAGCCCGCAGACAGCCTGGGCACGATGGGCCTCGGCCTCGGCCTGAGCCTGTGGATGACGCTGCTCTTCGGCACCTGCGTCGCGCACGAGTTGGTTCACCGGCGCGACAAGCGGCACGCCTTGGTCGGCAACCTGCTCGCCGGCTTCTGCGGCTACCCGGTGCTGGGCAGCGAGCATCTTGCGCACCACGCACGGCCTGGCGACACGCACCTGGCGGAGTATCCGCGCAAGGATGAATCGGTGTGGACCTTCGCCGGCCGGCGCATGAAACGCATCGCCGTGGAACTGCTCGGCCCTGGGGCGTCGACCTGGCGTCCAGCCGCGCAATCGCTGACCGCGCCGCGCACGAGGGCCGCGTTGCTGGCCACCGCGCTGACCTGGATCGGCTTCACCATCGTTGCCGGCGCGCTCGGCATGGCGCTCTATCTTGCCGCGATGCTGGGCGTGGTGTTCGGCGTTCAGCTCATCACCTACATCCAGCATTGGGGCCTGGGCGACGACAGCATTCCCGGCCGCGTCGCCTGTGGCCGCGGCTGGGAGGACGATTGCCGCTTCCAGGCCTGGGTGACTCTGGGCCTAAGCCTGCACGACCAGCATCATCGCGACAGCCGACGGCCCTTCTACCGGATCGATCCGTCGCCCGATTCGCCGCGCTTGCCGGCGGGGTACGTGTTGCTGATGTTTGCCAGCCTGGTGCCGCCGCTGTGGCGCAGGGTGATGGCGCCGGCGCTCGAATACTGGCTGTCGAACCCTGCGAGCCCGCTCTCTGCAGGCCATGGGTTGACCTGCTTCGGCCTTCGCGAGCCGCGATTGAAGACACCCGCCTGAACCTGCCGCGCTTCGTCGCGAAGCGAGCCCGTCGCGGTCAACCAGGCTTCGTCGCCGCAATGAACCAAGTGCTCGAAGGTGCCCAGACACCGTCGGCGCGAAGGTAGGGCGCAAGCACCTCGCGCAGCGCCACCCTCACCTGCGGTGCGCATCTGGCGCCCTCCTCGCCTGCAAGGCGGATGATCTCCCCGGCCGGGCCGAGCGCCATGGCGAAGTCGACGGCATCGTCCAGATCGCGGCCGATGCAGATGTCGCAGTCGTGCCGTTCGAAGCTGACGTTCTCGAAGCCGGCCGCGCGGAGCATCGGGCCCACCGTGTCGGCGTCGGCCATCGAAAAGGGGCCAGGGCCGCAGTGAACCTGGTCGGTCTCGTCGTGCGACACCACCGGCACGATGGCCTTCACACGCTGCTCGGCGTCGTACAGCCATGGGTTGTCCTCACGCTTTCGCCAGACCACCTGCATGAACGTACCGCCGGGCTCGAGCGCATCGCGCACGTTGCGCATCGCGGCGCCGGGGGATGCGAAGAACATGGTGCCGAAGCTCGCGAAGGCGTGGTCGTACGGGCCCTGCAGGTCGTCGACTTGAACGTCGCCGACGACGAAGCGCGCATTCGCGACGCGGTTGTCGGATGCATCGGTCTCGGCCAGACGGGCGAAGTTCGCGGCGCAGTCCCAGCCAACGGCCTCGCCGGCAGGGCCCACGCGCGTGGCGATGCGCTGCGTCGTGCTGCCGAACCCGGAGCCGACATCGAGCACCCGTTCACTGGCGGTGTAGCGGCAGCGATCGAGCGCCGCGTCGCTATGCTGCGCTGTGCCTTCGACAACCAGGAGCCTGAAGCGGCAGAACTTCTCGAACAGCACCGTGTTCCAGGCCGCGATCATGACTTGGTTGGCACTCGCCATCGCACACCTCCGGTTTCGGCCTGGGGCTCGAACGGAGGTCGATCCTGCGGCGGGTCGGCCGGCTGGTCAAGACTGCTTGGCTTTCTTGTCAGTCTGAATCGCATCCTTGCCCAACGTCCGCTCAGCATGGGTGAGCGAGAGTTCAGCTTGGCGCTGTGGTTGACTCGATCCGACCCACAGCAGACAGAAGACCTGCAGGATTTCGCGCCCGATAGCTGTCCTTGGCAGCAGGACGGGTAGCTGTCATGGCTAGGTGCAACAACTCTCATCGACTTTCGTCCCAAGCGTCACTTGAAGTCACACCATACTTCCACCATAATGGAAATATGGAGGAAAAAACTGCCATCGCCTCTCTCGCAGCCCTGGCCCAGGGCATGCGCCTGCGCATCTTCCGCGTGCTGATCGGCGCCGCGCCCCAGGGCATGACGCCGGGCGAGCTGTGCGCCACGCTGGACGTGCCCGGCTCGACGCTGTCCTTCCACCTGAAGGAACTGATGCACGCCGGCCTGGTGACGCAAGAACGCGAGGGCCGCAACCTCATCTACCGCCCGTCCATCGCACAGATGAACGCACTGCTCGCCTACCTCACCGCGCACTGCTGCCAGGGCGCGGACTGCGAGGTCGTTCCTGGCTGCACCACCTGCTGAAGCGAGACCCTCATGAAGCGCTTTCACGTCCACCTGCACGTCGACGATCTCGGCAAGAGCGTCGGCTTCTATTCCAAGCTGTTCGCCACGGCACCGGCCCGCCTGGAGGTCGACTATGCCAAGTGGATGTTGCAAGACCCTCCCGTCAACTTCGCTATCTCCACACGCGGCTCGCCGCCCGGCATCGACCACCTGGGCATCCAGACCGACGATCCGGCCGAACTCGCCGCAATGAAGGCGCGGGCCGAGGCGGCCGACATGGCGCTGCTCGATGAAGGCGAGACGACATGCTGCTATGCGCGCAGCGAGAAGCACTGGGTCACCGACCCGCAGGGCATCGCCTGGGAGCACTTCCACACGCTGAACAGTATCCCGGTCTTCAACGAGTCGGCCCCTTCGGCGTCAACGACTGCAGCCTGCTGTGTCCCGGCCGAGGCTGCGGTCGCGCCGAGCACGGAGCCTGCAGCCTGTTGCACACCGACGCCACGCGGCAAGCCCACCGGCATCACGACCAAGACTTCGGCTTCTTGCTGCTGAGCTCACGCATGAGCGACAAGGTTTACAACGTCCTTATCTGCACCGGCAACTCCGCCCGCTCCATCCTGGCCGAGGGGCTGATGAACCATCTCGGCGCCGGGCGCTTCAGGGCTTGGTCGGCGGGAAGCCATCCCAACGGCACGGTCAACCCTTTCGCGCTGCAGACCCTGGCCGAGTGGCGCATCCCGACGGACGGCTTTCGCAGCAAGAGTTGGGACGAGTTCGCGCTGTCCGGCGCACCGAAGCTCGACTTCGCGTTCACCGTCTGCGACAACGCGGCCGGCGAGGTCTGCCCCGTATGGCCGGGACAGCCGATGACGGCCCATTGGGGTGTTCCTGACCCGGCCACCGTCGAGGGCACCGACGCGCAGAAGGCCAAGGCCTTCATGGATGCGGCCATCACCCTGAAGCGCCGCATCGAGCTGATGCTGTCGCTGCCTCTGAACTGGCTGGCCGGCATGTCGCTGCAGCACGAGATCGATCGGATCGGCAAGACCGGCGCTTGAGCGAATGAGGTCGGACTAGAACAACCATGAACACGACTGTCCTTCCCGCGCCCACCACGGCGCCGGCGCCGATGAGCGTCTTCGAGCGCTACCTGACCGTCTGGGTGTTGTTGTGCATCGTCGCCGGCGTCGCGCTCGGCCAGATGCTGCCAGGGCCGTTCCAGGCCATCGGCCGCATGGAGGTTGCCCAGGTCAACCTGCCGGTCGGCCTGCTTATCTGGGTGATGATCATTCCGATGCTGCTGAAGGTCGACTTCGCGGCGCTGTCGCAGGTGAAGCAGCACTGGCGCGGCATCGGCGTCACGCTGTTCGTCAACTGGGCCGTCAAGCCCTTCTCGATGGCGCTGTTGGGCTGGATCTTCATCCGCCACGTCTTCGCGCCCTGGCTGCCCGCCGACCAGGCCGACAGCTACATCGCGGGCCTGATCCTGCTCGCTGCGGCCCCTTGCACGGCGATGGTGTTCGTGTGGAGCCGGCTCACCGGCGGGCACCCGCTGTTCACGCTGTCGCAGGTGGCGCTGAACGACACCCTCATGGTGTTCGCCTTCGCGCCCATCGTGGCCTTGCTGCTCGGCCTGTCGTCGATCATCGTCCCGTGGGACACGCTGATCACCTCGGTGCTGCTGTACATCGTGATCCCGGTGGTGATCGCGCAGCTGTGGCGCAAGGCTATGCTGCGCCGCGGCCAGGCGGCGTTCGACGCTGCGCTCGCCAGGATCGCCCCCTGGTCGGTCGCCGCGTTGCTGGCCACGCTTGTGCTGCTGTTCGCATTCCAGGGCAAGGCCATCCTCGAGCAGCCGCTGATCATCGCCATGCTGGCGGTGCCGATCCTGATCCAGGTGCTGTTCAACTCCGGCCTGGCCTACTGGCTGAACCGGCGCCTGGGTGAAGCGCACTGCGTGGCCTGCCCGTCGGCGCTGATCGGCGCCAGCAACTTCTTCGAGCTGGCCGTGGCCGCGGCGATCAGCCTGTTCGGCTTCGAGTCCGGCGCCGCGCTGGCCACCGTGGTCGGCGTGCTGATCGAGGTGCCGGTGATGCTGCTGGTCGTCAAGATCGTCAACCGCAGCAAGGGCTGGTATGAAGCCGGTCTGACAACGCAGGCAAAGACATGAGCGACGCCACCATCACGCTTTTTCACAACCCGGCCTGCGGCACCTCGCGCAATGTGCTGGCGCTGATCCGCAACAGCGGCGTCGAGCCGGTGATCGTCGAGTATCTGAAGACACCTCCCGGCAAAGACAAGTTGGTGGAACTCATCGCGGCCATGGGCATGCCGGTGCGCAGCGTGCTGCGTCAGAAGGGCACCCCCTATGACGAGTTGAAGCTCGACGACCCGACATGGACCGACGACCAGCTGATCGACTTCATGGTGGCGCACCCGATCCTGATGAACCGGCCGATCGTCGTCACGCCTCTGGGGACCCGCTTGTGTCGTCCGTCGGAGGCGGTGCTCGACATACTGCCGTCGCCACAGCTCGCGCCGTTCGCGAAGGAAGACGGCGAACCGGTGATCGACGCGCAAGGCCGTCGCGTATAAGGGCTTGCATGAAGACTTTGCCCGTCGTCTGGAAGCACCTGGTCAGCGAAGGCGAGACCTGTCCGCGCTGCGGCTCGACCCAGAAGAACGTGGCCGACGCCGTCGCCCAGCTGGAATCGGCGCTGCAGCCGCTGGGCATCCGGCCCGTGCTCGAGACCCGGGCCATCGACGCGGCCACGTTCCGCGTCGACCCCGCGCAGTCCAATCGCATCTGGATCGGCGGCCGGCCGATGGAGGATTGGCTGGGCGCTCCCGCCGGCAGCAGCCCGTGCTGCGAGGTCTGCGGCGACCTGCCGTGCCGGACGATGGAAGTCGATGGCCGCAGCTACGAGGCCATTGCGCAGGAGCTGATCGTCAAGGCCGCCGTCATCGCGGCATCACGGATGATCGGCCCAGAGACCGCAGCGCCTGCCGCGCCGTGCTGCACGAAGAGCTGCGGCTGAACCCGATGCACGATCCGAAACCCGCCTCGCCGTCCGCAGCGTTGTCGCTGCTGCGCGACCCGCCGCGCTTCCTGTTCTTCACCGGCAAGGGCGGCGTCGGCAAGACCTCGCTGGCCTGCGCCTGCGCGATCGCGCTCGCCGATGCCGGCAGGCGCGTGCTGCTGGTCAGCACCGACCCGGCGTCCAACCTCGACGAGATGCTCGGCGTCGTGCTGTCGGACCGGCCGCGCGCCGTGCCCGGCGCACTTGGTCTCGACGCGCTGAACATCGACCCCGAAGCCGCGGCCGAAGCCTACCGGCAGCGCGTCATCGCACAGATGCCCGGCGACAGCAGCGAGGCCGATCGCGGCACGGTGCGCGAGCAGCTCTCGGGTGCCTGCACCACCGAGATCGCCGCCTTCGACGAGTTCATCGGCCTGCTGGCCGGCGATGCGCAGGGCTACGACCATGTTGTCTTCGACACCGCCCCCACCGGCCACACGCTGCGCCTGCTGAGCCTGCCCAAGGCCTGGACGGGTTTCCTCGAAGGCAACGACCGCGGCGCATCGTGCCTGGGCCCGCACTCGGGGCTGAAGATGCAGGAGCAGCGCTTCCTGGCCGGCATGCAGGCGCTGGCCGATGGCGCGCGCACCGCCATCGTGCTCGTGACCCGCGCCGACGCGGCGGCGCTGCGCGAGGCGGCGCGCACGCACGACGAATTGCGGGCCCTGGGCCTGGCGAACCAGCGCCTGGTGGTCAACGCCGTGTTCCGCGCCAGCGCGGCCGACGACGCGGTGGCCGTCGCGCTGCAGGCGCTGGGCGACGAGGCGCTCGCCGCGCTGCCCGACAGCCTGCGCCGCCTGCCGCAGGACCGCGTGCCGCTGCAGCCCTTCGACATGATCGGCCTGCCCGCGCTGCGCGCCTTGTCCGATCCGAGCGCCCCATCATCGCCGGCCGCCGCGCCGCCAGCGAGAGTGCCGGCCGACGCGCAGCCGCTGCGCGTGCTCGCCGACGAACTGGCGCAACAGGATCACGGCCTGGTGATGGTCATGGGCAAGGGCGGCGTCGGCAAGACGACGATCGCGGCGGCGCTGGCGCTGGCGCTGGCCGCGCGCGGCAAGACGGTGCACCTGTCGACCACCGACCCCGCGGCGCATCTGGCGGCCACGCTCGACGGCAGCGTGCCGGGCCTGCAGGTCGACCGCATCGACCCGGTGGCCGAAACGCAGCGCTACGTCGACAAGATCATGGCCAGCCGCGGCCGGGATCTGGACGAAGCCGGGCGCGCACTGCTGCTGGAGGATCTGCGCTCGCCCTGCACCGAGGAGGTGGCGGTGTTCCACGCCTTCTCGCGCATCGTCG
>JACSRM010000283.1 GCA_014879745.1 Burkholderiaceae bacterium | reverse complement strand
CAGCGCCCCGTCAACGTACGGGCGAGCGCTGTTGCCGGAGTCGTGACGGATCGTCAGTCTTTGATCCGGCATGCCGAAGATGACCTCGGCGCTGATGACATAGCCCGGCAGACGAACGGAGTGAACCTGCGTTGCGGACACAGTGGCGCCGCGGGCTTCTCGAGAGCCGACGGTGCGATCGACCGGAATCGTAGGCTCGGGAGGCCGCACTTTCGCCAGGCGAGCCGCGAGTTCGCGCGCCGTGCCGCTCGGGGCATCGACCTTGTCATCGTGCGCGTAGTCGATGATCTCCCACTGCGGAATCAGCCTGGCAGCCGCCTCAGCGAACTTCTGCAGCAGAACGACGGTGAGTGCGAAGTTGCCGCAGGCGAGAACCCCGCGCTGCCGCTTGCGGGCGAGGGTATCGATCTCGGCGTAATCCCCATCGGTAAGGCCCGAAGTGCCGATCACGACGTGGGCGCCTCGTTCGAGCGCAGCCAGGACGTTGGTCTTGGCGCTGTCCGGCTTGGTGTATTCGACGAGGACGTCGCAAGGGTGGGCCAGCGCCTCCTCCGCCGAGGGGTACACGGGACAGGTGAGCCGCGGCTCGCCCAGTACCTCGCCCAGGTCTCGGCCGGCGTGTGTGCGAGAGACGGCCGCGACGAGGGCGAGGTCCGGAGTCTTCACCATCGAACGCGCAAGCTCGGAGCCCGCCCATCCTGTTGCACCCGCCAAACATACTTTGATCGCCATGCGAGGTACCTCACCAGAGATGAAGAGATGACGAGGCTGAACGGAGCTCACCCGGCTGTGGAAGCGGGCGAAGCCCGCTGCAGCGGGTCGGGTGCAACGACGGTTCAACCACCACTCTGCGCTGCGGTGACGAATGCGCGCAGCTTGCTCGCGCTCAGGCCGCCGTCCTCACGGACACCCGAGCAGATGTCGAGTCCGAATGGGCGGACAGCAGAAATGGCCGAGCGGACATTCCCAGGAGTCAGGCCGCCGGCGAGGAACACTGGCTTGGCTACCGCCGACGTGATCTGCGCGGAGACGGACCAGTCGTGAACGCGCCCGGTGCCTCCAAGTTCTTTGACTGCCGCCGAAGGGTCGCCCGAATCGAGGAGGAGCGCGTCAGCCAACGACGAGGCCGCGATGGCTTCGCCAACCGATGAAGGGCCGCGGACGTGGATGACTTGCACCAGCTTCACTCCCGGCAGGAAACGACGTACCCGAATCAACTCGTCCGCAGCAACGTGATCGACCAACTGGATCGTGGTTGTGCGGCAGCGGGCGTACTGTTCGGCGATGGCAGCAGCATCGGTGAGGGAGGTCAGCAAAAAGGTGGCGACCGGAGGGGGAGTGGATGCGGCGATCTCGGCGATGAGGGACTCAGCGATGACGCCAGGGCCGCTTGGCATCGAGGAGACGAGGCCGATTGCATCGGCGCCTGCCGCGACTGCGATGCGCGCCTCTTCGAGCGAACTGATGCAGCAGACCTTCAGGCGCGGGGATGCGTGTATGCCTTGCCTGTGGTGGCTAGCGTTGGGCATCAATCGCCCTCAACGGAGAAGGTTGCCTCGACCGGCACGGCTATGCTCCGATTGACGTCTGTGACCGTGACCTCGACTTTCCATGTGCCTCGTTGGTCTCCAGGATCGGCGCGGAACGCGATGACGGCTTCGCAAAGACGCGTGTTGGTGGCCGGACCTTGCAGGGTGCCGCGCAGGCAAGGGAGGTTAGGAGCGTCGACCGAGGAAGAGCCATCTGGGCGCAGAACACGGATATGGCTTACGACCTTCAATTCGTTGGAGGACGGTGCCGGTTTGGGATTCGCCACGAACGTCAGGATGGACAGTGTTCCGCCGGTCTTAACTCGTGCGGCCGCATTGAACATTGGAACAGTGGAACTTGGTGTGTTCCACTTGCTTTGCCAATCGTCAGCAGTGACGAGCAAGGACACACCGAAGTCGTTCACTGCCTTACGCGACGGTGACTCGGCGGCCGGCTTCCCATCAGGTGTGCGCCAAACATCCTGAGCTATTGCCGCTGCTGGTGCGCTGAGGGCAACCAACGCAAGCGCGAAACAGCTCTTGTAGCTCATGATTCCCAACGCGTTCTCATCCGAAGAATTGAAGCACACGCACCGCCGAGGGCGCAACCTGCGCCGTCGACGGTGTTCGGGGCGCGTTCGTGCGAAGTGATAGACGCGCAGGCCATAGTCCGCATGCGGCCCGCGCGTTTGGTTCTCTCGACCACCAAGTCGCGAAAGCGCTCGAACTCCGCAAGGAACGCCTCAGCGACAGCGCGACTGGCATGCTCGGCGTAGTAAACCGCAGCCTCGCCAAGCTCGGCTTCGGCCTCAGGGTGGAGCCAGTAGCTCACGCGATGCGCGCGCGAACCCGGGCAAGCGCTGCATCTCCGGGAACCAGGGCAACCTTGCCGGCGCGAGCTTCCTCGCGCCGAGCATTTGCTGCTTCGAGCCAAGCGGCCTGGGCGGGCGACCTCGGCTCGAAACTGGCAATGACGCGTTCGACGAGTTTGGCGCGATCTTCCGGAGACAGACTAAGGCTCTGGGCAGCGAGGTCTTCGACGGGCGTAGACATGACGAACCTCAAACGCGAAGTGGCAAGCATGCCATATCACGCCGGACCCGTGCGCGCGGCGGTACTGGCGACGCCCAACGCTGGAACTCAGCCGCCGACAGCCCGCGTAGCGGGATGGCGGTCGGCTGCAGTGACTTGTCAGACATTGGCTGCACACCTCTGCAGGGTACCAATGTCGCCTGAAACGATTTGCTCCAAGTGCTCCGTGA
>JACSRM010000318.1 GCA_014879745.1 Burkholderiaceae bacterium | reverse complement strand
GGCCTTGACCTTGAGCATGGGAAGGTCAGTACGCAGGACATTGAGCGCGCTGCGGACTGCCGACGACGGTTGAGGCATCAGCCCATCCGTACCGAGGACTCGGTGTGGACACGCCAGATGTTTATCCACTTCGCGACGGAATGGCTGCGATACCTGGACTGCCTTCAGCAGACCGAAGAGGCACCGAACGCCTTCATGGCTCAGATTGACGCCTTTGCCTGCTATATGCGCGACGAACGAGGCCTGTCGCCAGTGACGATCAGCACGCGTTGTGAGCGCCTGACCTGGTTCTTTGCCGGACTGTGCCCGCCCCGGGATACGTTGAGCGCGATTACCGTTGCCGATGTCGACGCCTTCATTGAGTCGAAGAGTAAGAAAGGTTGGACACGTGCCTCTTTGGCCGCGTTGGCCAGTTCGTTGCGCAGCTTCTTCGCCTTCGCCGAAGCCCGCGGGTGGTGCCCTTCGGGAATCACTGCGGTCATCGAATCGCCGCGGCTCTATACCCGTGAAGGTATCCCGGAAGGCCCAGGCTGGGACGACGTCCAGCGCCTCCTTGTCGCCACAAGCGGTGATCGACCGGCAGATATTCGCGACCACGCCATCCTGATGTTGCTCGCGGTCTACGGCCTGCGGCGAGGCGAGGTCGCGGCGTTGCGGCTGGACGATCTGGATTGGGAAGGCGAGTCGATCCACATCACGCGACCCAAGCAACGTCGTGCTCAGCGTTATCCTTTGCTGCACGCCGTGGGCGAGGCGATCTTGCGCTACCTGCGCGAAGTGCGACCGCGCTGCGGGCATCGGGCATTGTTCTTGACGCTCGGCGCACCCATTCGCCCGCTGTCGGCGCCGAGCATTACGCCGGTTGCGCACGCCCATCTGAGTCGCCTGGGCCTCACCCTGTCGCCACGTGGGGCGCACTGTTTGCGGCACGCCTGTGCCAGCCACCTTCTCGCGTCGGGCTTCTCCCTGAAGCAGATTGGCGACCATCTCGGACATCGCAGCGCCAATTCGACCCTGAGCTATACCAAGGTCGACCTGACGGGGCTGCGGCAGGTGGCCGAACTCGATCTGGGGGCACTGCTATGACGCTCTCCGCGCAGGTTTCCATGTACATCGCTCATAAGCGCGCCTTGGGATACAAGTTCGAGACCGAGGAGGCGATCTTCAAATCCTTCTGCCGGACCGTCGGTGAAGGCCCACTGGCCAGCGTTGAAGGCAAGTCCGTGCTCGCTTTCCTGAACGGCAACGGACCGGTGAGCGCGTACTGGGTCAAGAAGTACCACGTGCTTTCGGGGTTCTACCGCTTCGCCCTGGCACGTGGTTTGGTCAGCAGCGTGCCGTTGCCGTACAGCCTGCCGAGGCTGGACGCTCCCGTCTTCGTGCCCTACATCTACTCCCACGACGAACTCAAGCGCCTGCTCGACGCGGTCCCCATCGCCTGTACCGGCCGAGCGCCAATCGACGCGTATGTCTTCAGAGCCTTGCTCTTGCTGCTCTACGGGGCGGGGCTCCGCATCAGCGAAGCCGTCTCGCTGAACATTGCCGATGTCGACCTCGAGCAAGCCCGCCTGATCGTCCGGGGGACGAAGTTCTACAAGAGCCGGCTTGTGCCACTGGGCAAGGATCTGACGCATGTCATGAGCGAGTATGTGGGCAAACGCAACGACCGCCACTCAGGCGGCGCGGACACGCCGTTCTTCTGCTTCCGGAACAGCGCGCCGCTGAGCAAGTCTGCCGCGCGCGCCACCTTTCGACGCCTGCGAACTGCCGCCGGCGTTGCCCGCGACGGTGGCTCAAGAGAGCAGCCACGACTCCACGACTTGCGTCATTCGGCCGCCGTTCATCGGCTCGTCGCCTGGTATCGCAGCGGCGCAGACCTGCACGATCTCCTGCCCAAGCTGGCGACCTACCTCGGCCACGTGAACCTGTCGGCCACACAACACTATCTGACGATGACGCCTGACTTGCTTCAAGAGGCAAGCCGGCGATTCGAACGTTACGCCATGGAGAATGATCATGACTGACCACGCTTTGCTCGGACCTTGGGTCCGGCGTTTCCTGATCGACTATCTGGTTCAGGAGCGCAACCTTTCTATCAACACCCAGAGAAGCTATCGCGACATGCTGGCGCTGCTCCTCCCCTACGTTGGCGATCATCTCAAGAAATCGGTGGACCGACTGACCGTCGAAGATCTGTCGGTAGATCTGGTCCGCCAGTTCCTCGCTGATCTGGAAACGAGGCGTCGCTGTATCGCCGCCACTCGCAATCAACGCCTCGGCGGCCTTCACGCCTTGGCTCGATTCATCGGCCAGAACAGCCCCGAGCACATCGCGTGGTGCACACAGATCCGGCTGATCCCCTTCAAGAAGACGGCTCACCCTGGCATCACCTATCTCGAGAAACCGGAAATGGATGCGATCCTGGCGTCTCCGGATCGCCATACCGCTCTGGGTCGGCGCGACTACGTGCTGTTGCTCTTCCTCTACAACTCGGGGGCGCGCGCGAGCGAAGCGGCGGAGGTCCGGGTCAGCGCCATTGACTGGTATGCTCAATGCGTTCGAATCACCGGCAAGGGTAACAAACGGCGTGCCTGTCCATTGTGGCCAAATACCTTGGATGAGTTGCAGTTCCTGGTGGCAAACCGCGCGCCGGAGCAGCGTCTGTTTCTGAACCGCAACGGTCAGCCTCTTACTCGCTTCGGCATCCATACGCTGGTCGAACGCTATGCATCCAGAGCTTGTGCGCAATCACCGTCGCTGGCCAGCAAGCGAGTCAGCCCGCACGTGATTCGC
>JACSRM010000085.1 GCA_014879745.1 Burkholderiaceae bacterium | reverse complement strand
CAACGTCCATGGCGGCGGTGGCCCGGTCGCAAGATCGACGGTGACGCTTTGGGCGGCCGGTGACGGGGCTCCCGCCAGGCTGGCCGAAACCAGTTCGAGCGACGACGGCGCCTTTCGCCTCGATTTCGACGCCCGCAGGGCCGGTGGCGGCGTGCTCTACCTGACCGCCAGGGGCGGGGCGCCCAGGGGCTCGCAGGCGGCGAACCCGGCCCTCGCGCTGATGGCAACGCTGGGCACCAGTGCGCCGAACAAGGTGACCATCAACGAACTCACGACCGTCGCCTCGGTCTGGACCGGCGCGCAATTCCTGAAGGGTGGCGCGCTGAGCGGGCCCGCGCTCGGCTTGAGAATCGCCGCCGGCAATGTGCCCAACCTCGTCGATCTGGCCAGCGGCGGATTGGGGCCGGTGATCCAGGACCCGCTGAACAGCACGCAGACCACGTCGCTCGCGACGATGAATACGCTGGCCGGCTTGCTGGCGGGCTGCGTTGTGCAAGCCACACCGGATGCCTGTTCGAAGTTGTTCGATGCGTCGACCCCGCCCGGTGGCACCACCCCGACCGACACCCTGGCCGCGGCCGAGGCCATCGCGCTGCACCCCTGGCATGCGCCGGCGAGACTGTTCGCGCTGGCGGACCATTTCTATCCGGCTCGCAGCGGACCCGGCTCCAGCGCCGTCCCGTTCCGGCCCTACCTCCTGTTCGCTCCCGGCACCTGGACCATCGCGCTGCGCTATGCGGGCGGCGGCCTGGCCGGCCTGGGCGGCATCGCGATCGACGGCGAAGGCAACGCCTGGGCGGCGAACAACCAGATGGCCGGCTCGCAATCGACCATGTACGGCGGCATCGGCGGCACGCTCTCCCAACTCGCGCCAAACGGCCGCCCGATCTCGCCGATGACGACCGGCTATACCGGCGGCGGCGTCGACTTTCCCGGCTGGGGCCTGACGATCGCCGGCGACGGCAAGGTATGGGTGACCAGCATCGGCGGCAAGACGATCTCGGCATTCGACAGGACGGGTGAACCGTTGTCGCCGACGACAGGCTACAACCTGAACGGGCAGCTCGGCGGCATGCAAGGCATCAATACGACCCCTGACGGGGATGTCTGGGCGCTGGATTCGAGCAAGAGCCAGATCGTCCACCTGCCCAAGGGCGATCCGGCCCGTGCACGCATCGTCTGCCGCACCGTCGACGACAAGCCTGTCGACGGCACTTGCCAGGTGAAGGGACCGTTCCACGTCGCGGTCGACCTGCAAGGCCGGATTCTGGTCTCGAACGCCAACGCCAACACCGTCACACGCTTCCCGGCGAACGATCCCGGCAGGGCCGAACATCTGACGGTCGGCTACAGCCCGCATGCCATCGCCATCGACAGCCAGGGCAACGCATGGGTCGCCAATACGCTGGGCGAACCGGGCGTCAAGGAAAAGCTCGAGCTGCTGCGGGCCAAGCTGCGCAGCGAAGTCGAAAGCAGGCTGGCACCGGCCGGCGGCGGCGACGAGACGGTGGACAAATTCATCGCCCTGGTGCGCATCATCGAGCAGTTCCCGGGCGGCAGCGTCAGCCTGATCCGCCCGGACGCTGCGCAGGCACCGGCCCCGTCGTTCGACGGCGGCGGGAGCATCAGCGGCCCATGGGGCATCACCGTCGACGGCAATGACCACATCTGGGTCGCGAACGGTTTTGGCAAGACACTGACCGAGCTTTGCGGCGTGCGGACCGAGACCTGCCCTCCCGGCCTCAAGACCGGTGACCCGATCTCTCCTGCCAAGACCGGTTACGCCGGAAAGGGCATGCAGTTTCTGACCGGTGTCGTCGTCGATCCGGCCGGCAATGTGTGGGCGGCCAACAATATCGACCTCATGGACGAGGTTTGCCTGACGAAGATTCCCGACGAGGCGGTGTCTACGCGCTGCGGCGGCAACGGCTTCGTCGTCTTCTTCGGACTGGCCAAGCCGGTGCGCACACCCGTGGTCGGCAGCCAGGTGCGAGGCTGGTGAAATGCCGGCCGGGAAGCGAGGCGGTGGCGCCCGGCATGGGAGTCGAGGGGGACGCTGCCGACAAGCCGGCGCGGCGGATCATCCGTCGAGCCGCTGATAGGCGTAGGCACCACTTCCGACGATCAGGCAAGCGAGTGCAATGACGTCGGCGGTGACGACACGACCGACTTGCAGGTTGTAGCCACCGACCGACCAAGCCAGATACAGGAAGGACAGCACGCTGACAAGGCCAGCCACGAGGGCGGCAAGCTGCAAGGCAGGTCGAAATGCCGCGCAGAGAAGAAACGCGCCAAGCAGACCGAACAGGATCGCGCGATGGCGCATCAGGATCGAGAGGTTGGGGTCGTCGAACGCGATTCCGTACAGCGCCGCCAAGCGCGCCGAACCAAGAACACCGGCGACTGGCAGCAAGTGGATGACGGCAACGGCCACGAGCATCGTGGTGACGAGATATCTCATCGCCGGATTATGCGATCGCAAACGCCGGCGCCACGGATGGTCGCGGCGACCGACGAATCGCGGCCGCTGCTGCCGCGCGACACCGGCTTGTCGATCCTCATCGGCGGTGCGGACCGGCCGTTCTGTGCGGAGCCCGCCGGCCTGCATGGCGGCGCCGTCGCGACAACCGCCATCGTGCGGCCCGGGCGGGTGCCGCAAAGCCGCGCCGCATCGAGCCGCCGCATCTAGCCCGTCTTTCTCAACTCGCCGTTGCTTTCCCGGGAATCGAGCCGTTTTGCGCTCGCAAGTGCTTGATCCGTATGAGGTCGCCGCGGCAGAACGTCTGTAGTGAAGACTTTGGTCGTTGCC
>JACSRM010000275.1 GCA_014879745.1 Burkholderiaceae bacterium | reverse complement strand
CTCGAGGGGGCCGAGCCCGGACACGAAAGGTCCAGTGGACGTTTCGTGCCTGGCGAGGGGCCGGGCGAGATCACCCGGCGCGGCCTGCAAGGCCCGCCAGCGGCCCGGCAGAGCCGGATCCGCGGCGGTCGCTTGGGAAGATTCGGTTCATGCATCGGGGGTCGCGCTTCGGCGCCGTGGATAACTGACACGATGAAAGTTCTGATCGAGAACGGGCGGCTCGTCGATCCGGCGTCGGAACTCGATGCGCCGGGGTCGCTTGCGATCGCCGCCGGACGGATCGTCGCCATCGGCAGCGCGCCGCAGGATTTCGCGCCGGATCGGGTGATCGACGCCGCGGGCTGCGTCGTCGCGCCCGGTCTCGTCGATCTGGCGGCCCGGCTGCGCGAGCCGGGACACGAGCACGAGGGCATGCTCGAGAGCGAACTGCAGGCGGCGGCGGCGGGCGGCGTGACGAGCCTCGTCTGCCCGCCCGATACCGACCCGGTGCTCGATGAGCCGGGGCTCGTCGAGACGCTGAAGTTTCGCGCCCGCAAGTTGAGCCGCTGCCGCGTCTTCCCGCTCGGCGCGCTGACGCGCGGTCTGGCCGGCGAGGTGCTGACCGAGATGGCCGAGCTGACCGAGGCCGGCTGCATCGGCTTCTCGCAGGCCGATGCCGGCGTGCGCGACACGCAGGTGCTGATGCGCGCGCTGCAGTACGCCGCAACCTTCGGCTACACCGTCTGGCTGCGCCCGCAGGACCCGTGGCTCGGCACCGGCGTCGCCGCCCGCGGCCCGGTCGCAACAAGACTGGGCCTCGTCGGCGTGCCGGTCAGCGCCGAGACGATCGCGCTGCAGACAATTTTCGCGCTGATGCGCGAGACCGGCGCGCGCGTTCACCTGTGCCGGCTGTCGAGCGCGGCCGGCGTTGCCCTCGTGCGCGCGGCGAAGGCCGAGGGGCTGCCCGTGAGCGCCGACGTGAGCATCAATTCGCTGCACCTGACCGACATCGACATCGGCTATTTCAATCCGGCGCTGCGGCTCGTGCCGCCGCTGCGCCAGCAGCGCGACCGCGACGCGCTGCGCGCCGCGCTCGCCGACGGCACGATCGATGTGCTGGTGAGCGACCACACGCCGGTGAGCAGCGACGAGAAGACGCTGCCGTTTGCCGCCGCGGTACCGGGCGCGACCGGGCTCGAACTGCTGCTGAGTCTGGCGCTGCACTGGGGCGAGGCGAGCGGCGCGGGCCTGGCGCGCGCGCTCGCGGTGATCACGCACGAACCGGTGCACGTGCTCGGCGATGCGCTGAAGTCGCTCGCGGCGAGCGCCGGCAGGCTGGTCGTCGGCGGCGTCGCCGATGTCTGCGTCTTCGATCCGGTGGCGCACTGGACGGTGCAGCCGTCGCAGCTCGTGAGCCAGGGCCGGCATACGCCGTTCGCATTCGAGACGAGCAGCATCGAATTGCCCGCGCGCGTGCGCTGTACGCTCGTCGCCGGGCAGGTGGCCTACCAGGCCGAAGGCGTCTGACGCGGGCGATGGCGGCGGACGGCACGGCGGGCGAGCCATCCGCCAACGCGGCGCCAAGCCTGGCGCGAAGGCTGCGCGCGCTGTGGCGCGTGGCACGCGCCTGCCTGCACCTGCTGTACGGCCTGCTGCTCGTCGCATTGCGCATCGGCCGCGACACCCCGGCACTGCACCGGCTCCAGGCGCGGCGCTGGTCGGCAGGACTGTTGCGCGCGATGGGCGTGCGCCTCGTCGTGCATGGCCTGCCGCGGCCGGGCGCGAAGCTCGTTGTCGCCAACCATGTCTCGTGGCTCGATATCCCGGCGATCAGCGCAGTCGAGGCCGGGCGCTTCGTCTCCAAAGTCGAGGTCAAGCGCTGGCCGGTCTTCGGCAAGCTGTCCGATGCGTCCGATACGCTGTACCTGACGCGCGAGCGGCCGCGCGATGCGCTGCGCGTCGTGCACCAGATGGCCGAGGCGCTGCAGGCGGGCGACACGGTCGCCGTCTTTCCCGAAGGGACGACGGCCGACGGCATCGAACTGCTGCCGTTTCATGCCAACCTGCTGCAGGCCGCGATCGCGACCGAAACGCCGGTGCAGCCGGTCGCGCTGCGCTATTTCGACGCCGACCATGTGTCGAGTCCGGCGGTGCGCTTCGTCGGCGAAACGACGCTCGCGCAAAGTGTCTGGCGCATCGCCTGCGCCCGCCATCTGGGAGTGCAGGTGATCTTCCTGCCGGCGCGCTCAGTGCGCAAGGCCGATCGGCGCCGCCTCGCGCAGACGCTGCAGGGCGATATCTCCGCCGCGCTCGCGGCGCACCGCGACGGCGGCGGCAGAAGAGCCTGATCCTGCCCTTGCGCAAGCCCGGGCATGCGGGCCGAGAGTAAGCTCGACCGCAGCGGGTCGGCGTGCGGCGGTACGCGGTGTTGGGGCGTCGTCGTCGCACGCGACGATGACAGCAGGGCAGGGGAGCGATGGGCAGGCGCGGCATTTCGCGACGCAAGGCATTGACGAGCGCATTGGCGCTGGGCGGCGTGACGGCCGCGCTCGCGGTGCAGGTCGTTGCCGAACGCCGCCGCGCGCTCCCCGCCGATCGCATGCGCCCGCCGGGTGCGCTGCGCGAGGGCGACTTCCTCGACGCCTGCGTGCGCTGCGGCCTGTGCGTGCGCGCCTGTCCGTTCGATACGCTGCATCTGGCCGGGCTCGATGCGCCGCTGCCGGTCGGCACGCCGTTTTTCGTCGCCCGCGCGACGCCGTGCTACATGTGCGAGGACATACCGTGCGCGGCGGCCTGCCCGACCGGCGCGCTGGCGCTGGCCGATATCGGCGCGGCGCGGATGGGGCTGGCCCGGCTCAGCGCGCCCGAGCGCTGCTTCAGCTATACCGGCGTCGCCTATTGCGACAGCTGCTTCCAGGCCTGCCCGATCAAGGGCCGGGCGATCCGCATGCAGCATGGCCGCACGCCGCGCGGCGGCAGCTTTCAGCCCGTCGTCGACGCCAGCGCGTGCACCGGCTGCGGCAAGTGCGAGAATGCCTGCATCCTGGAAGGCGACGCCGCGATCACCGTCGCCGCCAACCATGCGGCGCGGCGCTGAGGCTGTCGCGAGCGTGGCGGCAACGCCATTGCAGCGAACTGCGCCGCGCCGATCGCTGTGGCAACGCAACCGCTGGCTGCTCGCTCGGCGCGCGTCGCAATTGCTCGTCCTCGCGCTGTTCCTGCTCGGGCCGTGGGCGGGGGTCTGGATCGTGCGCGGCAACCTCGCGTCGAGCGAATGGTTCGGCCTGCTGTCGCTGACCGACCCGTTCGTTGCGCTGCAGACGCTGCTCGCGCACCGTGCGATCTCGGGCACCGCGCTGCTCGGCGCGGCGATCGTCGCTGGCGCCTATCTGGTATTCGGCGGCCGCAGCTATTGCGCCTGGGTCTGCCCGATCAACCCGGTGACCGACCTTGCCGCCTGGCTGCGGATCAAGCTGCACCTGCCGACGCTGCTCGGCCGTGTCAAGCCCGACCGGCGGCTGCGCTATGCGGTGCTCGGCGTCGCGCTCGCACTGTCGGCGCTGCTGGGCAGCGTCGTCTGGGAGACGGTCAATCCGATCACGCTCTTGCAGCGTTCGCTCGTCTTCGGCGTCGCCGGCGGCTACGGCGCCGTGCTCGCCGTCTTCGGCCTGGACCTGCTCGTGCTGCCGCGCGGCTGGTGCGGCCATCTGTGCCCGGTGGGGGCGTTCTACGGCGTCGTCGGCCGCGGCGCGGTGCTGCACGTCAGCGCCGAGAAGCGCGACGACTGCACGCGCTGCGGCGACTGCTTTCGCGTCTGCCCCGAGCCGCAGGTGATCGCGCCTGCGCTGTACGGCGGCGCGCAGGGCCGATCGCCGGTGATCGAGAGCACGGCCTGCATTCGCTGCGCGCGCTGCCTCGACGTCTGCGACGAGGATGTCTTTCGCCTGCGCATGCTGGCGCCGCGCCGCCACGAGGCCAGGCAGGCGAACGGCGGCGCGCCGTGACGCGGCATCGCCGAGTGCTGATTCGCGCGACGCGGTCTTGTGCCGTACGCTTGCAGACGCGCGCCGACCGGCGTAGCTTGTACGATCTGTCGCCCGCGTTGCCGTCCGCTGGAAAAGGAGTACCCGATGAATCACCACCCGCGCACCGACTACAAGGAGGCCTCCCCCGGCGCGTTCAAGGCCATGCTGGACATGGAAACCTATGTGCGCCGATCGGGTCTCGAGCACTCGCTGCTCGAACTCGTGAAAACGCGCGTCTCGCAGATCAACGGCTGTGCCTTCTGCCTGGACATGCACACCAAGGACGCGCGCGCCGCGGGCGAAACCGAGCAGCGCCTGCACGTGCTGGCGGCGTGGCGCGAGGCGCCGTTCTATTCGGCGCGCGAGCGTGCTGCGCTCGCCTGGGCCGAGGCGGTCACGCTGGTCGCGACGAACGACCTGCCCGACGCCCTGTACGAGGAGGTGCGCTCGCAGTTCGACGACCGCTCGCTCGTCGATCTGACGCTGGCGATCATCACGATCAACGGCTGGAACCGGCTTGCGATCGGCTTTCGCGCCGATGTCGGCAGCTACAAGGCGAAGGCTTCCGGCTGAAGTGGACATCGATGCCTGATACGCTCGTGCATTGATCGGTCGGGAATGGCGATTCGGTGCGGCCTCTGATCTCGACGCAACCCTGGGAGAAAGTCATGGCCAGCTTCAGATCGAACTTCATGCGTCCGCTGCTCGCCGCGGGACTGATCGCGGGCGCCCTGGGCAGCGCGGCGGCGGCCGACATCAAGATCGGCGTCGCCGAGGCGCTCTCGGGCCCGGCCGGGCAGTACGGCCAGTCGATCAAGAACGGCTTCGTGCTGGCTGCCGACGAGATCAACGCCGCCGGCGGCATCAACGGCAACAAGCTGCAGTTGCTGTTCGAGGACGAGGCCGGCAAGAAGGAGCAGGCGATCGACGTCTTCAAGAAGCTGATCTTCCAGGACAAGGTGCTGATGCTGTTCGGTCCGACGCTGTCGAACTCGGCTCAGGCGGCCGACCCGATCGCGCAGGGCGCGAAGGTCGTCGTCTTCGGCACGTCGAACACCGCCGACGGCATCACGTCGATCGGCGACTACGTATTCCGCAACTCGGTGACCGAGGCCGACGTGCTGCCCGAGACCTTGCGCGTCGCGATCAAGCACACCGGCATCAAGAAGGTCGCCGTGATGTACGGCAACGACGACGTATTCACGAAGAGCGGCTACGACAACTTCAAGAAGGCGCTCGAGAAACTGAACATCCCGGTCACGACGACCGAGACCTTCGCCAAGGGCGACGTCGACTTCAAGGCCCAGCTCACGAAGATCAAGGGCAGCGGGGCCGATGCGATCGTGCTGTCGGCGCTGATCGCCGAAGGCGCGCCGATCATGGTGCAGGCGCGCCAGCTTGGCATCGACTGGCCGGTGATCGGCGGCAACGGCATGAATTCGGTCAAGATCTTCGATCTGGCCAAGGGCGCGTCCGACAACCTCTGGGTCGGCAGCCCCTGGGCGCTCGGCAACGATACGAAGGAGAACCTCGCCTTCATCGAGGCCTACAAGAAGAAATTCGGCGCCGCGCCGGACCAGTTCGCCGCGCAGTCGTACGACGCGATGCACATCGCGGCGCAGGCGATCGGCAAGATCAAGCTCGGCGGCGATCTCGAGGCCAACCGCAAGGCGCTGCGCGACGCGCTGCCGAACGTCAGCTGGACCGGCGCGACCGGCCCGTTCAAGTTCCACCAGGCGACCGGCCGCGGCGGCAAGCCGGCCGGCTACGACGCCGATCAGGCGGCGATCGTCTCGGTCACGAAGGGCGGCAAGTACATCATCGAGAAGTAACGAGCCACCGCCGGGCGCCGTGATCACGACCTCGAACGACGCGCACCAGGCGCCGCCGCGGCGGACGGCGCCCGCCCGACGCGGCGCGCGGCGGGGAGCTTCGCTTGCTTGACCAGCAGCTCGTCAACGCGCTGTCGCTGGGCAGCGTCTACGCGCTCTTCGCGCTCGGCTTCACGCTCGTCTTCGGCGTCCTCGGCGTCATCAACCTGTCGCACGGCGCGATCTTCATGATCGGCGCCTACGCCGCGCTCGAAGTCGTGACGCGCTTCGACCTCGGCCTGTGGGGCGCGCTCGCCGCGGCGTTCTTCGTTGCCGGCGGCTTCGGCCTCGCGATCGACTGGCTCGTACTCAAACCGCTGCGCAAGCGCAACGTCACGCACCTGATCCCGATGATCGCGACGATCGGCCTCGCGATCTTCTTCAACAACGCCGCGCAAGGCATCTTCGGTGCGCAGAACCTGCGCTTCCCGACCGAGCTGATCCCGCACCAGCAGCTCCACTTCCTCGGGGTGCAGATCAGCGTCCTCGAGGTCGCGATCGTCGCGCTGTCGTTCGCGCTGATGGGTGCGCTCTTGATCGTGATGCGCAAGACCCAGCTCGGCCGCGCGCTGCGCGCGATCGCCGAATCGCCGAAGGCGGCGGCGCTGCTCGGCATCAACGTCGAGGGGCTGTTCTACCTGACCTCGTTCACCGCCGCCGCGCTCGGCGGCATCGCCGGCCTCTTGATCGCGCTCTATTCGAACGCCGTCTTCCCGCTGATGGGCCAGCCGATGCTGCACAAGGGCATCGCCGTCATCATCCTCGGCGGCATGGGCGACATCCGCGGCGCGTTGATCGGCGGCCTCTTTCTTGGTTTCGCGGAAGTCCTTTCGGTCGCCTACATCGGATCGTCGATGCGCGACGCGGTCGCCTTCGGTCTGCTGTTCCTCGTCTTGCTGCTGCGGCCGCAGGGCATGTTCGGCAAGGTTCTCGAGCGCAAGGCGTGAGCACGTCGCGGCGCTGACCGATGGCCGGCTTCGAAGAGTTCTGGGCCGTCTACAGCAACCTGGTGCTGGGAATCGGCATCAACGCGCTGCTCGCGCTGTCGATCTGGCTCACGCTCGCGTGCGGGCTGCTCGCCCTCGCGAACGCGGCGTTCATGGGCATCGGCGCCTACACCGCGGCGCTGATCACGATGAATCTCGGCTGGCCGTTTCCGCTCGCGCTCGCCGGCGGCATGGCGATGCCGGTGCTCGCCGCGCTCGTGATCGGCGTGCCGACGCTGCGGCTGTCGGGCGTCTATCTGGCGATGGCGACGCTCGCCTTCGGCGAGGTCGTCCGCGTCGGGCTGCTCAACGCCGAGGGGCTGACCGGCGGCGCGCTCGGGTTGAACGGCATTCCGCAGCTCACGCAGTGGTGGCACGTCGCGCTCGCGCTCGTGCTGACGCTCGCCGTGCTGTGGCGGCTGCGCCGCTCGCGCGTCGGCCGCGCGTTCGAGGCGATCGACGGCGACGCCGTCGCGGCGTCGCTGATGGGCATCGCGGTCGATGCGCACAAGATGCTCGCCTTCGCGCTCGGCGCCGGCATCGCCGGGCTGGCCGGCGCGCTGAACGCGCACCTGACCTTCTTCATCGGCCCGAGCGAGTACGGCTTCGACCGCGGCGTCGAGATCCTGACGATGGCGATCCTCGGCGGCATCGGCGGCCTGCCCGGGCCGGTGCTCGGTGCCTTCATCATCACCGTGTTGCCCGAGGCGCTGCGCGACTTCGGCAACGCACGCACGATGGTCAACGGCCTGATCCTCGTGATGATCGTCCTGTTCCTGCCGGCCGGCCTGTGGGACCCGCGGCGCTTCAAGGGCTGGCTGCGGCGGGGGGCGCGCTGATGCTTGCGCTGGCCGGTGTGTCGAAGAGTTTCGGCGGCCTGGATGTGCTGCACGACGTGAGCTTTACCGTCCCCGAGGGCCGCATCTTCGGCCTGATCGGGCCGAACGGCGCGGGCAAGACGACGGTCTTCAACCTCGTCACCGGGCTGCTTGCGCCGAGCGGCGGAACGATCGAGTTCCAGGGCCGCAGCCTGGTCGGCGTCAAGCCGCACCGCATCACGCGTCTCGGGCTGGGGCGCACGTTCCAGAACATCCGCGTCTTCAAGCAGATGAGCCTGATCGAGAATGTCGTCGTCGGCATGCACGCCCATTTCGACTATGGCGTACCGGGCTGGCTCTTCGCGCTGCCGGGCTTTCGCGCCCAGGAGGCAGCGGCACGCGACCGCGCGCACGAACTGCTCGGCTGGGTCGGCCTCGACGCGAAGGCGACCGAGACCGCCGACGAACTGTCCTACGGCGAGCAGCGCAAGCTCGAGCTCGCGCGCGCGCTCGCCACCGAGCCCAAGCTGCTGCTGCTCGACGAGCCGGTCGCGGGCATGAACACCGCCGAGAAGCTCGAGCTGATGGGTGTGATCGAGCGGATCGCCGAACGCGGCTTCACGATCTTCATGATCGAGCACGACATGCGCTTCGTGATGGGCCTGTGCGAACGCATCGCGGTGCTCAACTTCGGCGAAATCATCGCCGAGGGCACACCCGAGGAGATCAAGAACGATCCGGCCGTGATCGAGGCCTACCTCGGCCGCGAGGACGAGGAGGCGGCCGGATGAGCCCGTCGCCCGGCCGCCCGAAGACGGGCTCGCTCCCCCTCGGGGGGGTCGGCGCGAAGCGCCGTTGGGGGTACGCATGACCGCGATGCTCGAGGTGCGCGGGCTGGAAGTCGCCTATGGCCACATCGAGGCGGTGCAGGGCATCGATTTCGACGTCAACGCGGGCGAGATCCGCACCCTGGTCGGCGCCAACGGCGCCGGCAAATCGACGACGCTGCTTGCGCTGTCGGGCCTCGTCAGGCCGAAGGCCGGATCGATACGGTTCGAAGGCGTCGAGCTGACGCGGCTTGCGACGCATCAGATCGTCGAGCGCGGCCTCGTCCAGGTCGCCGAGGGCCGCGCGATTCTGACGACGCTTTCGGTGCGCGAGAACCTCGAGCTCGGCGCCTACCGGCGCAAGGACCGCGCCGCGATCGCGAACGATCTGGAGCATGTGCTCGCGCTCTTTCCGCGCCTTGCCGAGCGCATCGACGGCCTTGCCGGCAACCTCTCCGGCGGCGAGCAGCAGATGCTCGCGATCGGCCGTGCGCTGCTCGCCAGGCCGCGCCTGTTGCTGCTCGACGAGCCGTCGATGGGCCTGGCGCCGATCATCGTGCAGGATATTTTTCGCAAGCTGCGCGAGATCAACGCCGAGGGGCTGACGATCTTCCTCGTCGAGCAGAACGTCCGCCAGGCGTTGAAGATCGCGAGCCACGGCTACGTGCTCGAGAGCGGCCGCATCGTCCTCGACGGCAGCGGCGCCGCGCTGCTCGGCGATCCAAAGGTGCTGGCGGCGTACCTCGGCGGCTGACCGCGCGGGCTTCAGCGCACCGGCTTCAGCGCGCCGGCTCGGCGACGAGGCCGGCGCGCGAGCCGAACAGCCAGCGCCCCTTGCCGTCGGCCACTGCCGCGGTCAACGCGAGGCGATCGCCGCGCGCCTGGGCCTTGAAGCTGCCGCCGTTGTCGGTGCTGAAGGCGACGAAGCCTTCGAGGCCGACGGCGACGATATTCGCGCCCTGCCGCGCGAACGCGGTGATCGAGTGCTTGCCGCCGCTTTCGACCGCCGTCCAGTGCGCGCCGCCGTCGTCGCTGCGGTATATCGAACCGCGCTGCCCGCCGACGAGCAGGCTGCCGTCGCCCTGCGCGATGCCGGTCCAGAACGACCCCTTGTAGCCGGTCGGCAGATAGGCCCAGGTCGCGCCCTGATCGACTGACTTCAGCACCATGCCGCGTTCGCCGGTCGCGTAGAGCACACCGTGCGCGTCGGCGAAAAGGCCGAGCAGGTTGAGGTCGGCGCGCTTCGAATCGGGCGGCGGCTGCATGGTGCGCTCGACCCAGGTCTTGCCGCCGTCTTCGGTCGTCAGCACGAGCGACCAGAGGCCGACCGCGACGCCGTGTTCGGCATCCAGGAAGTGGACGGCAAAGAGCGGCCGATCGGTGTCGAGGTCGATGCGCTGCCGCTGCCAGGTCTCGCCGCCGTCGGTCGTCGCGAGGATCACGCCCCACTGGCCGACGGCCCAGCCCCGCTTCGCGTCGACGAAATCGACCGCAGTGAGCGTCGCATCGACCGGCACCGCCTTCGCCTGGCGCAGCGGCGCGTCGGGCGCGTCGCGAAGCAGCACGACGCCTTGCTCGCCGACCGCGACGATGCGCTCGCCGGCCTTCGCCATGCCGAGGATCATCGCCGTCGTCGCCTCGGGGGCGATCGTCGCCGGGCGCGGCTGGACGCGCTTGAGTTGCTCCTGCACGTCGGCTCCGGCGGCATGCGAAGGCACGGCGATCAGCATCGCCGCGAGCAGGAGGGCCAGTTCGTTGATCCTCATCGCAGGCACTCAGTGACGCAGCAGCCCGGCCGCGCGCACCGGGCCGCGGCGCGGAAAGAGCCGATCGAGCCAGACAGCGAACGCCGGCAGCACCGTCATCGCCATCACCATATTGATCATGAACATGAAGGCGAGCAGCTTGCCCATGTCGGCCTGGAACTTGAGTTCCGAGAACGACCAGGTCGCGACGCCGACGGCGAGCGTGATCGCGGTGAAGATCGTCGCCATGCCGACCTCGAGGATCGCATGCTCGACCGCCTTCACGATCGGCTGGCCGTCGGCGAGGTGCAGCTGCAGCCGGTTGTAGATGTAGAACGCATAGTCGACGCCGATGCCGACGGCGAGCACCATCACCGGCAGCGTCGCGACCGTGAGCCCGATGCCGAGCGCCTTCATGAACGCGTAGCCGATGAAGGTGCCGACCGTCAGCGGCAGGCAGCACGCGAGCACCGCGCGCCAGTCGCGATAGACGACGAAGACGAGGACGATGATGACGGCGTAGACGTTGAGCATCATCGGCAGTTCGCTCCTCTCGACCGCTTCGTTGATCGCCGCCAGCACACCGGAGTTGCCGGCGGCGAGCCGGATCTTCACCCCCGGCAGCGGCTGCGTATCGCGGAAATGCTTGACGGCGGCGATCACGCCGTCGATCGTCTTCGTCTTGTGATCCTTCAGATAGAGGTGCACCGCCGTCATGCTGCAGTCCTTGCGCATCGTTCCCGGCAGGCGCGAGACCTCGACCGACAGCCCGGCGTAGTTGGCGGGGTCTATCGGCACGACCGACATCTTCGGATTGCCCTCGTTGTAGCCCTCGTTGAACTGGCGCAATTGCGAGGCGTACGAGTCGACCGACAGCACGCCCGGCACCTCGCGCATCGCGAAGACGAAGCGGTCCTGGTAGAGGCCGATCGCGACCGCCTCGCACGAGTCGGGCGCGGCTTCGAAGATGACGGTCAGCCAGTCGAGTCCGGCGTCGTAGTTGGACGCGATCGCGACCGCGTCCTGGTTGAAGCGCGCGTCGGCGCGCAGCTCGGGCGCGCCGGCTTCCAGCGTGCCGACGACCCGGTCGCGGCTGTACCAGAAGGTGCCCGCGAAGACGACGCCGGCGGCGATCAGCACCGCTGCGGCCGGCTTGGGCTCGGCCAGCCGCGCGATCCAGCGCAGCCAGCCCGAGCGCCGGTCGCGGGCCTGAACCTGAACCGCGGCGTAGTCGCGCCCGACCTGGACGTAGGACGCCGCCAGCGGCAGCATCACGAGGTTGGTGACGATCTTGTAGGTCACGCCGAGCGCGGCCGTGATCGCGAGTTCGCGCACCATCGGGATCGGGATCAGCGTCAGCGTGACGAAGGTGACGAGCGCCGTGACGAGCGCCAGCACGCCCGGGATCAGCAGGCCGGCGAAGCTCATGCGCGAGGCCTCGTAGCATGTCCTGCCGTGGGCGATCTCGCGCACGATGTAGTTGATCTGCTGCACGCCGTGCGAGACGCCGATCGCGAAGACGAGGAAGGGCACGAGCACGGCGAGCGGATCGAGCCCGTAGCCGAGCAGGTGCAGCGTGCCGAACTGCCAGACGAGCGAGGCGAGCGAGCAGACGATCACGAGCAGCGTGAAGCGCAGCGAGCGGCAGTACCAGTACACCGCGAGCGCGGTAAGCACGAGCGCGATGAGGCAGAACTCGAGCACTGCCGAGGCGCCGTCGGCGATATCGCCGATCTGCTTGGCGAAGCCGATGATCTCGACCTGGAAGTCCTGGTCCTCGAACTTCGAGCGCAGCTCCTCGAGCTGGCGGTTGAACGCCACATAGTCGATGTGCTGGCCCTTGGCGTCGTACTCGTTGAGGTCGGCGGTGATCATCGCGCCGGTCTGGTCGTGGCCGACGAGCGAGCCGATGAAGCCGCCCTGGCGTGCGGTGCGGGCGATGCCGGCGACCGCCTGCTCGTCCAGCGCCTCGGGCGTGATGCTGCCCGGAATCAGCGGATCGGCGCGGAAACCCTCCTCGGTGATCTCGTTGACGAAGGCATTGGGCGTCCACAGCGAGGTCACGCTGCCGCGCGAGACGTAGGGCAGGAACATCACCGCCTGCGTCACCTCGTAGAGACGCTTCAGTCCCGCGGCGGTCCAGATCGTTCCGTTGCGCGCGTGGACGACGACCGTCAGGCGATTCGCGCCGATCAGGTCGTTGCGGTAGGTCTTGAAGGTCTCGATGTACTCGTGGCCGATCGGCATCTGCTTGTCGAAGCCGGCGTCCATCCGCAACTGGGCGGCGAACCAGCCCATGACGATCGTCAGCAGCGTGAGCGCGGCGAGGATCGCGCCGCGACGCCGAAAGAGCGCCGCCTCGATGCGGTCGAGCGATCGAAGCGGCGGCGCGGTAGCGGAGGGTGCGGACATCTAGTACAGCAACCCGGAAATACCGAAACATGAAATCGCGTCTTCGCACGCAGGGCGGCGTTGCAAATCCTCGCGATAGCTTCGGCCATTGCTGCGGTTTGCGCCTTGCCCTGCGCACGAATCCATCGGTTTCATTCTGTTCCTCTACTTCCGGGTTGCTGTACTAGTGCAGTGTTCGACACTGTTCGGCACATAAAACCGCGTCTTTGCCGCACTGGCGGCGTTGCAAATCCTCGCGATACCTACAGGTATCGCTGCGGTTTGCGCCTTGCCAGCACGGCAAATCCATCGGTTTTCTTAAGTGCCTCACAGTATCGAACACTGCACTAGGGTCGGCACGGGAGCAGGCTCGGTCCGCCATCGCGCGCGCCACGCGAAGCGGTGCGCGGGCCCCCAGGCGAGGCGCGCGCACCGCGGCGAAGGCGCTCGAGGATCAGAAGTTGCGCGACAGGTAGGCGCCGAAGAAATCGCGGTCGCCGAGCGGCTGGTCGTACGACGTGCGGCCGCCACCGAACATCGCGTAGTTGATCGAGAACTGCCAGTTGGCGGGGTTCTGGATGAAGTTCAGGTAGAAGTTGGCGATGTAGGCGCCCTGCATGAAATTGGCAGCGAGCGTCGGCGTGCGGCCGTTGATGGCACGGAAGTAGTAGATGCCCGGAACGACCTGCCAGCCGGGGATGATCGAACCGTCATAGACGACGCTGAAGTCGAAATTGATCCCCCACGACGACTTCGTGCCGGCCGAATAGATGGTCGCTCCGCCGTCGTTGGTCCAGCCCCACAGCCCGGCATCGACGAGCTGGGTCACCGGCGTGCCGTCGGGCGACAGGCGGCTGTACTCCTGCTTCAGGTCGGGAAACGAGACGACGACTGCTTCGGCGAGCAGCGTCGCCGTATCGGCGCCGATCGCGTTCAGGAAGGCGCCATGGTCGCCCGGCGTCAGGCTCAGAAGCCCCGTCAGATGCAACTGGAAGCGCTTGCTGTCGATGTACTGGTCGCACTGATAGGCAGGCGCCAGGCCGTTGATATTGTCGCCGGCCTGCCCGGGGTTGAAGCAGCCGGTGAGCGAGACGGCGTCCTTCGGCCGGTACGAAAGCTCGGCGCCGATCGCCCAGTCGCCGAGCGCGAAGTTGACCGATGCACCGTAGAGCTGGCGGTTCTCGAGGAAGGTCCATTGCGCCTCGGACTGGCCGTTGATGAACTGCAGGTTCGGCGTCTTGTCGTGATAGTTCATCGCGTACAGGCCGTAGTTCACCGAACTGCCCTGCGGCTGGTAGTGAAGGGCCACGCCCCACTGCCCGCTGTTCTTCGGCAACTGGTTGCCGGCGAGCGGGATCGACGGGCTGGGCGGGATGCCGAGCGCTTCGGTCGACGCCGGGTCCGGGCCGAGATAGATCGGCTGCTGGCCGGTGCCGTAGATATCGACCACCGACCAGTAGCCGCCGACCGGCGGAAACCGGCTGCGGTTCCACTGGACCTGGTAGTACGCGTCCAGGCTCACGCCGCTGCCCAGGCCGGCCGTCATGCTGATCAACGGGGCTGGCAGGAAGGCCTCCTTCAACTGCGTGCCGGGTTGCGACAGGCGCTGGATGTCGACCGCGTTCGTCGAATTGATGCCGCCGGGCTGAAACAGGCTTTCGCCCCAGTTCAGATACTGGTTGCCGACGCGCACCCCGAGGCGCTTGCCGTCGTCGAACTGCCACTGCTTGCCGAGCCACAGATCGAGCAGATAGATCTCGTGCACGATCTCGTCCTTCGCGGCGGACGACAGCGGCGTGCGCGCGGTGTCGTCGGCGGCCGGGTCGAGCAGCCAGCGAAAGCGGCCGAGGAATTTCCAGTCGTCGCGGAAGTTGAGCAGCAACTCGTGGTTGCCCTTGATGTAGCCGGTGTAGAGATCGCCGGAGCGGTAGTTCAGGTTGCCGTCGTCGCCGTTGGCCCAGCCGAAGACGTCCGCATTCGCGCAGTAGGCCGGATCGCCGACCCGCTCGCAGGACGGGTTGTTCGCGCGCAGGCCGAGGCCGGCCGTGATCGTCGAGTCGAAATTGCCGCGGACGCCTTCGGCTTCGAAGGTGAAGGCCTGTGCGGCGCCGCCGCACAACAATGACGCCGCAAGCGCGATGCGCCCTGCCGTCAGGTGGCGAATTCTGTTCATGCTTGTCTCCTCCGGTCGAATGCTTCGCGTCGACGCCTAGCGGTCGCTGATCGCGCGCAGGTTGTCCGCGGTATAGAAGTCGGCCTTGAATCGGGGCCCGGTGGGATCGGTGACCCAGCGCACGTCCGATCCGGTGCCGGCGGCGTGCATGTCGAACAGGTAGCGCCCTTCGGTCAGGTTGTGCTGAACGAAGGCCGATACATCGCAGCTGCCGGTTTCGAAGACCGGGATCAGGAAGCCTTCGCGCACCTTCGCGAGCTTGCCCTGGGCGTCGTAGTCGTCGGCGACGACCATGTTCCAGCTGTCCTCG
>JACSRM010000214.1 GCA_014879745.1 Burkholderiaceae bacterium | reverse complement strand
GTGGACGTTTCGTGCCTGGCGAGGGGCCGGGCGAGGTCGCCCGGCGCGGCCTGCAAGGCCCGCCAGCGGCCCGGCAAAGTGCTCGCACTTCAGCGCAGGCTCATATCGCGTCAGCGATGTGATGCCGGAGCTAGAGCCGGATCCGCGGCGGTCGCTCGGGAAGATCCGGTTCATGCGTCGAGGGTGGTGCTTCGGCATCATGGAGCAACTGAGATGGCACGCTCCGGCGCCGATCCAGCTCGCGCGCGCATCGACTGCCGGGCGATGCCGTACGGTGCGCGAGCGCTGCTTCGGCTGCCTACGCCGCGACGGCGCTGAGATGGATCTGGATACGACGCATCTGGCACACCTGGTCGGCTACGCCACGTCGCGCGCCGCGATTCCGTTGAAACACGCATTCGCGCACCACATGGCGCCGCTCGGCCTGAAGGCGATCGAATTCTCGGTACTCGTGCTGATCGCGACCAATCCGCGGTTGAACCAGAAACAACTCGGCAACGCGCTCGCGCTGTCGGCGCCTAACCTCGCCGTCATCCTGGACCGGCTTGCCGAACGCGGACTCGTCGAGCGGGTGCGCGGTACCGTCGATCGCCGCGAGCACCGGCTCGAGCTGACCGCGGCCGGCGCCGAGCTGACGGCACGCGCGGAACGCGTCGCCGGAACGATGGAGCACGAGGTGCTGCAGGGGCTGTCCGAGGCCGAACGCGCGCTGCTGATCGAACTGCTGCACAAGGTTGGTGCAAGCCGACCCGGTTCGCACTGACGCCCGGACCGTAGGCGGCCGGGCGCCGACTACAATTGCAGGTTGTCCGAGCGGCCGACAAGGCCGTACAGAGCGCCCTCTCCTCCTCCGAAAGGACCCTTTGCCGTGTTCATAACCGAAGCCTTTGCCCAGGCCGCACCCGCAGCGGCGGCCGGCGAGTCGCCCCTCTCCGGTCTGGCTGGCATGCTGCCGCTGGTGCTGATGTTCGTCGTGCTGTACTTCGTGATGATTCGTCCGCAGATGAAACGTCAGAAGGAAGCCAAGGCGATGATCGAGGCGCTCGCCAAGGGCGACGAGGTCGTCACCGCCGGCGGCATGCTCGCCAGGATCAACAAGCTCGAGGACGCCTACCTGACGGTCGAGATCGCCAGCGGCGTCGAAATCCGCGTTCAGCGCACCGCGGTGATCCAGGTCCTGCCCAAGGGCACGATCAAGTAAGGCCTGCCCGCGCCCGCCGGTCGGGCACGGGACCGACGAACCCTCATCGATGCGGACCGCGCGCGACCCGGCGCCGCCCTTGCATCATCCAGCCGAGGCGCCATGAACCGATACCCCCTGTGGAAGTACGCGATCCTCGTCGTCGCGCTGCTCATCGGGCTGATCTATACGCTGCCCAACTTCTACGGCGAGGCGCCCGCGGTGCAGGTATCGAGCGGTCGCGCGACGATCAAGCTCGAACCCGACTTCGCGCAGCGGGTGGAGGGCATTCTCTCGACCGCCGGGCTGAAGGCCGACCTGATCCAGTTCGACGGCAACTCGGTCAAGGCGCGCTTCGCGGACGTCGAACTGCAGGGCAAGGCCAAGGACGCGCTGTCGCGTGCGTTGAACCCCAATCCCGAGGACGCCGACTATATCGTCGCCCTGAACCTGCTGTCGCGCTCGCCGGCGGCGCTCACCGCGCTGCACGCGATGCCGATGTACCTCGGCCTCGATCTGCGCGGCGGCGTGCACTTCCTGATGCAGGTCGACATGAAGTCGGCGCTGACGAAGAAGGCCGAGGCCGTCGCCGGCGACGTGCGCTCGATGCTGCGCGACAAGAATATCCGCCACGCCGGCATCTCGCGCGACGGCAATGCGGTCGAGATCCGCTTTCGCGACGCCGAAGCGTTGAAGGCGGCGCTCGGTCTGCTCACCGACCAGCAGCCCGACATGGCGTGGACGGAAGAGGCGCAGGGCACGCAGCTCGCGCTGCGCGGCGTGCTCAAGCCGGCGGCCGCGATCGCGGTCCAGGAGGCGGCGATCAAGCAGAACATCACGACGCTGCACAACCGCGTCAACGAGCTGGGCGTCGCCGAACCCGTGATCCAGCAGCAAGGCGCCGACCGCGTCGTCGTCCAGCTTCCCGGTGTGCAGGATACGGCGAAGGCGAAGGACATCATCGGCCGCACCGCGACGCTCGAAGTGCGGATGGTCGATGACAGCGCCGAGGCGGCAGCGGCCGCGGCCGGCAGCGGGCCGGTGCCGTTCGGCAGTGAGCGCTTCATGGAGCGCGGCGCGAGTCCGCTGATCGTCAAGCGCCAGGTGCTGCTGACCGGCGAGAACCTGCGCGACGCCCAGCCGGGCTTCGACGACCAGCATCAGCCGGCGGTCCACCTGACGCTCGACGAGAAGGGCTCGCGCATCTTTCGCGACGTGACGCGCGAGAATATCGGCAAGCGCATGGCGATCATCCTGTTCGAGAAGGGCAAGGGTGAGGTCGTCACCGCCCCGGTGATCCGCAGCGAGATCGGTGGCGGAAGGGTTCAGATCTCGGGCGCGATGACGACGACCGAGGCCTACGACACGGCGCTGCTGCTGCGCGCCGGGTCGCTCGCGGCGCCGATGGAAATCATCGAGGAGCGCACGATAGGCCCGAGCCTCGGCGCCGAGAACATCGCCAAGGGCTTCCACAGCGTGATCTGGGGCTTTTGCGCCGTGACCGGCTTCATGATGCTGTACTACGGCCTGTTCGGCGTCTTCTCGTCGATCGCGCTGGCCGTCAACCTGCTGCTGCTGGTCGCGCTGCTGTCGATGCTGCAGGCGACGCTGACGCTGCCCGGGATCGCGGCGATCGCGCTCACGCTGGGCATGGCGATCGACTCCAACGTGCTGATCAACGAGCGTGTGCGCGAGGAACTGCGCGCCGGCATGGCGCCGCAGATGGCGATCAACGTGGGCTACGAGCGCGCCTGGGCGACGATCCTCGACTCCAACGTGACGACGCTGATCGCCGGCCTCGCGCTGCTGACCTTCGGCTCCGGCCCGGTGCGCGGCTTCGCGGTCGTGCACTGCCTGGGCATCATGACCTCGATGTTTTCGTCGGTCTTCTTCTCGCGCGGCCTCGTCAACCTGTGGTACGGGCGCCGCAAGAAGCTGAAGTCGGTCTCGATCGGCCAGATCTGGCGGCCCGACGGCGGCACGGCGCCGGCGGCCAAGGGCTGAGGGGGAAGCGCCATGGAGTTCTTCCGCATCAAGCGCGATATCCCGTTCATGCGCCATGCGCTGGTGTTCAACGCGATCTCGATCATCACCTTCGTCGCGGCCGTCTTCTTCCTCGCCACGCGCGGCCTGCACCTGTCGATCGAATTTACCGGCGGCACGGTGATCGAGGCGAACTATGCGCAGGCCGCCGATCTGCCCAAGGTGCGCACCGCACTGGACAAGCTGAACTTCGGCGACGTGCAGGTGCAGAATTTCGGCACGCCGCGCGACGTGCTGATCCGCCTGCCGCTGCGCCCGGACATCAAGCAGGCCGAGGTCGTCGCGCGCGTCTTCGGCGCGCTGTGCGCCGCCGAGGGCGGCACGGTGTCGACGCAGCAACTCGTCTCGGACAAGGGCGAGGCGATCAGCAAGTCCGTCTGCCACGCCGCCGGGGCCGAGCCGGTGAGCTTGCAGCGCAGCGAATTCGTCGGGCCGCAGGTCGGCTCCGAACTCGCGCGCGACGGCGCCTATGCGCTGGCGGCGACGATCGTCGGCATCATGATCTACCTCGCATTCCGTTTCGAGTGGAAGTTCTCGGTCGCGGCGATCGTCGCCAACCTGCACGACGTCGTCATCATCCTCGGCTTCTTCGCGTTCTTCCAGTGGGAGTTCTCGCTCTCGGTGCTGGCCGCGGTGCTCGCCGTGCTCGGCTATTCGGTCAACGAGTCGGTCGTCATCTTCGACCGCATTCGCGAGGCCTTCCGCCGCTATCGCAAGCTCACGCCGCACGAGGTCATCGACCACGCGATCACGAGCACGATGAGCCGCACCGTGATCACCCACGGCTCGACGCAGATGATGGTGCTGTCGATGCTGATCTTCGGCGGCGCGACGCTGCACTACTTCGCGCTCGCGCTGACGGTCGGCATCCTGTTCGGCATCTATTCGTCGGTCTTCGTCGCCGCGGCGATCGCGATGTGGCTGGGCGTCAAACGCGAAGATCTTGTACAGGCGTCAACGAAGGACATCGACCGCAATGATCCGAACGCGGGTGCGGCAGTGTAGAGTGGCAGCAAGGCCCGACCGACCCACGCACCTCGCAACGTCATGGCGCCCACCGCCGATCCGATCGCACTGGCTGCCAAGGCGCGACGCAACTATGTCGAGGACCTGCTGCGGGGCATCCCGGTTGTCGTGAAGGCGGTCGCCGACGGCGCCCGGCTGTTGCAGGGCCACGCCGCCGAACCGGCCCTGCAATACAAGCGGCGCGACGCGGTGATGGATCTGCAAAAGGCGATTCCCGCCTGGCAGATGGGGATGACGCGCCAGTTGCAGGTCGCGCTCGCGGGTGGGCCGATGACGGCGTCCCGCACCGGCGGCCTGGCGCCGTCGTCGGACCGCGCGGCGTCGATGACGCTCGTCGACAACGATACGATCGAGAGCGAGATCCTCAGTTCGCGCCTCGCGCTGGCGATGATGGATCGCGCGTCGTGGGAGTTCACCGATCTGCGCTCGCGCATGCTCTCGCTCGAGCGCCGCGACGAACTCGACGCCGGCGACGTGCTGCGGCCGCACGTGCTGGCCCGCATCGTCGCTTCGGCCTGGCAGGCTGCGGGGCTGAATCACGAAACCTGGCGCGTGCTGCAGGACGTGCTGCACGACGAGTTCGCTCACTTCACCGAAGAGGCGTATCACGACACCAACCGCTGGCTGGTGCAGCAGCGCGTATTGCCCGAGGTCGACCTGCGGCCCTTCATCCGCCGCGCGCGCAGCACGCAGGGCGGAAGCACCGCGGGCGTGATCGGCAGCGTCGGCGCGGGTGTCGGCGGCGCCGGTGCGCCGCGCAACACGTCGGCCGGTGGCGGCTACGGCAGCAGTCGCGGCAGCGGCACGGTCCTCGGCGGCCAGGGGCCGGCCGCGTCAGGCGGTGTCGCCGACGAGACGAGGATGTTGACGCGCTCGCACGGCATGGGCCGCGTCGGCGAACAGGCGAGCGCCGTCCTCGGGCGGCTGAACCGACTGATCGGACGCCAGTTGCCGGACTTCGCCGCGACGACACGCGCGGCGCCGCCCTCGCCCGGGCTCAAGATCGCGATCGACGAGGCCGAGCAGACCATCCGGCGCCGCCTCTCGACGACGCCGTCGGGCCGCACGGTCGCCGCCGTTGTCAGCACGCCGGCGCTGCTCGAGGATCTGAACCAGCGTCGCCTGGCGCTGAAGAAGGCGGCGGCGACGCCGGCCGAGCGGGCGACGATCGAGATCGTCGCCTTGCTGTTCCAGAGCATCCTGACCGAGGACCGCATCCCGGCCACGGTGCGCGTCTGGTTCGCGCGGCTGCAGATGCCGGTGCTGCGCGTCGCGGTGAGCGAGCCGGACTTCTTCGCCACGGTCGACCATCCGGCGCGCCGCCTGATCGACCGCATGGGCTCGTGCGTGATGGGCTTCGACGCCAGCGCGCGCGAGGTCGGGGACTCGCTCGAGAAGGAGATCAAGCGCGTCGTCCAGGTCGTCGAGGCCTACCCCGATACCGGGCGGCGCGTATTCCAGACCGTGCTGACCGAGTTCGAGAAGTTTCTCGAGCACTTCTTCAAGAATGTGAACGAGGCGTCGCGCAAGGGCGTCTCGCTTGCGCAGCAGGTCGAGCAGCGCGAGACGCTCGCGATCCAGTACACGATCGAGTTGCGCAAGATGCTCGAGGAGGTGCCGGTGCAGGAAGGCGTGCGCGAATTCCTGTTCCAGGTCTGGGCCGACGTGCTCGCGATGACGGCCGTCAAGCACGGCGTCGCGAGCCCGGCGGCAAAGGCGATGAAGCGCGCCGCCGCCGACCTCATCTGGTCGGCCAGCGCCAAGGTCTCGCGCGAAGAGCGTGCCGAGGTGATCCGCCGCCTGCCGCCGCTCCTGAAGACGCTGCGCGACGGCATGGGTGAAGCCGGGCTGGAGCCGGACAAGCAGGGCGAGCACATCCAGCGCCTGCAAAGTTCGCTCGCCGCGGCATTCACCGCGAAGACGGCGGCGATCTCGAGTGAACGGCTCAACGAATTGATGACGCGGCTGGAAACGCTCGAGGAGTTGCTGCCCGACGCGCTCGACGTCGATATCGACGAATCGCTCGTGCTCGACCTCTCCGGGCACGAGAGCGCGGAACTCGAGGTCGTCGGCGAGGGAGGCTCGATGCCGACGCCGGCGATGCTGACCTGGGCCAAGGAGTTGCAGGTCGGCGGCTGGTACATGCTCGACTACCGCAACCGCAACGACCAGGTCCAGCTCGCGTGGCAGGGCATGCGCAAGCAATTGACGCTATTCGTCTCGCCGCACGGCCGCGGCATCCTGTTCCAGCGCCATCGGCTCGCCGCCTTCCTGCAGGCCGGGCTGCTCGTGCCGGCGCAGGACGAGTCGCTCACGACGCGCGCGACGCGCAACGCGCTCGCCAAGCTCGACGTCGATCCGCAGCGCCTGCTGAACTGACTTCGCCGGCGCGCCGGCGTCAGTGGATCAGCCGCTCTTCCTCGTCGACGAAGAGCTCGTCGAGGATCAGCGCGTCGGGCTCCTCGCCGAGGCTCCAGAAGACCATCAGGACGATGATCTTCAGGTCTTCGAGGTCGACCGGCGCGCCGGGGATCGCCGTCGCCCGATCGAGCACCATCTCGCGCATCGGCGGCGGCAGCACGCCGGCCGATTCGAGGAAGCTGACGAAGCCGATGCAGTGCTCGCCGAGATGCTCCTGCTCGGCCGGTGAATAGACGCGCATGCTGCGCGCCGCCTGCTGGCCGACGTGCGACTTCGCGGCGCTCGCCAGGCCGTCGAGCCAGGTCAGCGCCTCCTCGATCTCGTCCGATTCGAAGCCGACCGAGGTGAGCTTGCGGGCAAGCTGGTCATGCTCGGGGCAGGCGTCGGGGCGCCAGTAGTTTTCGTACAGGTAGACAAGTACGTCGAACATGGGTTGGACTATACCGCAGCGGGGTCGGCGCGAGGGCCGGATTCGCCCCTGAGCGGAGGGTGTTCAGGCCCGTTCGATACGTTGAAACCGCTGCCCGGGAAGGCGCTCGACGCGGCCTTCGAGTTCGAGTTCGAGCAGCCTCGCGCTGAGTTCGGCCGGCGCGACGCCGGTGCGCTCGGCGAGCGCGTCGAGCGTCGTCGGATCGAAGCCCAGCGCCTGCAGCAGCGCATCGGCGGGCCCGGCTTCGTCCGGCACGGGCCGCGCAGCGGCATGCGGCGCGAGCGACGGCCGCAGATCCTCGAGGATGTCCTGCGCCTGATCGACGAGTTTGGCCCCCTGCTTGATCAGCGCATGGCAGCCGCGCGACTGGGGAGCGTGGATCGAGCCGGGAATCACGTAGACCTCGCGCCCGCACTCGGCGGCGAGCCGCGCGGTGATCAGCGAACCCGATTGCAAGGTCGCCTCCACCACCAGCGTGCCCCGCGCCAGCCCGGCGATCAGGCGATTGCGCTGCGGAAAGTGGTGTCCCAGGGGCGGGGCGCCGAGCGAGTACTCGCTCACGATCAGGCCCTCGTCGGCAATGCGATGTGCGAGTATCAGATGGCGCTTCGGATAGACGCGGTCGAGCCCGGTGCCGACCACCGCGATCGTGCTGCCCTGCCCCAGCAGTCCGCCCTCGTGCGCCGCGCCATCGATGCCGAGCGCAAGGCCGGAGACGATCGTCAGCCCGGCCCGGCTCAGATGGCTCGCAAAATCGCGCGCGTTCTCGGTCCCCTGGCGCGTCGGGTTGCGGCTGCCGACGACGGCAAGCGAGTCCGCGGCCAGCAGTTCGGAGCGCCCCTGCAAGTGCAGTATCAGCGGCGGGTCGGCGGTTTCGAGCAGCGACGCCGGATAGAGCGCGTCGCCGAGCGTCACGACCGATCGCCGCGGCGCCTCGCCGAGCCAGGCGAGGGTGCGATCGGCGAGCGCGTCCAGACCGTCCGGCACCGTAGCGAGCGCTTCGGCCGCCTTCGCGCCCGCGGCGGCGCGTAAGGCCTCGCCGCTCGCCGCTATCACGCCCTGCGGCGAGCCGAAGACGGCAAGCAGCCGCCGCACCGGCCCGCGCCCGAGTTCGGGCGTCTGCAGCAGCCGCAGCCAGGCCAGGAGTTCGTCACGCTCGATCATCGCGAACGCGAGTATCGGGCCGATCGCAGCCGGCGTGGATAGCGCATCCGCACCGGCCGGACGCGCGCGGCCGCTGCGCGGCGCACGAGCGTCGTGCCGCGCGTGACCCGATCAGGGTTCGCTGAAGCGGTCGCCGGGGCGAACCGGCGTCGACGACTCGGTGATCAGCGCGTAGGACATGCGGTCGAAGACGCGAAAGACGAACAGCATGCCGCTGCGCTCATCGGGCAGCGTGACCTGCGTGCGGCTGAAGGCGTTCGACGGCGGCAGCGTGCGACCCTCTCGCCACAGCGCGAGCACGGTGCCGAGCTGCATGCCGTCGGCCGCGCCGCGATTGAGCGAGACGATCTGGCCCTTGCCCGCCGTCAGGCCCTCGCCGTAGATCGAGACGATCTGGCCGTCGATCGGCGATTGCGGCGCATGCGGCACGTAGTTGACGAACTGGCGCGGCGGCACCGGCGCGAGCCGGTCGCCGGCGCCGATTTCGCGTCGCGCGCCGGTCACCATCAGCGTGGCCGGGATGACCTCCGTCCTGCCGCTGCCCAGATCGCGCGTCTCGCCGGGCCGCAGATAGTCGGCCGTCCCGAGAAAGACGGCTTCGTAGCCGAGCACCTCGTTTGTCGTCGGGTCGGTCAGCGGCCGGGGCTCGCGAAAGATCCGGTATTCGGTTCCGGGGCCGAGCTTGCCGTCGACGGCATAGGCGAGGTTGCCGCGCGCGAGCAGCACCTGGTCCTCGGTCGTCGCAACGATGCGCGGCGCGTCCTGCAGCGCGTTGGTCTCGAAGATCACCGCTTCGTTCAGGAACGGTTCGATCAGATTCATGTTGACCGACGACAGCGCATCGGCGACCGGGCTGGAGCGAACCTGGGGCGTCAGGCGGACGACTTCGACGCTCTCGCCGACGCCGCCGCGCGACGTGCGCAGCCGGGCGCGGTCGCCGATCTTCTCGAGATAGAGCACCTGCCCGGGGAAGATCAGGTGCGGATTGCGAATCTGCTCCAGATTCATGCCCCACAGTTCGGGCCAGCGCCACGGCTGCTTCAGGTACATGCCCGAGATATCCCACAGGGTGTCGCCCTTCTTGACGGTATAGCTGTCGGGTGCGTCGGGCGCGAGCGCCGAGAGGGGAATGCCGGCCTGGGCGACCTCCTTGGCGGTGCTGCGCTGCTGCGGCGTGATCGGAAAATTCGGTTCCGCCGCCACTGCCGATGCGACCGGAAGGCCAAGCGCCACGCCACAGAGTACGGCCTCGAGCAAGGTCGCGCGGAGCGGGAAGGCGGGGAGAAGGCTGCGGGTCATGGACTGATATCTCCGTGCGCCCGCGCCGATTGCGCGCAACGCGATGGGGTTACCGGCGAACGCGCGTGCCGGCAGCGATTCTTCGGCGAAAATGCTCAATCACTTTAATAGATTTTGCCGCCAGGTCCTTGATATCGTAACGAAATCAGGGGGCTGGACGTGTTGCCCCCGTGCAACCCGTCACGCCGCCCGGCCGCGCCGCATCGACATGGCCCGACTCGAAATTCTTCGCTACCCCGACCCACGCCTGAACAAGGTCGCGCGCCCGGTCGCCACCGTCGACCAGCGCATCCGCACCCTCGTCGACGACATGCTCGAGACGATGCGCGAGGCCGATGGCGTGGGCCTCGCGGCAACCCAGGTCGACGTCCACGAGCGCGTGATCGTGATCGACGTCTCCGAATCGCGCGACGAACCTCATGTGCTGATCAATCCCGAAATCATCGCGCGCAGCGACGAGATGATGCAGGGCGACGAAGGCTGCCTGTCGGTGCCCGAGATCTACGACAAGGTCACGCGCCATGCCCGCGTCACGGTGCGCGCCCTCGACCGCGATGGACGCACGCGCGAGTTCGATGCCGAAGGGCTGCTCGCGCGCTGCGTGCAGCACGAGATGGATCACCTGGTCGGCAAGGTATTCGTCGAGTACCTGAGCCCGCTCAAGCGCAACCGCATCCGGACCCGCTTCCTGAAGCAGGCGCGCGAAGCGGTGCGCAGCGCCTGAGCCCGGCGCTCGCCCGGCGCCCGCTGGTCGGATGAAAATCGCCTTTGCCGGTACGCCCGAATTCGCGCGCGCGGCACTCGCCGCGCTGCACGCCGCGGGGCACGAGATCGCGCTCGTCCTGACCCAGCCCGACCGCCCGGCCGGGCGCGGCATGAAGCTCGCCGCGTCACCCGTCAAGCAGTTCGCGCTCGAACACGATCTCGCACTCGCGCAGCCGCGCGGGCTGCGGCTGGACGGCAAGTACGCCGATGATGCGGCCGCGGCACGCGACGCACTCGAACGTGCCCGCCCCGAAGCCATCGTCGTCGCCGCCTACGGCCTGATCCTGCCGACCTGGGTGCTCGCCCTGCCGCGCCTGGGGTGCCTCAACATCCACGCCTCGCTGCTGCCGCGCTGGCGCGGCGCGGCGCCGATCCAACGCGCGATCGAAGCCGGCGACCGCGAGACCGGCATCACCGTGATGCAGATGGACGCCGGGCTCGATACCGGCGACATGCTGCTCGCACAGGCGGTTCCGATCGGCGTCGGAGACACCGCCGCGACGCTGCACGATCGGCTCGCGGCACTCGGCGCGCAGTTGATCGTCGAGGCGCTGGCCCGTGCCGCGGCCGGGACGCTACAGCCGCAACCGCAACCCGAAGCCGGCGCGACCTACGCGGCGAAGATCGACAAGCGCGAGGCGGCGATCGACTGGACGCTGCCCGCGCAGGCGATCGAGCGCAGGCTGCGCGCGTTCGACCCGTTTCCCGGCGCGAGCAGCGTGCTGGGCGGCGAAGCCGTCAAGCTCTGGCGGGCGAGCGTCGTCGCCGGCCGCGGCGCCCCGGGCGAGATCCTTTCCACGGGCGACGCCGGCATCGTCGTCGCCTGCGGCGAAGGCGCGCTGTGCGTCGTCGAACTGCAACACCCGGGCGGCCGGCGGACGGCACCTGCACAGTACCTCGCCGCGCACCGGCTGGCACCCGGGATGCGCTTTGGCGCCGTGCATTGAACTTGCGCGCGCCGCTACCATCTATCGCGCTGCGCCAGTCGGCGCGTAGACCACTTCAGCAGAGGACCGTTCGATGTTCAACATGATGAAAACCGCCATCCTGATGGCGGCGATCACCGCCCTGTTCATGGCGATCGGCTCGCTGCTCGGCGGGCAGCAGGGGATGATGCTGGCGCTCGTCGTCGCGCTCGGCATGAATTTCTTCAGCTACTGGTTCTCCGACAAGATGGTGCTGAAGATGTACAAGGCGCAGCAGGTCGACGAGACGACGGCGCCGCAGTTCTACGCAATGGTGCGCGACCTGGCGCAGCGCGCGCAGTTGCCGATGCCCAAGGTCTACCTGATCGACGAGGCGGCGCCGAACGCCTTTGCGACCGGCCGCAACCCCGAGAACGCCGCCGTCGCGGCGACGACCGGCATCCTGCGTGTGCTCTCCGAACGCGAACTGCGCGGCGTGATGGCGCACGAACTGGCCCACGTCAAGCACCGCGATATCCTGATCTCGACGATCAGCGCGACGATGGCCGGCGCGATCTCGATGCTCGCCAACTTCGCGATGTTCTTCGGCCGCGGCGGCGAGAACCGGCCGAACCCGATCGTCGGCCTGCTCGTGATGATCCTCGCGCCGATGGCCGCCGGCCTGATCCAGATGGCGATCAGCCGCGCCCGCGAGTTCGAGGCCGACCGCGGCGGCGCCGAGATCTCGGACGACCCGCGCGCGCTGGCGAGCGCGCTGCAGAAGATCCAGGCCTACGCCCAGGGCACGCGGCTCGAGACCGCCGAGCGCCACCCCGAAACGGCGCAGATGATGATCATGAACCCGCTCTCCGGCGGCGGGCTGCGCGGCCTCTTCTCGACCCACCCGTCGACCGAGGAGCGCGTCGAGCGGCTGCTCGCGATGGCCGGCGGCGCGCCGGCCTGACGCTGCGGCCGGCGCAAGCGTCGCGGGCCGCCGGGCCAGCCCGGCGACGCAACGCGGGGTTCAGCCCGCGCCGCAAGCGGCCGATAAGAGGCGCATCGCCTCGACCGACCCCGCCATGCGCCGCCTCGCCCTCGCCGTTCTCGCCGTTGCCGGACTCCTTGCCGGCTGCGAGCAGCTCGGCATCGAATCGCCCGAGAAGGTCGCCGCCGCGCGCGAGGCCGACGGCAAGGCGATCGGCGCCGCCTGCCGCCACGCCGGGCGCGCGATCGAGGACTGCTTCATGCTCAACCGCAAGTCCGAGCGCGCCGCGATCTTCGAAGGCTGGCGCGATATGAACGACTACATGCGCGAGAACAAGATCGAAGCCGTCGCGCCGCAGCTCGTCGCCCAGCCGGCGGCCGGGAAGGTAGCTCCCAGGCCCGACGACAAGGCCAAGACCGGCGCGCAGGATTCCTGAGCCCCGCGCCCTCGAAGCGCGCGGGGCCTTGCCTAGAATCGGTGCAAAGGACTTGCACCATGAAAATTCTTCGCTTCTCCGATCTCGCCGCCGCCGGGCAGGTTGCCGGCCGGCGCGTCTTCATCCGCGCCGATCTCAACGTGCCGCAGGACGACGCCGGCCGCATCACCGAGGACACGCGCATCCGCGCCAGCCTGCCGTGCATCCGCATGGCGCTCGACGCCGGGGCGGCGGTGATGGTCACTTCGCACCTCGGGCGCCCGACCGAAGGCAGATTCACGCCGGCCGATTCGCTCGCCCCGGTTGCCACGCGGCTGGCGGAACTGCTCGGCCGCCCGGTGCCGCTCGTCGCCGACTGGGTCGACGGCGTGCAGGTCGAACCCGGCCAACTCGTGATGCTCGAGAACTGCCGGCTGAACAAGGGCGAGAAGAAGAACGACGAGACGCTCGCGCGCAAGTTGGCCGCGCTTTGCGACATCTTCGTCCACGACGCCTTCGGCACCGCGCACCGCGCCGAGGCGTCGACCTACGGCATTGCCCGGTTCGCGCCGGTCGCCTGCGCCGGCCCGTTGCTCGCGGCCGAGATCGACGCCATCACGACCGCGCTCGCGCAGCCGAAGCGGCCGCTCGTCGCGATCGTCGCCGGCGCCAAGGTCAGCACCAAGCTGACGATCCTGCAGGCGCTGGCGGCGAAGGTCGATCAGCTAATCGTCGGCGGCGGCATCGCCAATACCTTCCTGCTCGCCGAGGGCCTGCCGATCGGCAAGAGCCTCACCGAGGCCGACCTGGTTGAAGAGGCGCGCGCGGTGATCGCCGCGATGAAGGCGCGCGGCGCCGCGGTGCCGATCCCGGTCGACGTCGTCACCGCCAAGGAGTTCAAGGCCGATGCGCCAGCCAGCGTCAAGCCGGCGGCGGCGGTCGCGGCGGACGACCTGATCCTCGACATCGGCCCGCAGAGCGCCGCGCAACTGGCCGCGATGCTGCGGGCAGCCGGAACGATCGTCTGGAACGGCCCGGTCGGCGTCTTCGAATTCGACGCCTTCGCGCACGGCACCGAGACGCTCGCACGCGCGATCGCCGCGTCGGACGCATTCTCGATCGCCGGCGGCGGCGATACGCTCGCCGCGATCGCCAAGTACGGCATCAAGGACGAGGTGAGCTATATCTCGACCGGCGGCGGCGCGTTCCTCGAAGTGCTCGAAGGCAAGACGCTGCCGGCATTCGAGATCCTGGAGCAGCGCGCCGCAGGCTGAGCCGGCCCCGGGACACCAGTCCCCGGCCCTGCGTTCGCGACCGCTGGATGCCGGCATCGCCAGCATGACTGTCATGCAGCCGGCCGGCGCTTCGGGATTCGCTTTGGGCGAATAATCCGGGCTGCCATGCATTCGGAGCCCGTCATGTCACGCGCCACCAAGATCGTCGCCACCCTCGGCCCGGCATCGTCGTCGCCCGAGGTGCTCGAACGCATGATCGTCGCCGGCGTCGATGTCGTGCGGCTGAACTTCTCGCACGGCAGCGCGCAGGACCACCTCGACCGCGGCGCGATGGTGCGCGAGGTCGCGCGCCGCGCCGGCAAGGAGGTCGCGATCATGGCCGACCTGCAGGGCCCGAAGATCCGGGTCGGCAAGTTCGAAGGCGGCAAGGTGCTGCTCGAGGAAGGCGCGAAATTCATCCTCGACGGCGCGACGAGCGAGTTGGGCACCGCCGCCCGCGTCGGACTCGAATACAAGGACCTGCCGCGCGACGTGAAGGCGGGCGACACGCTGCTGCTCGACGACGGGTTGATCCGCCTCGCGGTCGATGCAGTGCGCGGCAGCGAGGTCTTCACGACGGTCGTCGTCGGCGGCGAGCTGTCGAACAACAAGGGCATCAACAAGGCCGGCGGCGGGCTCACCGCGCCGGCCCTGACGGCCAAGGATATGGACGACATCAAGACCGCGATGGGCATGCAGGCCGGGTATGTTGCCGTCAGCTTCCCGAAGAACGCGACCGACATGGAGATGGCGCGCCAGCTCGCCAATGTCGCCGGCGAGCCGTGGCGCCACCGGCCGGCGATGATCGCGAAGATCGAGCGCATCGAGGCAATCCCGGCGCTGGAAGAGATCATGCGCGCCTCGGACGGCATCATGGTCGCGCGCGGCGATCTCGCGATCGAGGTCGGCAACGCGGCGGTGCCGGCGCTGCAAAAGCGCATGATCCGCATGGCGCGCGAGATGGACAAGGTCGTCATCACCGCGACGCAGATGATGGAGTCGATGATCCAGCACCCGGTGCCGACGCGCGCCGAAGTCAGCGACGTCGCCAACGCGGTGCTCGACGGCACCGACGCGGTGATGCTGTCGGCCGAGACCGCCGCCGGCAAATACCCGGTCGAGACGATCGCGCAGGTCGCGGCGATCGCGCTCGAGGCCGAGGCGGCCGACGACGCGAGCATCGAGACCGATTTCACGAACAAGCGCTTCGGCCGCATCGACCAGTCGATCGCGATGGGCGCGCT
>JACSRM010000191.1 GCA_014879745.1 Burkholderiaceae bacterium | reverse complement strand
TCGAACATCGTGTTCGTCGATGTCGCGGCCGAGAGAGCGGCCGGGCTGCTGGACCATTTGAAGTTGCGCGGCGTGCTCGCGACCGGCCTTTATCGGCTGCGTTTCGTCACCCATCTGGACGTCGATGCCGCGGGCGTCGATCGCGCCGTCGCCGCGATGCGCGAACACCTGAGCCGAGAGGACGCAAGAACATGACGATCACCGACACCGAGGCGCTGACGCGCGTCATCGAGCACCGCGAGATCTTCCACGACGAGATGCTTTCGCTGATGCGCCGCATCATGGGCGGCGAGATGTCGCACCCGATGATGGCGGCGCTTTTGATCGGCCTGCGCGTGAAGAAGGAGACGATCGGCGAGATCACCGCCGCGGCGCAGGTGATGCGCGAGTTCGCGACGCATGTCGAGGTCGCCGACAAGACGAACCTCGTCGACATCGTCGGCACCGGCGGCGACAGCTCGCACACCTTCAACATCTCGACCTGCGCGATGTTCGTCGCCGCCGCCTGCGGCGCGCGCGTCAGCAAGCACGGCAACCGCGGCGTGTCGAGCAAGTCCGGCAGCGCCGATGTGCTGGAAGCGCTCGGCGTGCCGCTCACGCTGTCGCCGCAGGCGATCGCGCGCTGCATCGCCGAGACCGGCATCGGCTTCATGTTCGCGCCGAACCACCATCCGGCGATGAAGAACGTCGCGCCGGTGCGGCGCGAGCTTGGCGTGCGAACGATCTTCAACATCCTCGGCCCGCTGACCAATCCGGCGGGCGCGCCCAACATCCTGATGGGCGTCTTTCACCCGGACCTGGTCGGCATCCAGGTGCGGGCGCTGCAGCGCCTTGCCGCCGAGCATGCGATCGTCGTCTACGGTCGCGACGGCATGGACGAGGTGTCGGTCGGCGCGGCGACGATGGTCGGCGAACTGAAGGACGGCACGGTTCGCGAGTACGAGATCCACCCCGAGGATTTCGGCCTCGCGATGGCGAGCAACCGCGCGTTCAAGGTCGATACACCCGAGCAGAGCAAGGCGCTGCTGCGCTCGGTGCTCGACGGCGAGCCGGGGGCGGCGCGCGATATCGTCGTCTTCAACAGCGGCGTCGCGCTCTACGCGGCGAACGTCGCGCCGTCCATCGGCGACGGCATCGCGCTCGCGCAGGAGGCGCTGGCCTCGGGCCGGGCGCTGGCGAAGATGCAGCAGTTCATCGCCGGCGCGAAGGCGCTCGCGGCGGCATGAGCCCCGCCCGGCCGCCCGAACGGGCTCATTCCCGCTCGGCGGGACCGGCCGAAGGCCGTAGAGTGCGCCAGTGAGCCCCGCCCGGCCGCCTTGGTCCCGAAGGGGCCACTTGCGTGCGTCGTGGGCTCATTCCCGCTCGGCGGGACCGGCCGAAGGCCTTAGGATGCGCCAGTGACCGATATCCTCGAGCGCATCGTCGCCGTCAAGCGCGAGGAAGTCGCCGCCGCGCGCTGGCAGCGAGACTTTGCTTCATTGCGGCGCGACGCCGAATCACTCGGCGGCGTGCGCGACTTCGCCGGCGCGCTGCGGTCGAGGGTCGGCGCCGGCCAGGCGGCGGTGATCGCCGAGATCAAGAAGGCGAGCCCGAGCAAGGGCGTGCTGCGCGAACACTTCGTGCCAAGCGAGATCGCGGCGAGCTACGCGACGGGTGGTGCGGCCTGCCTGAGCGTGCTGACCGATGCGCAATTCTTCCAGGGCTCGGCCGCCTATCTGGCGCAGGCGCGCGCCGCCTGCCCGCTGCCGGTGCTGCGCAAGGATTTCGTGATCGACGCCTACCAGCTTGCCGAAGCGCGGGCGATGGGGGCCGATGCGGTGCTGCTGATCGCGGCCTGCCTCGACGATGCGCAACTTGCCGATCTCGAAGCCCAGGCGCTGGCGCTAAACATGGCGGTGCTGGTCGAGGTGCACGACGCCTTCGAACTCGACCGCGCGCTGCGCCTCGCGACGCCGCTCGTCGGCGTCAACAATCGCAATCTGCGCAGCTTCGAGGTCTCGCTCGAGACGACGCTCGAGCTGCGGCCGCGGCTGCCGGCGGACAAACTGCTCGTCACCGAGTCGGGAATCCTCGCACGCGGCGATGTAGAGCGCATGCGCGGCGCCGGCGTGAATGCGTTTCTGGTCGGCGAGGCGTTCATGCGCGCTGGCGATCCGGGCGCCGCGCTGGCGGCGCTGTTTCGCTGATGGGCTCGCCGCACCTGCAGCCCTGCCCGGGCGCGACGGTCGGCTTCGTTTTCATCTGCCCCGGGCGCTTCGAAGCGAACCGCGGCTACCCGTGCGCCGCCGGTACTGGCGCGAATCTGGCGCGGGCGCTGGTCGAACTGCACCGTCGATTGCCGGAGGTCTTCCGCAGCGTCTCGCGATCGGAGTATGTGATCACCAACTCCTGGCCGAGCGTCGAATATCCGAACCTCACCGGCCGGTCGGTGCCGACCGAGGCCGAAGTGCTGAGCGCAGCCAATCTCGACCGGCTGCGCGCCGAGATCGACGGCTTGCAGGTCGTCGTGGCCTGCGGCGCCCAGGCCCACGCGGCGCTGCGCGCGCTGACCGAGCGCCGCAGCGACGGGCCGCGCGTCGCCTATGCCCGGCATCTGAGCCAGCGATCGGTCAATATGATTGCCGCCGGCACCGACACGCCGGGGCGCATCCGGGTGTGGTGCGACGGTGTTCTTGCCCAGCTCTCGGGCGCGGTATCGCCGCCATCCTGCGCGTCGCCGCCGTCGTGATACACTCACGGGCTCTGCGTGGAGGGGTGCCCGAGTGGCTAAAGGGGGCAGACTGTAAATCTGTTGGCTTACGCCTACGCTGGTTCGAA
>JACSRM010000179.1 GCA_014879745.1 Burkholderiaceae bacterium | reverse complement strand
AGGCTCGCCTGCACGGCGACGCTGTCGCAGGTGGCGAGCAGCGCGCCGCCTTCCTCGTCGATCATCTGGTGCAGGAAGCGGAAGTACTTGTCGCCGACGGCGAGGAAGCCGCTTTTGACCTGCACCAGCTCGCCGCCGCGCAGCTCGCGCAGGAACTGGTAGTTCTGGCGCACGATCGCGACGCGCAGCCTCCTGCTCTTCATGCTGGCCGGCGTCAGCCCGATCGCGTGCAGCAGCAGCCACGTCGCCTGGTCGAAGCGCGAGACGTACATGTGCGAGTTCATGTGGCTCGCGCCGTCGTACTCCGACGCCAGCACCGCGCCGCGGAAGGTGTGTACCCATTTGCTCATGATCAGCTGCCTCGCTGTGTGTCGGTCCCTGCCGCCGGGCCGAGGTCGTTGCGCACCCAGTCGCGCGCCCACTGCGCGGCGACCTCCTCGGGCAGCGTGTTCGCGTTGGCGTCGTGCACCAGCACCTCGCCGGCGCGCTTCGCGCCGAGTTCGGCGAGCAGCTTGTCGAAGCGGATGCCGCCCTGCGCGAAGGTGTCGCCGTAGGTGCCGTCGCCGAGCGCGATGACGCCGTAGCGGATCGCCGACAGGTCGGGCCGCGACGACTCGAGCGCCTCGAACAGGTCGAGCGCGTTGTCGGGCAGGTTGCCGAAGCCGTAGGTCGAGGTGCAGACGAGGAAGACGCGGCCGGGCTCGAAGACCTCGGGCCCGCAGTCGTTCATCATGCAAAGCGCGACGTCGCAGCCGGCGTCGCGCAGCACCTGCTCGACTTCCTGCGCGACCATCTCGGCCGTGCCGGTCATCGTGCCGACGAGGATCGTGATCTTGGCCTGCTCGCCTTCGGCCGCCATTCCTGCGCTCCTTGCACTGGCTTTGTCTGCCTATCGCAGTGCGACGCAATAATGAACCATTGTGTTGCACGCCATGAAGACGCCCGCCGTCCGGCCCTGCCGGCCATGAGGCATTTCGCGATCGTCGGCAGCGGCCCGGCGGGCTGCTATCTGGCCGACCAGTTGCAGCGGCTCGCCGCCGACGCGAAGATCGACGTCATCGAGCGCCTGCCGGTGCCGTTCGGGCTGGTTCGCTACGGTGTGGCCCCCGACCACCAGAGCACGAAGGCCGTCGTTCGCGTGCTCGACAAGGTGCTCGGGCGTGATCGGATCAACTTTGTCGGCAACGTCGAGGTCGGCCGCGACGTCTCGCTCGACGAGTTGCTGCGCCTGTACGACGCCGTCGTCGTCGCGACCGGCGCGCCGCTCGACCGCAGGCTCGGCATCGCCGGCGAATCGCTTCCCGGCGTGCTCGGCTCGGGCGCCTTTGTCGGCTGGTACAACGCGCACCCGGATTGGCGCGCGGCGCCGCCCGCCGCGGTGCGATCGGCGGTCGTCATCGGCAACGGCAACGTCGCGATCGACGTCGTTCGCATCCTCGCCAAGGAAGCGGCCGAGATGGCCGGCTCGGACATCGACCCTGCGGCCCAGGCGCACCTGGCAGCGCTGCCGATCGCGGAAATCCACATCGTCGGCCGCCGCGGCGCGGCCGATGCGAAGTTCACCCAGCACGAGCTGGCCGAACTCGGAACCCTCGCGCGGGCGCGGGCGAGCGTTGCCGAAGGCGCGACGCTTGCCGGCGACACGCCCGAGCTCGATGTGCTGCGCGGCTTCGTGGCGGCGAACGCGGCGCGCGAACCGGCGCCGGTCTCGATCGTGTTTCACTTCGGGTTGACGCCGGCCGCGTTCGTCGGCGAATCGGCGCTCGAAGCGGTGCGCTTCTCGCGCGCCGGCGGCGGCACGGTCGAGCTGCCGGCGCAGCTCGCGGTGACGTGCATCGGCTACGAAAGCGTCGCCTGCGACCGGCTCGCGCCAAGCAGTGGCCGGTTCGCGAACGAGGACGGCCGGATCGACGAGGGGCTGTATGTCACCGGCTGGGCCAAGCGCGGGCCGTCGGGGACGATCCCGACCAACCGCAGCGAGGCGCAACAGGTCGCGAAGCGGGTCGCCGCCGAGACCGTCGACCACGGCCGCGCCGGCGCCGAAGGGCTTGCCGCGCTGCTCGCCGAACGCGGCGTGCGGCGCGTCGGTCATCCGGGCTGGCGCAGCATCGACGCGGCCGAGCAGGCGCGCGCGCCGGCCGACCGCTGCCGGCACAAGTTCGACACCGTCGCCGCCATGCTCGCCGCGATCGCCGACAGGAGCTGAAGCCCGAATCCCCCGGCCAACGTGTGCCGATTGCGGGGCGTGCAGCCGCTTCGGGCGCATACTCGCCGCATGGCGCTCAAACACCTGCTGCCGATGCAGCCCGTCGATCTGAGCCCGCTCGAAGCGGGGCTCGCCGGTGCGAAGTCGGTCGCGCTCTTCAAGTCCGAGCAGCTCGAGGTCATCCGCCTCGTGCTGCCGGCCGGCAAGACGCTTGCCGAGCACCGCGTCGACGGCGAGATCACGATCCAGTGCCTCGAAGGCGAGGCCGATGTCGAAGCGGGCGGCGAGAAGACACGCCTGCAGGCGGCGCAGATGCTGTACCTGCACGGCGGCGTCGCGCATACCGTCGTCGCCCGCCGCGATGCGTCGCTGCTGCTGACCGTCGTCCTGCACCGCGCATAGCCCTCTCCGGCGGCTGCACCACAATGCGCGGATGCAGCCGATCATCGATATCCGGGGCCTTGGCAAAACCTACGAGTCGGGCTTCGTCGCGCTGCGCGACGTGGATCTGCAGATCCGCGCGGGCGAGATCTTCGCCCTGCTCGGGCCCAACGGCGCCGGCAAGACGACGCTGATCAGCATCGTCTGCGGCATCGTCAACGCGACCGCCGGCACGGTGCGCGCCGA
>JACSRM010000086.1 GCA_014879745.1 Burkholderiaceae bacterium | reverse complement strand
TGTAGTTGCCGCGGCCGTCGAAGGCGCGCCCCGAGATGCCGCGGAAGTCGCGCACGCGCGGCAGCGCGATCGTGACGAAGCGGTCGAGGAACTCGTACATCTGCACGCCGCGCAGTGTGACCATGCAGCCGACCGGCACGTTGTCGCGGATCTTGAAGCCGGCGATCGCCTTCCTCGACTTGGTGACGACGGGCTTCTGACCGGCGATGCTCGCGAGGTCGGAGACCGCGTGGTCCATCACCTTCTTGTCGGCCACCGCCTCGCTCACGCCCATGTTGAGGGTGATCTTGGTCAGTCGCGGCACCTCCATCGTCGACTTGTAGCCGAACTTCTTCATCAGTTCGGGGACGATCGTGTCGCGATAGACAGCCCGCAGCCGGGCGCGTTGTTGTTCAGCCATGTGCGGACCTCTTATGCCGTGATCTGCTCGCCGCTGGACTTGAAGACGCGAACCTTCTTGCCGTCGGCGAGCAGCTTGATCCCGACGCGGTCGGCCTTCGCCGTCGTCGCGTTGTAGATCGCCACATTCGATTGATGGATCGGCATCGTCTTGCTGATGACGCCGCCCGTCGTGCCCTTCATCGGGTTGGGCTTGACGTGCTTCTTGACGATATTGACGCCCTCGACGCTCAGGTGGTCGGCATCGACGCGCGCGAGCACCTTGCCGCGCTTGCCCTTGTCCCGGCCGGTCAAGACGATGACCTCGTCGCCCTTGCGGATCTTGTTCATGATGCTTCCTTGGCCTTTGCGCTCAGAGCACTTCGGGTGCGAGCGAGACGATCTTCATGAAGCGCTCGGTGCGCAGCTCGCGCGTCACCGGGCCGAAGATGCGGGTGCCGATCGGCTCGAGCTTGGCGTTGAGCAGCACGGCGGCGTTACCGTCGAACTTGACGAGCGAGCCGTCCGGCCGGCGCACGCCCTTGGCGGTACGGACGACGACGGCGCTGTATATCTCGCCCTTCTTGACCCGGCCGCGCGGCGCGGCTTCCTTGATCGAGACTTTGATCACGTCGCCGATCGCCGCATAGCGCCGCTTGGAGCCGCCCAGCACCTTGATGCACATGACGGACTTCGCGCCAGTGTTGTCCGCGACGTCGAGCCGCGATTGCATTTGAATCATGTTCAGTCCCCAACTTGTCCCATCGAAGCCGCGTTGATGGTCTCCGCGGCGCGCTGGTCAGTCTTGGGCCCGTCACCAAGGCATCCCGGCGGGCTGTCCTGGCGGTATGGGCGGAGCCGCTGTCTCGCATCCCCTCGCAGGAAGGGGCGAATTGGCGGCGAAGCTTTGGATTATGTCACGAAACCGGCAGCAGCGTCAAATTGCATGCGTCGCCGCCGCTTGCAGCGCCTTGCGGCGCAGCTTCTGTTGTGCCGTCGCGTCAGGATCTCGCCTGCGCCAGCATCGTCGCCGCGTCGCTCACCTCGAACTTGCCGGGCGCCTCGATATTGAGCGTCTTGACGACGCCGTTGTCGACGAGCATCGAGTAGCGCTGCGCGCGCACGCCCATGCCCTTCGACGTGAGGTCGAGCGTGAGCCCGGTTGCGCGCGCGAAATCGGCGCTGCCGTCGGCCATCATGCGAACCGCGCCCTGCGTCTTCTGATCGCGCCCCCAGGCGCCCATCACGAAGGCGTCGTTCACGGAGACGCACCAGATCTCGTCGATCCCGGCGGCCCTGAGTTGCGAGGCCATCTGCACGTAGCCCGGCAGGTGCTTTGCCGAGCAGGTCGGCGTGTAGGCGCCAGGCAGCCCGAAGATGGCAACCTTCTTGCCGGCCGTGGCCTTTTCGATATCGAAGCTGTTGGGGCCGATCGAACAGCCTTCGCCTTCGACCTCGATGAATTCCTGCAGGCTGCCGGCAGGCAGCTTGTCGCCGATCTTGATCATGAGGAATGCTCCTGGAGTGGAATCGGGAGGCGGCGGCCGCCTCGCGCAGAAACAAGCGACGGCCGGCCGCCCACTATGTCAGCGATCCGGCCGTCGGGTCGGATGGCCCGCGATTGACCCTTTTCGGAGAGGCTCGCGGGCGATGCAGCACTCAGACCGTCGGCGCCTTCTGGATCAACCGGGTGACGACCCAGGCCTTGGTCTTCGAGATCGGACGGCACTCCGAGATCTCGACCACGTCACCCGACTTGCATTCGTTGTTCTCGTCGTGCGCGTGATACTTGCTCGTGCGGGCGACGATCTTGCCGTAGAGCTCGTGCTTGGTGCGCCGCTCGATCAGCACCGTGATCGTCTTCGCGCGCTGGTCGCTGACGACCTTGCCGATCAGCGTGCGGGTATTCTTCACCGGCGCCGCGGCCTGCGTTGCGTCGCTCATTTGGCAGCCCTCTTCTTCTCTGCCAGCACCGTCTTGGCGCGTGCGATATCACGCCGCGTCTTGCCGAGCGCGGCATGGTTGTTCAGTTGCTGGGTCGCCCGTTGCATGCGCAGGCCGAAATGGGCCTTGAGCAGTTCGGACACTTCCTTTTGCAGCCCGGCAATATCCTTGCCGCGCAGTTCGGATGCTTTCATGGTCGTCTCTTGTGTATTCGCGGCTCAGGCGCCGACCTGGCGCGCGACGAAAGTCGTGCGCAGCGGCAGCTTGGCCGAGGCGAGCAGGAAGGCCTCGCGGGCGAGCGCCTCCGGAACGCCGTTGATCTCGTAGAGCACCTTGCCGGGCTGGATCTCGGCGACGTAGTACTCCGGGTTGCCCTTGCCGTTGCCCATCCGGACTTCGGCCGGCTTCTGCGAGATCGGCTTGTCCGGAAAGATGCGGATCCAGATCCGGCCGCCGCGCTTGACGTGGCGCGAGATGGCGCGCCGCGCGGCCTCGATCTGGCGCGCCGTGATGCGGCCGCGCTCGGTGGCCTTGAGGCCGAAGTCG
>JACSRM010000180.1 GCA_014879745.1 Burkholderiaceae bacterium | reverse complement strand
GTGTAGTAGCCGCCCCATTCGTGCGTGATCGCGGTGAGCTGCGCGTGCGGCGCGATGCGGTGCATGTCGCTCTGGTAGGCGACGACGCCGACGCCCTTCTCTTCGGCGGCTTGCACGACGGCGGTCGATGCGCTGTGGTTGGTCAGCACGTCGGCGCCCTGGTGGATCAGCGTAAGCGCGGCCTCGCGCTCGCGGGGCGGGTCGAACCAGGTGTCGAGCCAGACGACCTTGACCACCGCCTTCGGATTCGCCGCGCGCATGCCGAGCGCGAAGGCGTTGATGCCCTGGATCACCTCGGGCACCGGAAAGCCGGCGACGTAGCCGGCGACGCCGGTCTTGCTGACCTTGCCGGCGAGCAGTCCGGCGAGGTAGCGTGCCTCGTAGTAGCGCGCGTTGTAGGTGTTGACCTTGGCGGCAGTCTTGTAGCCGCCGGCCTGCTCGAAGCGCACGCTGGGGAAGTCGGCCGCGACGCGCAGCGCCGGCTCGAGGTAGCCGAAGCTCGTCGCGAAGATCAGCTTGTTGCCCTGGCGCGCGAGGTCGCGCATCACGCGCTCGGCGTCCGGCCCTTCGGCGACCGATTCGACGACCGTCGTCTTCACCTTGGCGCCGAGCGCCTTTTCCATTGCGCGGCGGCCGAGGTCGTGCTGGTAGGTCCAGCCGGCGTCGCCGATCGGGCTGACATAGACGAAGCCGACATTCAGCGGGAGCCCGTCGTCGGCGCCGGCCTGCGGCGCGACGAGGGTGGCGGCGATCGCGCACAGCAGTGCGCGGGCGAGGTTTTTGTACATGGTGTTCCTCTACATGGCCACGGACGGAGAAGCCTGCAGCCCGGCGGTGGCACGCCGGACAGCAGTTCGAGCGAAGAATGCGCCGGTCGCGGGGCGGACCCGCCGGCCGCCGAAGCCGGATCAGCCGGCGTTGGACTCCCCGGTGCTGCTGCCGGATCGCGCCTTCGCATGCCGCTCGGTGGCCTTGCGCAGGCGGATATTGAGGATCTCGACGGTGACCGAGAACGCCATCGCGAAATAGATATAGCCCTTGGGCACGTGATTGCCGAAGCCCTCGGCGATCAGCAGGACGCCGATCGCGACGAGGAACGACAGCGCGAGCATCTTGATCGTCGGGTGCTCGGAGACGAAGTTGCCGATCGGCCCGGCGAACAGCATCATCAGCGCGACCGACGAGACGACGGCGGCGATCATCACGCGCACGTCGTCGACCATGCCGACGGCGGTGATGATCGAGTCGAGCGAGAACACGATGTCGAGCACCATGATCTGCAGAATTACAGCGGCGAAGCCGGTCTTCACCGCGCTGGCCGTCTTCGGGCTGGCGGCGCCTTCGAAGGATTCGTGAATCTCGCTCGTGCTCTTCCAGATCAGGAACAGGCCGCCGAAGATCAGGATCAGGTCGCGCCCCGAGACGGGCCAGCCGAAGACGGTAAAGAGCGGCTCGACGAGGCCGACGATCCACGCCAGCACGAGCAGCAGGGCGACGCGCATGAACATCGCCATGAACAGGCCGAGGCGGCGCGCGAATTCGCGCCGCTCGCGCGGCAGCTTGTCGACCAGGATCGAGATGAAGATGATGTTGTCGATGCCGAGCACGAGTTCGAGCGCGGTCAGCGTCGCGAACGCGATCCAGGCCTCGGGAGAAGTCAGCAGTTCCAGCATGCGTTGGTTCCGGTTCGGCGCGCCGTGGCGGCGTCAGGCGTGGGCGAAGGCATGGTCGAGCGCGGCGATCCAGCGCGCCTTGTCTTCGGCCGGCGCGAAGCTCGCCTCGAAGCTGTTGCGCGCGAGCCGGTAGGCGTCGCGCGCCGAGAGTTGCGGCAGCGCGGCGAAGGTCTCGACGAAATTCTGGTTCAGGTAGCCGCCGAAATAGGCCGGGTCGTCGGAGTTGATCGTCGCGCACAGTCCGGCGCCCAGCAGCGCCGGCAGATTGTGGTCAGCGAGGGTTGGAAAGACGCACAGCTTGACGTTGGAGAGCGGGCAGACGGTGAGCGGCGTGCGCTCGCGCGCCAGGCGCTCGACGAGGTCCGGGTCGTCGGTGCAGCGCACGCCGTGGTCGATGCGCTCGGCGCCGAGCACGTCGAGCGCGGCGCGGATGTATTCGGGCGGGCCTTCCTCGCCGGCGTGGGCAACGAGGTGCAGCCCGGCGGCGCGCGCTCTTGCGAAGACGCGGGCGAATTTCTCGGGCGGATTGCCGCGCTCGCCGCTGTCGAGGCCGACGCCGATGAAGTGGTGGCGGTACGGCAGCGCGGCGTCGAGCGTCGCGAGCGCGTCGTCCTCGCTCAGGTGGCGCAGGAAGCACAGGATCAGCTTCGCGCTGATGCCAAGCTCGGCGTGCGCGCGCCGGCAGGCGTGCGAGAGCCCCTGGATCACCGCGCCGATAGTCACGCCGCGCGCGGTGTGCGTCTGCGGGTCGAAGAAGATCTCGGCGTGGACGATATTGTCGGCCGCGGCGCGCTCGAAGTAGGCCCAGCCGAGGTCGAAGAAGTCTTCCTCCTTCAACAGCACCGACGCGCCGGCGTAGTAGATGTCGAGGAAGCTCTGCAGATCGGTGAAGGCGTACGCCGCGCGCAGCGCCTCGACGCTCGGGTAGGCGAGCGCGACGCCGTTGCGCCTTGCGAGCCTGAAGATCAATTCGGGCTCGAGCGAGCCCTCGATGTGCAGGTGCAGTTCGGCCTTGGGCATCGCGCGCAGCAGCGCCGGCAGCCGCGCGCGGGGGATGGCGTCGAAGTCGATGCTCGTCATGGCGGGAAGGGATGGGGCCGCGCCGCGATCCGGGTCGGCGCCGGGGCGGCTTCGTGCGGGTTGCAAGAGCCCGTATTCTCGGCGATCAGCAGCAGCCGTACGAGAAGCCGATATCGCGCAGCCAGCGGCGGTAGGCGGCGCTGAAGCGGTCGGCGGCGCTGTGCACCTCGCCGCCCGACAGCGGCAGTTCGCGCGGCCGTTGCGACTCGAGCACCGGTTGATCCTGCGCGAAGATGGTTTGCTGGAAGCTGCGCAGCACGCCGGCATCGGCATGCGGGTCGGCGGTGGCGATCGTGAACCAGGCGCGGCAGCTTTCGCGGCCGGTCGGACTCGTCCACAGCACATAGGCTTCATCGGGACCGTCCGCGCCGGCCTGCTTGTGCAGCAGCGCTGAAAGCGGCGACAGGACCTGGTAGCGGTAGTCGACCCAGGCGCCGCCGGCGGATGCCGAAGCGGCCCGCGGCTGCCAGGCGCGGTAGTGCGGCACGCCGGGGCGGCCGAGCGCGTCGTGCGCGACCTCGTAGGCCGGCACCTCGACATGATCGCGCGCGCCGAGAAAGCCCTCGTGCACGAAGCCGAAGTGCGCGGTATCGAGAAAATTCTCGACCACGCGCGGCGCACTGGTCGCCACGTCGAACGGCCCGCACAGCACGCGCGTCTTCGGCAGTCCGGCGAGCGCCGGCGGCGCGAAAGGCTCGGCGTCGGACGCCGACGCGCCGGCCGCCCACAAGAGGCCGTGGCGCTCGATCACCTGCCAGGTGCGGGCGCCATGGCCGGACGGCGGTTGGAAGCCAGGCACCGCCGGCACCTCGACGCAACGGCCGTCGTGCGCGAAGCGCCAGCCGTGATACGGGCATTCGAGCCGGTCGTCGTGCACGCGGCCGAGCGAGAGGCTTGCGCCGCGGTGCGGACAACGGTCGTCGAAGACGGCCGGACCCTCGGTCGCCCGCCACAGCACCAGCGCGGTCTCGAAATGCCGCGCCGGGCGGCACCGGCCGGTGCCCGGATCGTCGGCCGCCGAAAGCGGCAACCACCAGTCGTGCAACGCGCTCACTTCAGTTGCTCCCCGCGCATCGTGCGAGACGCGACGCGCAAGCGACCCGATCAAGCGGCCAAGGCCGACCCGGCGGCACCGCGATCGCCCCCTCGAGGGGGGCGGCCGGCGCGGGTCGGGCGACGCGCTACTTCGCGCCGGGCATCTTCGCGTCGACGCCCTTGACGAAGAATTTGATGCCGCGCAGGAAATTGTCGTCGGCGACCTCGTCCTTCTTCAGCACTTCCTTGCCGTCCTGGTCGACGATCGGGCCCTTCCAGATCACGAGGCTGCCGTCTTTCAGGCCGGCCTTCGCGGCCTCGGCCTTCTCCTTGAGTTCGGCCGGCACCTTGTCGGAGATCGAGACGAGATCGATCGCGCCCTCCTTCACCCCCCACCAGGACTCGCCGGTCTCCCACTTGCCGTCGAGCATCTTCTGCACTTCCTGGATGTAGTACGGCCCCCAGTTGATGATGGCCGACGCGAGATGCGCGTTCGGCGCATACGACTGCATGTCGGAGTCCCAGCCGAAGGCGTACTTGCCGGCCTTCTCGGCGGTCTGCAGCACGGCCGACGAATCGGTGTTCTGCATCAGCACGTCGGCGCCGGCGTTGAGCAGCGACTGCGCGGCTTCGGTCTCCTTCGGCGGATTGAACCACTCGTCGATGAAGACGACCTTGGTCTTGATCTTCGGGTTGACCGACTGCGCGCCGAGCGTGAAGCTGTTGATATTGCGGATCACCTCCGGGATCGGCACCGAACCGACGACGCCGAGCACGTTGCTCTTGGTCATGCCGCCGGCGATCACGCCGGCCATGTACGCGCCCTGGTAGGTGCGGCTGTCGTAGGTGCGCAGGTTGGGCGCCGTCTTGTAGCCGGTCGCGTGCTCGAACTTCACGTCCGGCAGGTCGGCGGCGACCTTCACCATCGGCTCCATGTAGCCGAAGGTGGTGCCGAAGATCAGCTTGTTGCCCTGGCTCGCGACGTCGCGCAGCACACGCTCGGCGTCGGCCGATTCGGGCACCTTCTCGACGAAGGTCGTGATGACGCGGTCACCGAACTCCTTCTCGACCGCCTTGCGGCCGTTGTCGTGCGCGAAGGTCCAGCCGCCGTCGCCGACCGGGCCGATATAGAGCCACGCGACCTTCAGCGGTTCGGGCTTCGCCGCGGCGACCGATGCCGGCTCGGACGCCGCGGCGGGCGCCGCGGCCGGTGCTTCTTCCTTCTTGCCGCAACCGGCCAGCGCGGCCGCGGCGGCGAGCGCGCTCCAGCCGGCAGCCTTCAGCAGTGCGCGTTTGGAATTCTCGATCATGGTGTCTCCAGGTTGAACGTGGGGCGAATGCGAATCGGGTGCGGCCGGGACCGCGAGCGGCGATTATCAAACACATTCGAACTGCCGCCGGGCGGTCAACTGCCGGGAAAGAACGGCTTGCCGATCGAGGCCGGCATATTCGCCTTGATGAAGCCCTCGTTGCGCGAGATCAGCACCAGCACGAGGATCGTCGCAAGGTAGGGCAGCATGGTGAGAAACTGGCTCGCGATCTGCACGCCCTCGCCCTGCAGCGCGAACTGCAGCATCGTCACGCCGCCGAACAGATAGGCGCCGAGCAGCACGCGGATCGGCCGCCAGGTGGCGAACGTCGTCAGCGCGAGCGCGATCCAGCCCTTGCCGGCGACCATGCCCTCGACCCACAGCGGCGTGTAGACGACCGACACATAGGCGCCGGACATGCCGCACAGCGCACCGCCGGCGATCACCGCGAACATGCGGATGCGGCGCACCGGATAGCCGAGCGCGTGCGCCGATTCGGGCGACTCGCCGACCGCGCGCAGCACGAGCCCGGCGCGCGTCTTGTAGAGGAACCAGGTGAGCGCGAGGGTGAGCAGCATCGCGACATAGACCATCGGATGCTGCTTGAAGAGGGCCGAGCCGATGAACGGGATATCGGCCAGAAACGGAATCTCGAAGCGCAGCCGATCGCTGAGCTTCTCGGGCGCATAGCCGATGCCGACGAAGGCCGAGAAGCCGGCGCCGAACAGCGACAGCGCAAGCCCGGTCGCATACTGGTTGGTGTTGAACCAGATCACGAGCACGCCGAACGCCGCCGCCATCAGCGCGCCGGCCGCGGCGCCGGCGGCAAATGCCAGCACGTCGCTGCCGGTGTGGAACGAGGTTGCGAAGCCGGCGATCGCGGCGACCAGCATCATGCCTTCGGCGCCGAGGTTGACGATGCCCGAGCGTTCGTTGATCAAGAGGCCGAGCGAAGCGAACGCGAGCAGCGTGCCGGCGTTCAGCGTCGCCGCAATGAGGAGTGCGACCGATTCCATCAGGCTCCCCTTGCGGCCGCGGGCACGGCCTTGGGCGCGGACGGTCGCGCCGCCCAGCGGATGCGGTAGTAGATGAGCGTGTCGCACGCGAGCAGCGCGAACAGCAGCAAGCCCTGGAAGACGCCGGTGAGCGACTTCGGCAGCCCGAGCCGCGACTGCGCGAGTTCGCCGCCGATATAGAACATGCTCATCAGGATCGCCGAGAAAACGGCGCCAACCGGATGCAGCCGGCCGACGAAGGCGACGATGATCGCCGCGAAGCCATAGCCTGCCGGCACGTGCGGCGTGAGCTGGCCGAGCGGCCCGGCGGCATCGAGCGCCCCGGCCAGACCCGCCATCGCGCCCGACAGCAGCAGCGCCGTCCACAGCGCCTTGCGCGACGAGAAGCCGGCGTAGCGCGCGGCGGCCGGCGCGAGGCCGCCGACCTCGAGCTGGAAGCCGGCATAGGTGCGAAACATCATGATCCAGAACGCAGCGACCGCACCGAGCGCGATCAGCAGGCCGATATTGGCGCGCATCCCCTGCATCAGGCGCGGCACCTGAGTCGGCGCGGCGAAGGTGGCGGTCTGCGGAAAGTTGTAGCCGTGCGGATCCTTCCACGGACCGAAGACGAGGTAGTTGAGCACCATGTAGGCGACGTAGACCAGCATCAGGCTGACCAGGATCTCGTTGGCGTTGAAGCGGTCACGCAGCAGCGCGACGATGCCGGCCCAGACCATGCCGCCGAGCATGCCGGCCAGCAGGATGGGCACGACGATCCAGTGACTCGTCGCCGGCCCTGCCTGCATCGCGATGCCGCCGGCAAACACCGCGCCCATGATGAACTGGCCCTCGGCGCCGATATTCCAGACGTTGGAGCGAAAGCAGACCGCGAGGCCGAGCGCGATCAGCAAGAGCGGCGTCACCTTCATCGCGAGCTCGGAGAGCGCATAGACGCTCCTCACCGGCTCGACGAAGAAGACCTGCAGGCCCTTCACGGGGTCCTTGCCGAGAATCGCGAACAGCGCGACGCCGACGACGACGGTGACGACGAGCGCGAGCAGCGGCGACGCGATCGACATCACGCGCGACGGCTCGGGGCGGGATTCGAACTTAAGCATGCGACAGCTCCTTCGCCACGGCGCCGCCCGCGGCCGGCTTGTCCCACAGCCCGGACATCCACTCGCCGATCATCTCGATCGTCGCCTGCGCGGTCGCCACCGACGGCGAGACCTTGCCCTGCGCGATGACGACCATGCGGTCGCAGATCTCGAACAGCTCGTCCAGCTCCTCGCTGACGACGAGCACGGCGCAGCCCTCGTCGCGCAGCGCGAGCAGCGCGCCGCGGATCTGCGCCGCCGCGCCGACGTCGACGCCCCAGGTCGGCTGCGAGACGATCAGCAGCTTCGGCCTGGCGTCGATCTCGCGGCCGACGATGAATTTCTGCAGGTTGCCGCCGGAGAGCGACTTGGCCGCCGCGCCGGCGCCGCCGGCGCGCACGTTGTAGCGGCTGATCAGGTGCGCGGCGAGCAGCTGCACCGCGCTGACCTTGATCCAGCCCCCAGCCGACACTGCCTCGGTGCGCGTGAGCAGCGTGTTCTGCGCGAGCGACAGCGTCGGCACCGCACCGCGGCCGAGGCGCTCCTCTGGCACGAAGTGCAACCCGGCCTTGCGCCTGCGGCGCGGCGAATGGTTGCCGATCGGCTTGCCGAAGAGCGTGATCGAGTTCGGCGCCGCGCGCACGTCCTCGCCCGACAGCGCCGCCATCAGCTCCTGCTGGCCGTTGCCCGAGACGCCGGCAATGCCGACGATCTCGCCGGCGCGCACCGCAAAGCCGATATCGACGAGCGTCATGCCGAACTGATCCTGCTTCGGCAGCGACAGCCGCTGCACCTCGAGCACCGTCGCGCCCGGTTCGCCGCTGTGGTGCTGGAGCTGCGGCGGCTCGGCGCCGATCATCAGCCGCGACAGGCTCGCGTTCGTCTCCTGCGCCGGGTCGACCTCGCCGGTGACCTTGCCGGCGCGCATCACGGTGCAGTTGTGGCACAGCGCGCGGATCTCGTCGAGCTTGTGGCTGATGTAGAGGATCGAGCAGCCCTCGCTCGCCAGCTTGCGCAACGTGACGAAGAGCTTTTCTACGGCCTGCGGCGTCAGCACCGAGGTCGGCTCGTCGAGGATCAGGAGCTTCGGGTTCGTCATCAGCGCGCGAACGATCTCGACCCGCTGGCGTTCGCCGACCGACAGCGTGTGAACCGGCCGTTGCGGCTCGACGCCCAGGCCGTAGACGGCGGCGACCTCGACGATGCGGCGCGTCACTTCGGCGAGCGTGAGCGACTTGTCGAGGCCGAGCCAGACGTTCTCGGCCGCCGTCAGCGTGTCGAACAGCGAGAAGTGCTGGTAGACCATGCTGATGCCGAGCACGCGCGCCTGCGCCGGGTTCGCGATCTGCACCCGCTCGCCGTTCCAGCGGATCTCGCCTTCGTCGGGCCGCACCGCGCCGTAGATCATCTTCATCATCGTCGACTTGCCGGCGCCGTTCTCGCCGAGCACGGCGTGGATCTCGCCCGGCTTGACGCGCAGGTTCACGCCGTCGTTGGCCTTGACGGCGGGGTACTGCTTGCTGATGCCGATCAGTTCGAGTCGCAGCATGAAAGTCGTCTCCTGGATCGTTCTATGCGGCCGCCGCGCGCGATGATGCGCCGTCCGTCGTCATCCCGCCGCACCGGTAGCGCTCGCGGCCGGCGACGAAGGCGGCGACGAGGTTGCGCTCGTCGCCGAGCGTGATCCAGGCGAAGACGCGCTCGTGCAGCTCGCGCGCGAGCGACATCCGGTGTTCGGCGACGGGGCCTGCCGCCCAGTCCCAGATGCAGATGTCGGCTGTGCACCCGGCCTCGAGGCTGCCGATCTCGCCTTCCAGGCCGAGCGCGGTCGCGGCGCCGAGCGTCGCCGCGTGCAGCGCGGTCCACGCCGTGAGCCGCTCGCCGGCCATCGCCTGCACCTTGTAGGCGTCGGCCATCGTGCGCAGCATCGAAAGGCTCGTGCCGCCGCCGACGTCGCTCGCGAGGCTGACGGCGGCGCCCGCCTCGCGCGCGGCGCGCCAGCCGAACAGGCCGCTGCCGAGGAAGAGATTCGACGACGGGCTGTGCGCGATCTGCGCGCCGCTTTCGGCGAGCAGCGCGCGATCGGCGTCGTCGAGCCAGACGCCGTGCGCGAGCACGCTGCGCGGCCCGAGCAGCCCGGCGCGGGCGTAGACGTCGAGGTAGCTGCGCGCGGCGGGGAACAGCTCGCGCACCCAGCGCACCTCGGCCTCGTTCTCGGCGACATGGGTCTGCATGTAGACGCCGGGGTGCGCCGCGCACAGGCTGCCTGCCATCGCGAGTTGCGCCGGCGTGCTGGTCGGCGCGAAACGCACCGTGACGGCGTAGGCGAGCCGGCCGCGGCCGTGCCAGCGCGCGATCAGGTCGACGCAGTCGCGCTCGGCCTGATCGACATCGTCGCGCAGGCCGTCGGGCGCGTTGCGGTCCATCAGCACCTTGCCGGTCGCAAGCCGCATGCCGCGCGCCGCGGCGGCGGCGAAGAGCGCGTCGGCCGAGACCTTGTGCACCGTCGGGAAGACGACCGCCGACGTCGTGCCGTGGGCGATCAGCGCGTCGAGGAAGACCTCGGCGCCGCGCACGGCGACGGCCGGGTCGGCATGGCGCATCTCGGCCGGGAAGGTGTAGGTGTTGAGCCAGTCGAGCAGCTCGGCGCCGTAGCTCGCGATGATGTCGATCTGCGGGCTGTGGACGTGGGTGTCGATGAAGCCGGGCAGGATCAGCCGGCCGCGGTGGTCCTCGCACCGCCAGCCCGGTGCGGGCGGCTGCGATCCGGGCTGCGCGCCGGCGATGCGGCCGCCTTCGATCATCAGCCAGTGGTCGGCGCGGAAGCGAACGGCTGGCGACGCCGTCTCGCCCCACGCCGGCTCGGCCGTGAAGTCGAGCAGGTCGCCGCGCAGCGCGACGCGATCGGGTGCAGCGGTCGCGGCCGAATCCATCGTCGCTCAGGCTGCGGCGCGCGCAGCGGCGCGCGGCATGACGGCGCCGCCCAGGCCGCGCGCGACGCCGCGCACCTGGTCGCGAAACCAGCGCATCGCGTCCGACGCGTGCGTGCGGTCGTGCCACAGCTGGTAGTAGTTCATCGCCGGCAGCGGCACCGGGCAGCGCACGATGCGCACCGGCAGCGTCTCCACGTAACGCGAGCAAAAGAGCCGCCCGGTCGTCAGCACGAGCAGGCTGTCGGCGACCATCAGCGGGATCAGGCTGAAGTGCGACGCGCGCACGACGATGCGCCGCTCGAGCCCCATCGCGTTCAAGTGCTCCTCGAGGACGCCGACCGCGCCGGGGTGCAGCGGCATCGGCGCGACGTGCTCGCAGGCCAAGTACTTCTGCGCCGTCCAGCCGCGCGCGGCGCCGCTGCGCGCCGCCGGGTGCTGCTCGGAGACGAGGCAGACGATCTCGTCGCTGACGAGGCGGCCGAGGTGCAGCTCGCCCGGCGGCTCGAGCCAGTTGCCGACGACGAGGTCGACCTCGCCGGTCGCGAGCCGGCGGCGGTAGTCGAAGTCGCCCGACAGCGGCATCAGCTCGAGCCGCACGCCGGGCGCGGTGCGCTTCACATGCGCGACGAGAAGCGGCAGGAAGAGCGGATCGAGGTAGTCGCTCGCCGCAACGCGAAATATCGCCTCGCTGCGGCCGGCGTCGAAACCGGCGGCGCGGTCGCGCCGGCCGAACAAGGCTTCGGCCTCCTGCAGCAGCAGCGACGCCGGGCCGACGAGCTGCAGCGCCGTCTCGGTCGGCGTCATCTCGTTGCCGGCGCGAACGAGCAGCGCGTCGCCCGTCAGCTCGCGCAGGCGCTTCAACTGTGCGCTGACGGCCGGCTGCGTGCTGTGCAGGCGCAAGGCGGCCTTCGAAACGCTGCGTTCGGTGATCAAGGTGTGCAGGACCCGGATGAGAAGCAACTCGATCTTGTCGAATTCCGCGCGTTGCGTCATACGCCGCCGCCGATAGCTGGTATGCAGCGCATCGTATACACGCAGTGGGGCATCGGACTTAAGCTTCGGGTAATTCCTAGGCAGGCCGGCCGCCGCGCGGGCCCGCGATCCGAAGGCAGCCATGACGACACGTCCGATCCGATTCTTCCACCGCGGTGCGATCGTCGAGATCGCCGCTGCGGCGCCGACCCGCACCGTCCTCGACTGGCTGCGAGAGGACGCGCACCGCCGCGGTACGAAGGAAGGCTGCAACGAGGGCGACTGCGGCGCCTGCACCGTCGTCGTCGGCACGATCGCCGAGCCGGGCGCATCGAATGCGGTGCGCGGCCTGCGGCTCGAGACGGTGAATGCCTGCATCCAGTTTCTGCCGACGCTCGATGGCAAGGCGCTCTTCACGGTCGAGGATCTGAAGGCGATCGACGCCGGTGCGCCGCACGCTGGGCGCGATGACGCGCTGCATCCCGTGCGCGATGACGAGCTGCACCCAGTGCAGCAGGCAATGGTCGACTGCCACGGCTCGCAGTGCGGCTTCTGCACCCCTGGTTTCGTGATGTCGCTGTGGTCGGTCTACGAGCCGCACATGCATGCCGGGACGCGGCCGACGCGCCAGCAGCTCGCCGACGAACTGTCGGGCAACCTGTGCCGCTGCACCGGCTACCGGCCCATCCTCGACGCCGGCCAGCGCATGTTCGATCTGCCGGCCGCCGCGCTCGATACCGCGCCGGTGCTGGCAGCGCTGCGCGCGATGCAACGTGACGGCGATCTCGCCTATGCCGCCGATGCTGCCGATGGCGCCGAAGGCCGCTTCTTCGCGCCGCGCTCGCTCGACGCCCTGGCCGCGCTGCGCGCGCAGCACCCGAAGGCGCAGCTGCTCGCCGGTTCGACCGATATCGGCCTGTGGGTCAACAAGCAGTTCAAGCCGCTCGGCGATCTGATCTATCTCGGCGCGGTCGACGAATTGCGGCGCATCGCGACGACCGGCGGCGACCTCTGGATCGGCGCCGGCGCGTCGCTCGAAGACGCCTGGCGCGCGCTCGCCGCGCGTTGGGCGAGCCTCACCGAGGTCTGGCTGCGCTTTGCCTCGCCGCCGATCCGGCACGCCGGCACGATGGGCGGCAACGTCGCCAACGGCTCGCCGATCGGCGACTCGGCACCGGTGCTGATGGCGCTGGACGCGCAGCTCGAACTGCGCCACGGGGCGCGCACGAGGCGCCTCGCGCTCACCGACTTCTACGTCGACTATATGAAGAACCGGCTCGAACCCGGCGAGTTCGTGCAGGCGATCGTCGTCCCGGCATTGCCCGCCGATCGTGTGGTGCGCGCCTACAAGATCAGCAAGCGCTTCGACTGCGATATCTCGGCGCTGTGCGCGGGCTTCGCGATCGAGCTCGACGGCGACGTGGTGCGCGCGGTGCGCCTGGCTTTCGGCGGCATGGCGGCAATCGTCAAGCGCGCCGCGCAGGCCGAAGCGGCCCTCGTCGGCCGGCGCTGGGACGAAGCGGCGCTGCGCGATGCGCAGGCCGCGCTCGCGAACGACTTCGAGCCGCTGACCGATATGCGCGCGAGCGCCGGCTACCGCCAGCAGGTCGCGCGCAATCTGCTGCAGCGCTTCTGGCTCGAGACCCGGCGGCACGATCCGCTCGGCGCGAACGCGACGAGTGTCTGGAGCGTGATGCCGCATGCGCCCCAGCCCGGACTGACGGAGCCAACGCCATGAACAAGCCCATCGATCCGACACTGCTGCAGGCCGGCGCAGCGTTTGCCGACTATCTGACGAATACCGCCGCCCGCTTCGATGCACAGCGCGAGACGGCGGCGGCGCGGCAGGGCGCGCGCGTCGGCATCAGCCTGCCGCACGAATCGGCGGCGCTCCACGTCGCCGGCGAGGCCGCCTATATCGACGACCTGCCCGAACTCGAAGGCACGCTGCACGCGGCGCTCGGCCTGTCGCCCACCGCGCGCGGCCGTATCACGGCGATCGCACTCGACACGATCCGCGCGCTGCCGGGCGTCGTGCAAGTGTTGACCGCGGCCGATATCCCGGGGCCGAACGATTGCGGCTCGATCGTGCACGACGACCCCATCCTCGCCGACGGCGAGGTGCGCTATCTCGGCCAGCCGGTTTTCGCCGTCATCGCGACAACGCGCGACGCGGCAAGGCGCGCCGCGGCGCGCGCGAAGGACGTGCTCGCGATCGACGCCGAGCCGCCCGTGCTGACACCGCGCGAGGCGCACGCGCGCGGCGACTACGTGCTGCCGCCGATGCATCTGGTGCGCGCCAGCCGCGACGGCGGCGCGCGCGCCTCGATCGACGCCGCGCCGCGCAAGCTGAAGGGAACGTTCGACGTCGGCGGCCAGGAGCAGTTCTACCTCGAAGGCCAGATCAGCTACGCCGTGCCGAAGGAAGGCGGCGCGATGCTCGTGCACTGCTCGACGCAGCACCCGAGCGAGATGCAGCACCTCGTCGCGCACTGCCTGCGGCGCCACGCGCACCACGTGCAGGTCGAGTGCCGGCGCATGGGCGGCGGCTTCGGCGGCAAGGAGTCGCAATCCGCCCTCTTCGCCTGCGTCGCCGCGATCGCAGCCGACAAGTTGCGGCGCCCCGTCAAGCTGCGCCTGGATCGCGACGACGACTTCCTCGTCACCGGCCGGCGCCACTGCTTCTGGTACGAGTACGAGGCCGGCTACGACGACGACGGCCGCGTGCTCGGTGCCGAGATCACGATGGTGTCGCGCGCCGGCCATTCGGCCGACCTCTCCGGCCCGGTGATGACGCGCGCGCTGTGCCACTTCGACAACGCGTACTGGCTGCCGGATGTGGCGATGCACGGCTACTCGGGCCGCACGAACACGCAGAGCAACACCGCGTTTCGCGGCTTCGGCGGCCCGCAGGGCGCGATCGCGATCGAGAACATCCTCGACTCGATCGCGCGCGCGCTCGGCAAGGACGCGCTCGACGTGCGCCGCGCGAACTTCTACGGCAAGACGCAGAACAACACGACGCCGTACGGTCAGCCGGTGACCGACAACATCATCCACGAGCTGACGGCCGAACTGGAAGCGGCCAGCAACTATCGCGCGCGGCGCGAAGAGATCGCCGCGTTCAACGCCGCGAGCCCGGTCTTGAAGCGCGGCATCGCGCTGACGCCGGTGAAGTTCGGCATCTCGTTCAACGTCAAGCACTTCAACCAGGCCGGCGCGCTGGTGCACGTCTACAGCGACGGCTCGATCCTCGTCAACCACGGCGGCACCGAGATGGGCCAGGGGCTGAACACCAAGGTCGCGCAGGTCGTCGCGCACGAGTTGGGCGTCGGCTTCGAGCATGTCCGCGTCACGGCGACCGATACGCAAAAAGTAGCCAACACGTCGGCCACCGCCGCGTCGACCGGCAGCGACCTGAACGGCAAGGCGGCGCAGGACGCGGCACGCCAGATCCGCGAGCGGCTCGCCGCCTGCGCCGCGGCGCACCACGGCGGCGACGCATCCGCGGTGCGCTTCGCGAACGACAAGGTCGAGGTGGGCGGCCACAGCCTGCCGTTCTCGGCGGTCGTCGCGCAGGCCTACATCGACTGCATCCAGCTCTGGTCGGACGGCTACTACGCCACGCCCGGCCTGAGCTGGGATCGCGAGACGCTCAAGGGCCACCCGTTCTACTACTTCGCCTACGGCGCGGCGGTGAGCGAGGTCGTGATCGACACCTTGACCGGCGAGTGCAAGCTGCTGCGCGCCGACCTGCTGCACGACGTCGGCCAGTCGCTGAACCCGGCGCTCGACATCGGCCAGATCGAGGGCGCGTTCATCCAGGGCATGGGCTGGCTGACGATGGAGGAACTCGTCTGGCACCCGAAGACGGGCCTTTTGACGACGCACGCGCCGAGCACCTACAAGATCCCGACCGCCAACGACTGCCCGCCCGTCTTCAACGTGCGGCTCTACGACGGTGCGAACGCCGAGGACAGCATCCACCGCAGCAAGGCGGTCGGCGAGCCGCCGCTCTTGCTGCCGTTCTCGGTCTTCTACGCGATCCGCGACGCGATCTCGGCGGTAGGCCACCATCGCATCGACCCGCCGCTTTCGGCACCGGCGACGGCCGAGGCGATCCTGCGCGCGATCGACGCCGTGCGCACCGCGTAGCACGGTGGACCGCGAGACGCGCATCGCGGCGCAGGCGGCGCTTGCCGCGGGCGAGCGCGCGATCGTCGTCGAGGTTAGCGAGGCGCTCGGCTCGGCGCCGCGCGACTGCGGCACGCGCATGCTCGTCAAGCGCGGCGAGACAGTCGGAACGATCGGCGG
>JACSRM010000522.1 GCA_014879745.1 Burkholderiaceae bacterium | reverse complement strand
CGCGCCTGGCGATCCTGCTGGCGGTTGAAGAGCTTGATCGCCTGCACGCCGCGCAGCGACTCGAGGAAGTGCGTCGCGCGCTGCGCATCGTGCACGATCGCTTCCTCGGTTGCATTGCGCAGCGGCTTGAAGAAGGCCCACTTCAAGAGCGCATAGACCGCCACCGCGCCGAGCACGACCGCGGTCAGCGTGACGCTGTAGAAGAGCATCATCGCGAGCGTCGCGACGACGAGCAAGCCGTCGAGCACGGCCTCGATGAAATGCGTCGTCAGCGTCTGCTGGATCTGCTGGATCGCGCCGAAGCGCGACATCACGTCGCCGGTGTGGCGTTTCTCGAACCACGCCAGCGGCAGGCGCATCAGGTGCGAGAAGACATTGCCGATCCACTGCACGTTGAGCGTCGCCGACAGATAGAGCACCGCATAGGAGCGCAGCGCGCCCGCGGCGACCTGCATCAGCACGAGCAGCGCAAAGCCGACGCCAAGCGTGACGAGCAAGTCGCGATCGGCGCTCAGCAGCACGCCGTCCACCACCCACTGGATGAAGAATGGCGACAGCAGGACGAAGGCTTCGAGCGCAAGCGCGAGGGCGAAGATCTGCAGTAGCGAGCGCTTGAGCCCCGTCACGCGGCCCAGCAGCTGGCGCAGCGTGATGCGCTGGCGCTCGCTGCGGGCGACGAAATCCGCGCCCGGCGCGAGTTCGAGCGCGACGCCGGTAAAGTGCCGCGAGACCTCGGCGAGCTTCATGCGCCGCACGCCGTGCGCCGGATCGACGATCACGGCGACCCCGCGGCGCACCGAGGCGAGGACGACGAAATGATTCAGGTCCCAATGCAGCACGCACGGCAGCGCGAGCTGCGGCAGGTGATCGAGCTCGGCGCGCAGCGGGCGTGCATTCAGCTGCAGCGCGCCGGCCATGCGAATGAGGTCGGCGAGCGTCGCGCCCTTCAGCGACAGTGCGAAGCGCCGCCGCAGCGTCGGCAGGTCGGTGCGCAGGCCGTGATGCGCGGCGACCATCGCGAGGCACGCCAGGCCGCATTCGGCCGCCTCGGTCTGCAGCACGACGGGCAGACGCTTCGCGCCGAAGCCCAGGTTGAGCGCCGCGAGCATGGTCAGACCCGCCCGGCGATGCCGAGCACGGGCTCGAACAGCCACTCGATCAGGCGGCGGCGGTCGAGCAGCACGTCGGCGTCGAGCTGCATGCCCGGCGCGAGCGGCAGCACCTCGCCGTAGGCGGATACGTCCTGGCGATCGAGCGCGACGGTGATCCGATAAAGCGGCTCGCCGGTGTTCGGCCCGCCGCTCAACGCGCCGGCGCCGGCACCCGTCGCGGTGGTCGACAGCGTCAGGCTCGCAAGCTCGTTGGCCTGCAGCGGCGTGCGCGACACCTGCAGAACGTGCCCCTTGTAGTGGCCGAACTTCTGATACGCATAGGCCTGGTAGCGCAGCAGGACGGGCTGGTCGGGGCGCAGAAAGCCGATCGCACTCGAAGGCGCATACAGATCGGCCTGCAGCTTCGCCTGTGCCGGCATCAGGCTGGCGAGCGCGATGCCCGGCTGCACACTCTGGCCGGGGTCGGCGAGGATATTCGTCACGATACCGTCCTGCGGCGCGCGGATCACGATGCGCTGGCGCGCCTCGCTCTCCGTCGCCTCCTGCGAGAGGGCGGCGAGGCTGCGCTCGGTCTCGCTCTGCACCGCCTCGGCCTGCAGCGGCAACTCGCGAAGTTGCGTCTCGAGCGTGCCGATTTCGCGCAGATGTGCGGCCCGCTCTCGCTCGAGCGACTGCAGCTGCGCCTTCTGGCCGAGCAGGTCCTCGGACTTCGTCTGCACCGCGGCGTCGGAGATGAAGTTTTCCGCGCGCAGCGATTCGAGCCGCGCCTGCTGCTGCTGCGCGAGTTTCAGGCGCTGCTGCTGGGTCGCGGCCTCGGCGTCGATCTGCGCCAGCTCGCGCCGCATGTCCGCGATGCGCCTTTCCAGCCCCGTGCGCTGGGTCTGGAGGAGCTGCGCCTGCTGCCGTAGCGTGCCCTGCAGGCTGCGTTCGCGCTCGGCGAGGCTTTGCTGTACGGCGGCCTGGGTATCGCCGGCGAGCGTCGCGCGATCGACCGAGAGCTCGAACAGCACGTCGCCCTGCTTGACCTGCAGCCCTTCGCGCACATGGTTCCTGACGACCGTCGCCGCCTCCGGCGTGACGAGGCGGATCAGGCCGAGATCCGGGACGAGGACGCCGCTGACGTGCGCCTTGCGCGTGTACTCGCCGACGAACAGATAGACGATCACCAACGCCGCGACGCCCACCGTGAAGAAGGTGAGCAGCGTCATCGACAATGGCCGGACGAGCTGAACCCCGCCCAGCCACGATTGGCGCTGACCATCGACCGCTTCGGGCCGGAACAGCGGCGTCACGCCGGCAGGGCTGCGTACGGCATCATTGCCGTCACTTGGCACGGCCTCGTCCGAAGAGAAGGGCCCGCGGCGCGGGCCCGGAGGAGATTTGCAGGCTTACCAGCCGTGCTTGGGGGCTTCGACGCTCCAGCCGTGCTTCGGGGCGTCGACACTCCAGCCGTGCTTCGGGGCGGCGACCCCGCCACCAACGAACTGGCACAGATGCACCGGCAGCAGTTGAGGGGCACCGACTGCGCGCGAGGTCTCGGCAGCGCGGACGCTCTGACCGAAGGCACGGGAAACGAGGGACTTGAGGCTGGCTTGCATGTCGGACTCCTGGGTGGGGTTCTTTGCGAGCACATCTTGTGCTCACAGCCCGGATTCCAACAGGCATTCGCTTTACCTGGAACTGTCAAGTCTTACAGGGTAGGGATTCCGAATTGCAAGAAAACGTGTAGGAAAGCTGCCAAAAAAGCACGCTTTCAACGAATGAGACCGAGGCG
>JACSRM010000313.1 GCA_014879745.1 Burkholderiaceae bacterium | reverse complement strand
AAGTTCCAGGACCCGGCCAAGCTGCGGCGCGTGATCGTCGACCTGATCGCCGCCGAGAACTGGTCGGCGATGGGCGCCGACGTGAAGGGCGACGCCTACGAGGGCCTGCTGGAGCGCAACGCGCAGGACATCAAGTCCGGCGCTGGCCAGTACTTCACGCCGCGGGCGCTGATTCAGGCGATGGTCGACTGCATCGCCCCGCGTCCCGGCGAGACGGTGTGCGACCCGGCCTGCGGCACCGGCGGCTTTCTGTTCACCGCGCACCAGTACCTGACTCAGCACTACCCCAACCTCACCCGCGACGAGAAGCGCCACCTGAAGGAGGGCGCCTTCCGCGGCTGGGAGCTGGTGCAGGCCACCGCGCGCGTGTGCGCGATGAACCTGATGCTGCACGGCATCGGCTCGGAGAAGAGCGTGCCGGTGCGCGTGGCCGACGCGCTGGCGGCCGACCCCGGCGAGCGCTTCGACATCGTGCTGGCCAATCCGCCGTTCGGCAAGAAGAGCAGCACGATGATCGTCGGCGAGGACGGGAAGACCTCGAGCGAGAAGGATATCGTCGAGCGCGACGACTTCTGGGCCACGACGAGCAACAAGCAGCTCAACTTCGTGCAGCACATCAAGACGCTGCTGAAAGTCCACGGCCGCGCCGCGGTGGTGGTGCCCGACAACGTGCTGTTCGAAGGCGGCGCCGGCGAGACGATCCGGCGCAAGCTGATGCACGAATGCGACGTGCACACGCTGCTGCGCCTGCCCACCGGCCTGTTCTACGCGCAGGGCGTGAAGGCCAACGTGATCTTCTTCGACAAGAAGCCGGCCAGCGAGACGGCTTCGACGACGAAGCTCTGGATCTACGACCTGCGCACCAACCAGCACTTCACGCTGAAGACCAACCCGCTGAAGCGCGCCGACCTGGACGAGTTCGTGCAGCTCTACAACCCGGCCAACCGGTACCAGCGCAAGGCGACGTGGAGCAGCGAGAACGCGGATGGACGCTGGCGCGTCTACGACCACGACGAGTTGGTGGCGCGCGACAAGGCAAGCCTCGACATCTTCTGGCTGAAGGACGAATCGCTCGCCGACAGCGACAACCTGCCGCCGCCCGAGGTGATCGCGCGCGAGATCGTCGACGATCTCGAGGCCGCGCTGGAGCAGTTGCGGCTGATTGCCGCGGATCTGGGGGCCCGCGCCGACTGAGCGTGGAGGAGACGGTTGAAGGCGAGCGCCAAGCAAGCTGCGACGACGCGGCGGCCGCTTGCCGGCAAAGGGACAAGGCGGGATGGCGTGAACCACCAGCCTTCGGATGCGCGCAACCGGCCCGCGCGCAACAATCCGCCTCACCACACCGCCCACCGAGGAGCCGCCATGCGCGCAAGCAGAACGAAGAACGGATTGACCGTGCGCGCTATCGCCGGCTCGCACGTCGTGATGCTCGGCATCAGCATGCCGCGCGAGGATTGCGATGGCCACATGGGCTTCGCGATCCACCGCACCGACTACGCCGGCGAGGAGGCGAAGTGGATGCGCGGCCTCAAGACCTTCGAGGAGACCGATCCCGGCTTCGTCGCCGGGTCGACCTATTCGACGCGCGAGCATCCGGTGCAGGGCTTCGCCTGGTCGGACTATTCGGCGAAGCCGGGCCGGCGCTACAAGTACCGCGTGCTCGCGCTGAAGGGCACGCCACGCGATCTGCAGCCGTTTCGCGAGGTCGAGGTGCGCGTCAGCACCGAATCGGAGGAGGGCGGCGACAACGACGTGTATTTCAACCGCGGCGCCGCCGCCTCGCAGGAATATGCGCGGCGCTTCGGCAATGTGCGGCCGGACGAGGGCAATCCCGGCGACGGCCGCTGGGCGTGGCTGTCGCGCGGCGCGGCCGAGGCGATCGAGGATTTCATCGGGCTGGCAAGCGGCCCCGAATTCGGGCTGCGCGTCGCGGCCTACGAATTCCGGCTTGCCAGCATGGCCGATGCGCTGGCGCGCGCGCGCGGGCGCGGCGCGGACGTGCAGATCCTCTACGACGCCAATCCGAACAAGCCGGATGCGCAGGGCGTCGTCTTTCCGCGCGATGCGAATCGGGCGACCGCGAAGGCGGCCGGAATCGAGTCGCTGTGCATCGAGCGGCTGACCGATCCGGCGGTGAAATATCCGCCGATCTCGCATCACAAGTACATCGTGCTGCTGCAGCACGGCGAGCCGATCGCGGTGCTGACGGGGTCGACCAATTTCTCGCTCGGCGGCGTCTACGGCCAGTCCAACGTCGTGCACGTGGTCGAGCAGCCGCCGGTCGCCGCCGCCTATCTGCGATGCTGGACGCTGATGGCCGGCCAGCCGGCACACGACGCCTTGCGCGCCGCGCTCTCGGCGTCGAATGCGATTCCGGTCGCGCAGCCGCCGAAGGGGATTGGCTCGATCTTCAGCCCGCAGCAGACGCTGGCCGCGCTCGACTGGTATGCCGACCGCGCGAAGTCGGCCAGCGACGCCTTGTTCATGACCTTCGCTTTCGGCATGGGCACGCGCTTTCGCGATGCCTACCGGGACGGCACGGCGCCGCTGCGCTACGCGCTGCTCGACAAGCTGCTCGCGTCGGGCGTACCGGCCGCGAAGCGCGCCGCCGCCGAAGCCGAGATGCTCGCGCTGCGCAAGCAGGTCGAGAACCGCTTCGCGGTCGGCAACCTGCTCGCGACCAACAAGTTCGACCGCTGGGTGCGCGAGGCGCTGACCGGCCTGAATACGCACGTGCGCTACATCCACACCAAGATCGCGCTCATCGACCCGCTCGGGCGCGACCCGGTCGTCATCAGCGGCTCGGCCAATTTCAGCGAGGCGTCGACCACCGGGAACGACGAGAACATGCTCGTCATCCGCGGCAACCGGCGCGTTGCCGATATCTATCTGGGCGAGTACATGCGGCTGTGGAGCCACTATGCGTTTCGCGAATGGGCGGCGGCGCAGGGCGACCCGGCGAATACCAGGTTCAAATTTCTCGACGTGAGCAACACCTGGTGGCGCAGCTACTTCGGCAACTCCGCGCGCAGCCGGCAGCGGGCGTATTTCAGCGGCGTGGACTGATACGAGCGCCGCCGCAGGCGGTCAACCGCCCGACGGTGCGGCGCCGCTGGCCGGCTGCGGCAGGGCGAGCGCTCCGCTGCGCGAGAAGCGCACCGCGCCGAAGCTGCCGCCGGCGAGCTTGCCGCTCACGGCGTACGGAATCTCGCCGCGCGATTGCGCGCCGCTGAAGCCGACGAGGACGCGCGCGACGTTGAACGCCGAGACCGTGACCGGCACCGTGATGATCGTCTCGCCGAAGCGCGGCACGCTGCCCTTTTGATCGCTGACGCCGGTCGCGACATTCTTGCCGTCGAGTTCGAGGTCGACCGCGACGCCGTCGAATTCGATCGCCCCGTCGTTCGGGTTCTGCACCCTCAGCCGGACGGCAAAGCGCAGCTCGAGCCCTTCGCCCTGCAGCGGCTCGACGCCGACGACGTTGACGCGCAGCGCGTCGCCGATCGTCGCGCAGGCGCCCAGCAGCACGAGCAGCAGGGCGAGGCCAAGGCCGGCGGCGCGTGCGCCGATTCGATTTCGGGTTGTCATCGGGTCGTGCTCCGTTCGGGGTTCGGGATCGGCGCGGTCAAGCCCACACGCGTTGCAGCCAGGCATCGAGCGCCTGCACTTCCTCGATGCAGACCGAATGCTCCATCGGGTAGTCGTGCCATTGCACGTCGTGGCCGAGCGCGGCGAGCGCATCGCGCGACGCGCTGCCGCGCGCGAGCGGAACGACGCCGTCGCTGCGGCCGTGGGCGAGGAAGATCGGCAGGTCTCGATTGGCGGGTGTGCGCTCGGCAGCGGTCGATTGCGCCAGCGGCAGGTAGCCCGACAGGCCGGCAAGCCCGGCGAGGCGCTCCGGATAGCGCAGTCCGGCGAGCAGCGCCACGGCGCAGCCCTGCGAGAAGCCGGCGAGCACGATGCGCCGCGCCGGCACGCCGCGCGCCACCTCGCGCGCGACGAGCGCGTGCACGTCGCGCATGGACTCGCGCAATCCGGCCTCATCCTCGCGCTGCTGCAGGTCGGCGCCGCGGATGTCGTACCAGGCGCGCATGCGCATGCCGCCATTGATCGTCACCGGCCGCTCCGGCGCGCGCGGCATGATGCAGCGCACCGGGCCGTGGCGGCGCAGGTCGAGCGCGTCGCACATCGGGATGAAGTCGGTGCCGTCGGCGCCGAGGCCGTGCAGGATGACGAGCACGGCCTTCGCGTCGCCGGCCGGGCAGAGTTCGATCGTGGCGAGTGTCATGCGGCTGCGTTCGTCGTTGCGGTATGCCATTGTCCGGCGAGCGCCGCGCAACGGCGCGCCAGCTCGGCGAGGCTGGTATCGGTATCGAAGGCGACCGCGCCCTCGTCGGGCGCGACCGGTTCGCGCGCCCGCAGTTGCAGGTCGAGCACCGCAAGGTCGGCGTCGGAGGCGTCCTTCTCCTCGCGCAGCCGGCGCGTGATGCGCGCGCGCAGCACCGGCTCGGGCGCCGAGCATTCGAGCAGCACGAAGCGCGCATCGGCAATTGCCGCCAGGGCGCGCAGCGCATCGCGCTCGTTCCTGCGCAGCGCGGCGGCATCGACGACGGTCGAGATGCCGGCCGCGAGCAGGCCGCGCGCGAGGGCGCCGAGCCGCGCATAGGTGCGCTGCGTCGCCTCGGGGCCGTAGAGCCCGACCAGCGCTTCGGGCGCCGGCCGCGCTTCGGGGGCGAGCGCGAAGAGGCGCTTCCTTTCGACGTCGGAGCGCACGCGAACCGCCTGCGCGTGCTGGGCCAGAAGCCGGGCGACGGTGCTCTTGCCCGATCCCGATACGCCGCAGGCGAGCACGAGCCGCGGCGGGTGCGCGCCGGATGCGGCGATCGACTCGGCCAGCGCCAGGTCGCGCCCGGCGGCGGCGAAGCCGGCGTCGCCGCGCTGGCCGGCGCGCAGCACGGCGACGCGCGCACGCACCAGCGCCCGATAGACGGCGTAGAAGCGCAGCAGCGCAAGGCCCGCGTAGTCGCCGCTGCGCTCGGCCCAGGCACTCGCGAAGCGCCATGCGAGGGCGGGGCGCGCATGACGCAGCAGATCCATGAACGTGAAGGCGACGTCGCTTGCGACATCGATATGCCGCAGTTCCGCGTTGAAGGTGATGGCGTCGAACGGCGTCGGCATGCCGTCGATGAGCGCGATATTGCCCAGATGCAGGTCGCCGTGGCATTCGCGAACGAAGCCCTGCGCCTGGCGCTCGCGCATCGAGGGTGCAAGCCGCGCGCATTCGCGATCGGTCCAGCGCCGCAACGCAACGATGCGCGCCGTCTGTGCCGGGGACGTGGCGGCGGCGTCCAGCGCATCGAGATTGGCGAGCGCCCAGCCGCGCGCTGCTTCGGGTGCGCCGTACTGCGGCGGTGCAGGCGCGAGCGCGGCGTGGAATGCGGCGATGCGCTCGGCCAGCGCGTCGATGTGCGCCTCGGTCAGCCGGCCTTCGCGCGCCATCGCGTCGAGCAGCGCGGACTGCTCGAAGCGGCGCATCCGCAGCACCCAGTCGAAGGCCCGGGCGGCGTCGCCCGCGGCACCGATGCGCGGCGCGTCGGAGGTGCCGACGAGCGGCAGCACGTCCAGATAGAGCTGCGGCGCGGTGCGCCGGTTCAGGCGCAGTTCTTCGAGGCAGTCGGCGCGCCGCAGTTCGGGCGTCGAGAAGTCGAGGAAGTCCAGCTTCAGCGGCTTGTGCAGCTTGTAGACGATATCGCCGGCCAGGATCAGGCTCGAGATGTGGGTCTCGATCAGTTCGCGTTCGGACGGCGGCGCCGCGATCGCATCGCCCGCGAGCAGCGCCTGCACGAGCCGCGCATGGCGGGCGAGGGCCGCGTCGTTGCTGCTCACCGCGTCAGTAGTTCAGGCCGATCGCGTCGCGCACGTCCTTCATCGTCTGGCGCGCGACGGTGCGCGCGCGCTCGGTGCCCATCTCGACGATCCAGTGCACTTGCTTCGGATTGGCGAGGTACTGCTCGGTGCGTTCGCGCCACGGCTGCTGCTGCGTGATGATGGCGTCGATCACCGGCTGCTTGCATTCGAGGCAGCCGATGCCGGCCGTCGTGCAGCCTTTCCAGACCCAGTCGCGCGTCGCCTCGTCGCTGTAGACCTTGTGGAAGTCCCACACCGGGCACTTCTCGGGGTTGCCGGGGTCGCTGCGGTGCACGCGCGCCGGGTCGGTCATCATGCCGCGCACCTTCTTCGTCACCTCTTCCGGCGTATCGCGCATCAGGATCGCGTTGCCGTAGCTCTTGCTCATCTTGCGGCCGTCGAGGCCGGGCAGCGTCGCGACCTCGGTGTGCAGCGCCTGCGGCTCGACGAGCACGGTGCGCCCGGCGCCGCGCAGGTGGCCGTGCAGCAGCTCGCTGTCGGCGTCGGTCCAGCCGGCGATCGACGCCGCTGCCCTGGCGAGGATCGCCTCGCCCTTGGCGAGCGCCTCGGCTGCTCCGGTCTCGCCGAAGGCCTTGCGCTGGCGCTCGAGGTAGCGCGCGTCGTCCTTCGACAGCTTGGCGATCGCCGCCGCCGTCTGCGCCTCGAACTTCGCGCCGCGGCCGTAGAGGTGGTTGAAGCGGCGCGCGACCTCGCGCGTCAGCTCGACGTGCGACGACTGGTCCTCGCCGACCGGGACGAAGCTCGCCTTGTAGATCAGGATATCGGCCGCCTGCAAGAGCGGGTAGCCGAGGAAGCCGTAGGTCGCGAGGTCGCGATCCTTCAGCTTTTCCATCTGGTCCTTGTAGGTCGGCACGCGCTCGAGCCAGCCCAGCGGCGTGCCCATCGCGAGCAGCGTGAAGAGCTCGGCGTGCTCGGGCAGGCGGCTTTGGATGAAGATCGTGCACTGCTCGGGGTCGAGCCCGGCGGCGATCCAGTCGATCACCATCTCGTAGACGTTGTTCCCGATCACCTCGCGCTCTTCGTAGTGCGTCGTCAGCGCGTGCCAGTCGGCGACGAAGAAGAAGCACTCGTACTGCGCCTGCAGCCGGACCCAGTTCTTCAGTGCGCCGTGATAGTGGCCGAGGTGCAGCGCGCCGGTGGGGCGCATGCCGGAGAGGACGCGTGCTTTCATCGTGTCGGGTGCCGAACCGCCGGCGCCCGTCGGGCGCGCTGGGCGAACGGCGATTCTACGGGCGGGGGTCCGGCTCGCCGGTGCGCGCCTTGCATGGCGCTCGGGATGCGATCTCAGTCGGGCTCGGTCTGCGCCTGGATGCGGCCCTCGCGGATCGCGTGCAGGAAGGCGCGGTGGTCCTTGCGGTTCTGATCGCCGTACTCGACCGCGAACTCGCAGATCGCGTCGTCGAAGGCACGGCCGCTGCCCATGTAGCCGGCGATCAGCGCCGCGTCGCCCGAGCGCGCATGCGCGCGCGCCAGCGCGTGCGCGCACATCCGCGCGTACTGGCGCAGCAGCGGGGTGTCGACGTCGTCGAGCACCGCCGCGAGCTTCACGTCGCGCAACTGGCGGACGTAGAAGTGGCGCCCCGACTCGGCGCGCATCCAGCCGAGGAAGACGTCGCTCGCCGTCTGCATCAGGCGCTGGCCCTCGACGACGCGCTGGCCATGGTTCGCATAGCGGCTCTTGCCCGCGTAGGGCTCGAGCACCGAGGCGCGCGCCTCCTTGACCTGCAGGAACAGCGGATCGTCCTCGCCCGCCATGAACAGCCCGACGCCGCACAGTGTGCCGACGCTGCCGACGCCGACGACCTTGATCGCGAGGTCGAACAGCTGGAAGCGGTCGAACATCGTGCGGATGTGGTCGGGCAGGCTCTTGCGGTAGCTGGTGATCGCCTCGGCGTATGCGCTCGCGGCGCCGGGTGCCAGATCGGCGCCGGGGTGAAAGATCAGCGGCGGCTCGTCCTTGATGCGCGGCTGCATACCCTGCTCGCAGACGAACTTGGGGTACAGCGTCTCGGGGATCGACTTGCGTTCGGCAACGTCGATGCGCTTGGCGATGCGGCGCCGCACTTCGTCGAGAACGCCGGGGTCGGCGTGGCGGTCCTGGTAGCGCCGCAGGTCGATCTTGTCGTACCAGACATCGAGGACGCGCATCGCCGAGTAGTCGATCATCCGTTCGCGATATTCGCGCACCACCTCCGTGGCGAGGCGCACGGCGTCGCTGCCGGGCAGGCGGACGTGATCGGCGGCGACGACGACGCTCGCCGCGAGCCGCTTCAAGTCCCACTCGAACGGCGCCGGCAGCGTCTCGTCGAGGTCGTTGACGTCGAAGATGACGTTGCGCTCGGGGGTCGCGAAGCCGCCGAAGTTCATCAGGTGCGCATCGCCGCAGGCCTGCACGAGGATGCCGCTCGTCGGCGTCGTCGCCAGATCGGCCGCCATCAGCGCTGCCGCCCCGCGATAGAAGGCGAACGGCGAAGTTGCCATTCGCCCGTAGCGGATCGGGATGAGTGCCGGCAGGCTGTCGCTGCTGGACTGCGCGACCAGGTCGACCGGGTCGCGCCGATCCGGGGCCGCCTTCCAGCCCGCATGCGACGTGCGCTGCACCGTGGCGCGCAGCGCCCGGCCTCGTTCGCGCCGCTCGTCGGCCGATTCGGAATGCTGCGGATCCTGCGCGGGCGCCACATTCTTCTTCTTCGACTTCGCCACTTCGTCACTCCCAACCGATGGCTTGCGGCCCTTTCGTCGATCATACCGGCGGGCGGCGGTGCCCAAGCGCGCCGGCTGCACCTTGGCGGGCGAAGAATGTCTCGGGCTTGCCGAAATCGCAACGACCGGGGCGGTGCAGCCGGTGCGGTCGTTCGATGCGGGCTCGCTAAACTGCGCCGATGGCGAAATCGATCGTCGTGCTGATCTCCGGGCGCGGCTCCAACATGGAGGCGATCGTCGAGGCCTGCGCGCGCGAGGGCTGGGATGCGCGCGTCAGCGCGGTGATCAGCAACCGCGCTGACGCCGCCGGGCTCGCCTATGCCGCCGCGCGCGGCATCGCGACGGCGGTCGTCGACCATCGCGCATTCGCCAGCCGCGAGGCGTTCGACGCCGCGCTCGCGCGGGCGATCGACGCGCACGCGCCCGATCTGCTGTTGCTTGCCGGTTTCATGCGCATCCTGACGCCGGGTTTCGTGCAGCGCTACGAAGGGCGGTTGCTGAATATCCATCCGTCGCTGCTGCCGCTGTTTCCGGGCCTGCACACGCACCGGCGCGCGCTCGACGCCGGCTGCAAGGCGGCCGGTGCGACGGTGCACTTCGTCACCGCCGAGCTCGATCACGGCCCCATCGTCGCCCAGGCCGTCGTGCCGGTGCTGGCCGGCGACGACGAGGACGCGCTCGGCGCGCGCGTGCTGGCGCGCGAGCACGTGCTCTATCCGCTCGCCGTGCGCTGGTTCGTGCAGGATGCGCTGCGCATCGAGGGCGGCGTCGTGCGGCAGCTGACGGGCGAGGCGCAGTTGCTGCTCTGACCTGCTTGCCGCGGCGCGGCGCTCAGGCGGGCCGGCGCGACCGACTCGCCAGCACGAGCGCGACGCCGCCGAGGATGGCGAGCGAGGCGGCCACGAGGCGCAGCGTGATCGTCTCCGACAGGAACAGCACGCCGCCGAATGCGGCGATCGGCGGCACCGACAACTGCACCGTCGCCGCACGCATCGCGCTCAGGCTAGGCAGCGCGGCATACCAGATCACGTAGCCGAGTCCCGAGGTGAGCGCGCCCGACGCGACGGCGAGCGCCGCGCCCGAGGCATCGACGCGCGCATCGAAGGCAAGCACCAGGCTCAGCAGCAGCGCCAGCGGCGTGGCGCGCGCGAAGTTGGCCGCCGTCGCGGCGAGCGGATCGGCGACGCCGCGGCCGCGCAGCGAATACACGCCCCAGGCGACGCCGGCCGCGGCCATCATCGCCGCGCCGGCCGGCGGCGGCGCGGCGAGCCCCGGCGAGAGCAGAACGACGAGGCCGCCGACGGCCAGCGCGAGGCCGCACCAGGCGACGGCGCGGAAGCGCTCGCCGCCGGCAAGCCCGGCGCCGAACATCGTCAGCTGCACCGCGCCGAACAGGATCAGCGCGCCGGTACCCGCCGACAGCGTGAGGTAGGCGAACGAGAACAGCGCAACATACGCGAACAGCATCGCCGCCGCCCAGCCGTCGGCCGCGCCGCGTGCCGGTGCGCCGCGCCGCAGGCGCAGGATCGCGCCGAGCGCGAGCGCGCCGGCGAGCAGGCGGATGCTGCCGAAGCTCGCGGCGTCGATCGTCGCGTGCGCGAGCGCGATGCGGCACAGCAGCGAGTTGGCGGCGAACGCGACCATCGCCACGGCCGTCAGCGCGGCGATCTTGAGCGTGGAGGGTCCGGCGCCGCGCGCGGCCATGCGTCGGTTCGCCTTCATCCTCGCTTGGCCGTGGCGGCTCAGGCGGCCGTCGCGGCAAACAGGTGCCAGTCGCCGGGCACGCCCTTCAGCGCGTGGCGCCCGCGGTCGTCGAAGCGCAGGCCCGAGCCGACGACGAGCTTGTTCACCGTCGACGAGACGAGCACCTGGCCCGGAGCGGCGAGCGCGGCGATGCGCGCGCCGACGTGCACCGCGATGCCGCTGAGCTTGTCGTCCAGCAGCTCGCATTCGCCGGTATGCACGCCGACGCGCAACCGCACGCCGAGCCCATGCACCGCTTCGGCCAGCGCGGCGCCGCAGCGCACCGCGCGCGCCGGACCGTCGAAGCTCGCGAACAGCCCGTCGCCCGCGCGGTCGATCAGGCGCCCGCGGAAGTGGCGCAGCTTGTCGTCGGCGAGCGCGTAGAAGGCGGCGAGCAGCTGCTTCCAGCGCTGGTCGCCAAGTTCGGCCAGGCGCTGCGTCGAGTCGACGATGTCGCAGAACAGGATCGTCGTCAGCACGCGGTCGGGTTCGGCCTCGCTGTGCTCGCCGGTCAGGAACTCGCGCACCGCGCCGAGCAGCGCGTCGACGTCGCCCAGCCAGGGCAGGTGATCCGCGCCGTCGAGCTCGACATAGCGCGCCTCCGCGATGTGCTCGGCGAGGTAGCGTGCGTTGCCGACGCGCACCGGCTGGTCGTCGCGGCGGTGCAGGACGAGCGTCGGCACGCGGATCGCCGGCAGCACGTGGCGGACGTCGATCTGCGTCATCATCGTGAACAGCTTGCGCGCCGTTCCCGGGCTCATCGCCATGCGCTCGAGGCGCGCGAGCAGGCGCATCGCAGCTGCATCGCCGGTGATGCTCGGCGCGAAGGAGCGCGACAACTCGCCCGTGCCCCAGGTCTTGTCGAGCGCAGGCAGCCAGGTGGCGTTGACTTCGGGTGGATAGCCGTGCGGGTAGCCGTCGCCGCGGCTGAAGCGGGCGTAGGTGCCATACAGCAGCAGCGCCTGCGTGCGATCGGGACAGGCCGCGGCGAACATCATCGCCATCGGGCCGCCCTCGGAGATGCCCCAGATCGCGGCGCGCGGCCAGCCGACGGCGTCGAGCACGGCGCGCACGTCGTCCATGCGCTCCTCGAGCGTCGGCGGGTCGGCGACCGGGTCGGACAGTCCGGTGCCGCGGCGGTCGAGCATCACCACCCGCGCGAAGCGGGCGAGCTTGCGCCCGAACGCCGCGAAGTCGGGGATGGTCCAGACGTTCTCGACGTGCGACGCCCAGCCGGGGATCAGCACGAGCTTCACCTCGCCGTCGCCGAACTCCTGGTAGGCGATATTCAACGCGCCGCTCCTGGCGTAGCGGGTGTCGATGCGGTCGATGTCGAGCATGCGCGATTGAAGCACTTTCGTCCTGCGGCTGCCGAGTGGCCCGGGCCGGCGGCGCGGCGCCGCGGTCTCAGAACAGGCTCGCTGCCATGTTGATCGCGAGCGCGAGGACGAAGGTATTGAAGGCGAACGACAGGACCGCGTGCAGGATCACGAAGCGGCGCATCGCGCGCGTCGTGACGCTGGTGTCGGACGTCTGTGCAGCGGCTGCGATCGTGACCGCGAAATAGAAGAATTCGATGTAGTTGGGCGCCGGCGGCGCGGCGTGCGCCGAGGGTGGCTGCGCGAAGCTCAGCCCGCCCGCCGGATCGCTGAAATAGCGGCTTGCGTAACTCAGCGCGAACTCGGTCGGCAGCAGCAGCCAGGTGCCGACGATCGTCGCCAGCGCGAGCGCGATCGACCGCCCGCCGAGCGACGACTGCCCCGCTTTCGCGGCCGCGAGCTCGATCGCGACCGCGCCCAGGCTCGCGAGCGTGCCGACGATCGCGAGCGCCAGCACGACCCCCGCGCCGTCGGCCTGCGCGGCCGCGGCCCGGCGCAGGCGGCCATGGTCGAGCCGCGACATATTGATCCAGACGAGCGCGAGATAGAGCCAGACGGCCGCGTTCCAGCCGAGCAGCGCGCGTTGCACCGGCGTCAGCGTGGCCGGCAGCAGGCCGCCGACGGCGATGCCGATCGCGGCCGAGCCGAGCAAGCGCGGGCGGGCCCGCAACTGGCCGAGCAGCGCACTCATGGCGGCGAGTCGGCCGTCCGCCGCGCGGCGGCCGATGAAGTCCTTGCCCGGGGCGTCGCCATGCGCCAAGGATAATCCGCCGATGCATCCGAACGCGCTCGTCGAACACGCGACCGAACTGCTGCACCGGGTGCTGCGATTCGACGCGCCGGCCGATGGCGTGCTGTCGGATTACTTTCGCCGCCAGCGCCAACTTGGCCCGCGCGAGCGGCATACGCTGGCGGAGATCGTCTATGCCGTGCTGCGCCGGCGGCTGCTGCTGCAGCATCTGGCGCAGTCGGGCCAGGGCGAGATCGAGCGCCGGCTTGCCTTGCTCGCCTGGCCTGGCAATGCGGCCTACCTGCGCGCGGCACTTTCGCCGCAGGAGGTGCAGTGGCTCGAGCAGGTCGAGCGGGTCGACACCGCAGCGCTGCCGCCAAGGCTGCGCCACAACCTGCCCGACTGGCTCGCCGATCGACTGCAGGATCAACTCGGCGACGACTTCTGGCCGCTCGTCGCCGCGCTCGGGCAACCCGCGCCGCTCGACCTGCGCGTCAATATCGCGAAGGCCTCGCGCGAGGCGGTGCTCGCCGCGCTGACACAGCAGGGCATCGCCGCGCAGGCGACGAGCCATTCGCCGATCGGCCTGCGCGTGCAGGGCAAGCCGGCGCTGCACAAGGTCGACGTCTTCCTGCGCGGCGAGGTCGAGGTGCAGGACGAAGGCAGCCAGCTGATTGCGCTCGCCGTCGGCGCCCGGCGCGGCGAGATGGTCGCCGACTTCTGCGCCGGCGGCGGCGGCAAGACGCTCGCGATAGGCGCGGCGATGCGCAATACCGGGCGCCTGTATGCGTTCGATATCTCGGGCCACCGGCTCGCCGGGCTCAGGCCGCGGCTGGCGCGCAGCGGCCTGTCCAACGTCTATCCGGTGCAGATCGCGCACGAGCGCGACGATCGGATCAAGCGCCTCGCCGGCAAGATCGACCGCGTGCTGGTCGACGCGCCATGCTCCGGCCTCGGCACGCTGCGCCGCAGTCCGGACCTGAAATGGCGCCAGACGCCCGAGACGGTGGCCCGGTTTGCGGTCGATCAGGCGGCGATCCTGGCCGGCGCGGCGCGACTGGTGAAGGCGGGCGGACGGCTCGTCTACGCCACCTGCAGCCTGCTGCGGGAGGAGAACGAGGCGATCGCCGAGGCGTTCAGCGCCGGCCAGGCGGGCAAGTTCCGGCCGCTGCCGGTCGCCGAAGCGCTGCGCCGCGCCCAGGTCGACGCGGTGGAGGCGCTGGTCGCCGGCCCCTACCTGCGGCTGTGGCCGCATCGGCATGGCAGCGACGCGTTTTTCGCCGCCGCCTGGGAACGCATCTGATCGATTTCCCGCGCCATGCCCGCGTAAGCGGAACCGAATAAAATGCGAGGTTGTCCGCAACTCGCGGACGCAAGGGCTTCAATGAACGAATCGAATACGCTTTGGAACGCCGTGCTCGACTGGGCGGCGAATGGCTGGCTGCAGACCACCTGGTGGGAGATCGTGCTCGTCACGCTGCTGTTGACGCACGTCACTATCGCGTCGGTGACGATCTTCCTGCACCGCGCGCAGGCGCACCGCGCGCTCGAGCTGCACGCTATTCCCGCGCACTTCTTCCGCTTCTGGCTGTGGCTGACGACCGGCATGGTGACGAAGGAATGGGTCGCGATCCACCGCAAGCACCACGCCAAGTGCGAGACGGCGGACGACCCGCACAGCCCCGTCGCGCACGGCATCAAGACCGTGCTCTTGACCGGCAGCGAGCTCTATCGCGCCGAGTCGAAGAACCGCGAGACGCTCGCCAAGTACGGCCAGGGCACGCCCGACGACTGGCTCGAGCGCAACGTCTATGCGCGCCATACGGTGCTCGGTGTGTCGCTGATGCTCGTCATCGACGTGCTGCTGTTCGGCGCGATCGGCGTCACCGTCTGGGCGGTGCAGATGCTGTGGATTCCGGTCACCGCGGCCGGCATCATCAACGGCCTCGGCCACTGGTGGGGCTACCGCAATTTCGAGGCGCCGGATGCGTCGACCAATATCTCGCCGTGGGGGATCATCATCGGCGGCGAGGAGCTGCACAACAACCACCACACCTATCCGACCTCGGCCAAGCTGTCGGTGAAGTCCTACGAGTTCGATATCGGCTGGGTCTATATCCGCGCCCTCGAGATGCTCGGTCTGGCCAAGGTGCGCAAGACGCCACCGCAGATGAAGCTCGGCGCCGTCCAGCCGGTCGCCGATTCGCAGACGCTGGAGGCCCTGATCGCGCACCGCTACGAGGTAATGGCGCGCTACGCCACCGGGCTGAAGGCCGCCTGCGGGCGCGAGGTCAAGAAGCTCAAGGCGGCGGGCGCGGCCAACGGCGCCAAGCTGGCCGAGATGCGCCTTGCGCGGCGCTGGCTGCATCGCGACGAAGACAAGATTCCGGCCGCCGTGAAGGCGCAAGTTGCACAGGTCGCCGAGGATCATGCCGAACTCGGCAAGCTCGTCGCGATGCGCGAGGAGCTGCGCTCGATGTGGACCCGCACCAACGTCTCGGCCGAGCAGCTCGTCGCCGACCTGCAGGCCTGGTGCCACAAGGCCGAGCAAAGCGGCATCGCCGCGCTGCAGGAATTCTCGCTGCGGCTGCGCGCTGCGCGCGTCTGACGGGGCCGGCTGCGGGAGCGCAGCGATCGCTGCGCGGGGGTGGTGACGGTGCCGGCACGAAGCATTGCCGGTCTGATCGGTGCGGATGGGTCATCGCGCTCGCCGCGCCACCGTCGAGGCCATGTTATCGCGCCGCACACGCACCCGGCACCCCGCAAATGGGGGATTGCGGCGCTGAGCGCGACTTACTGCGCAGCGCCAAGCACGAAGTCGAGCGCGGCCTGCCAGCGCGCCTCGTCCATCCGCACCCACCAGTCGTTGTGGCCCGCGCCTTGCATGACGAAGAGTTGGCGCGGCCCGCGCAGACCGGCGTGGAGCGCGATGCCGAGTTCGGCCGGAACGACCTCGTCGCGCTCGGC